>CAMWRX010000056.1 GCA_947176765.1 uncultured bacterium
CTCCGGGCCCATCACAACGCCCATATGGCCGCATTGGCAGACCGTGGACTGCGGGATATCGGCTCACCGCACCTGTTGGTGACCTTGTCCCACTACCCCAACGACCCGGATCAGGCCCCCACCCAAAAGGAGCTGGCCGACCGGCTCCACTGCGCCCCGCCCACCATTGCCGCGTCGCTGAAGTGTCTGGAGCGGCAGGGCTACGTGGCCCGGCGCACCGACGAGAAGGACTCCCGCCGCAACCGCATCTCCATCACCCAGAAGGGCCGGGACGCCCTGACGGCGGGTATGCGGGCCTTCCAGCAGGTGGACGACCATATGTACCACGGCTTTTCCCCCGAAGAGCGGGAGCTGGTCTATCAGTTCCACCAGCGTATGCTGGACAATCTCTACCAGATCGGCGGCAGACGGGAGGACGACAGCTGCCCGCCTCCCCCACCCCCGCCGGAATCCCTTGAAAGGAAGTGTGACCCATGCTGAGACGAATCGCGTCCTACCTGAAAGGCTATGAGAAATACGCCGTGGCCTCCCCCCTGCTGGTGGTGTTGGAGACCGGCTGCGAGCTCACCATCCCCCTGCTCATGGCCCAAATCATCAACCAGGGCATTCTAAAAGAGGACATGGCCCCCATCTGGCGATCGGGGGCGCTAATGGTAGTGGTCGCGGTCATTGCCACCTTCGCCGGGGGGATGGCGGCCAAATGCGCCACCAACGCCGCCCAAGGCCTGGGGGCTAATCTGCGTCAGGCGGAGTTTGAGAAGATCTCGTCCTTCTCCTTTGCCGACATCGACCGGTTCTCCTCCTCCTCCCTCATCACCCGCATGACCAACGACGTGACCAAGATCCAGAACATGGCCATGATCTGCCTGCGCATCCTCATCCGGGCGGGCACCATGCTCATCGCCAGCGTGGTGCTCACCCTGACCATCAGCCCCAAACTGGCGCTGGTGGTGCTGGTCATCCTGCCCGTCATGGCGGCGGCGCTGCTGACGATCATGCGCATCTGTATGCCCCTGTTTGAGAAGATGCAGAAGGCCCTGGACCACCTCAACGAGACGGTGCAGGAAAACCTCATCGCCGTCCGGGTGGTGAAGTCCTACGTCCGGGAGGACCGGGAGCGGGAGAAGTTCATGGACGCCAACGACGGCTTCACCGCCGCCGGCCTGCGGGCCGTGCTGCGGGTGGTGGCCATGCAGCCGGTGATGATGATCTGCATGGCCTCCGCCACCGTGCTGGCGCTCTACTTCGGCGGCAACATGGTGCTGGGCCTGGAGCTGGACGTGGGCTACCTCCAGACCGTGCTGGGCTACATCATGCAGATCCTCATGTCGGTGATGTTCGTGGGCATGGCCATCCTCCAGTACACCCAGGCCCAGGCGTCCACCCGCCGTATATTTGAGGTGCTCGACGCCCAGCCCACCATCAGCGGCGGCGGCGAGCGTGAGCTGCCCGCCCCCCAGGGCCGGGTGGAGTTCCGGGACGTGGCCTTCCGCTACCAGACCGAGGGCGCGGGGGAGGACGTGCTGCGCAACATCAACCTGGACATCAAGCCCGGCGAGTTCGTGGCCATCGTGGGCGGCACCGGCACGGGCAAGTCGTCCCTGGTCAACCTCATCCCCCGGTTCTATGACGTTCACCGGGGTAAGGTGCTGGTGGACGGGCTGGACGTGCGGGACTACCCCCTGGACGGCCTGCGGGGCCGCATCGGCATGGTGCTGCAAAACAACGTGCTGTTCTCCGGCACCATCCGGGAAAACCTGCTCTGGGGCAACGAAAACGCCACCGAGGAGGAACTGATCCAGGCGGCGAAGGACGCCCAGGCCTATGACTTCATCATGTCCTTCCCCGAGGGGTTTGACACCTACCTGGAGCAAGGCGGCGTCAACGTGTCCGGCGGGCAGAAGCAGCGGCTGTGCATCGCCCGGGCCATGGTGCGCAAGCCCGCCGTGCTCATCCTGGACGACTCCACCTCCGCCGTGGACTCCGCCACCGAGGGGCGCATCCGGGAGTCCTTCCGGCAAAACCTGAAGGGCACTACCGTCATCATCATCGCCCAGCGCATCAGCTCAGTGCAGTACGCCGACAAGATTGTGGTGCTGGACGAGGGCACGGTGTCCGCCACGGGCACCCATGACGAGCTGATGGCTGCAAGTAAGATCTACAAAGAGATCTATGATTCCCAGCAGGAAGGGGGCGGCGAGAATGGCTGAGAACAAACGGCCCAGCGGGCCCAAGGGCGGCCCCGGCGGCCCCCATGGAGGCCCCCGGGGCGGCTTTGGCAAGCCCCAGAACCTGAAGCGCACCCTGGCGCGCACGGTGAAGTATATCCTGAACCGGCCCCTCATGCTCATCGCGGCCCTGCTGTGCGTGGTGGCCTCCGCCCTGCTGGGCGTAGCGGCCACCTACCTGCAGAAGCCCATCTTCGACGGCCTCACCCTGGCCCTGGCGTCGGGGCAGACCCGTCTGCCCGAACTGCTCACCGCCTGTCTCAAGCTGGCGGGCGTCTACCTGTGCGCGGCGGCGTGCTCCTATGTCCAGGCCAACCTCATGGCCCAGCTGGCCCAGAAGGGCTGCAACCGGATGAGAAAGGACCTGTTTGACAAGCTCCAGCAACTTCCACTGAGCTACTTTGACGCCCACACCCACGGCGAGTTGATGAGCCGCTTCACCAATGACGCCGACAACGTGCAGATGGCCCTGGAACAGTCGGTGGTGCAGCTCATTTCCAGCGTCATCACCTTTGTGGGCGTGGTGGCCATGATGATCTCCCTGTCCCCCCTGTTGTTCCTGGCCTCCGTGGTGATGCTGGGCGGCGTGACGGCGGTGTTTACCGTGTTCGGCAAGCGCAGTCGGAAGTTCTTCGCCCGGCAGCAGGGCGCTCTGGGCGCGGTGAACGGCAACATCCAGGAGATGATCGAGGGGATGAAGGTGGTCAAGGCCTTCAACCACGAGGAGCAGGCCAAGACCCAGTTCCAGACGCTGAACGAGGAATACCGCGCCGCCGCCAGTCAGGCCGGGTTCTACTCCTCCGCCATTATGCCCATCGCCGGCAACCTGACCAACGTGGGCTACGCCGTCACCGCCGTGCTGGGCGCCGCGCTGGCCATGAGCAGCGGGGTGAACACCGGCTTCACCCTGGGCTCCTTGAAGGTGTATCTGGACTACAACCGTCAGGTCACCCAGCCCGTCAACCAGATCTCCATGCAGATGAACTCCCTGCTGTCCGCCATGGCGGGCGCGGAGCGCATCTTCGCCGTGATGGATGCCCAGCCCGAGGTCAACCAGGGCAAGGTCACCTTAGTCCCCGTGGACAAGGACGCCAACGGCTCCCTGTCCAGGTTCTCTGGCCAGGGCCGCCCCCACGCCTGGGCGTGGAAGGTACCCCGGAACAGCGGCATGGCCTTGGTGCCGGTGCTTGTGGCGGCGGACGGCGAAACCCTCACCGAGCTGGGCCAGGCCGTCCGGGATGGAAACGGCCTGAAGCTCCTGCCCCCCGACGAGGACTCCCCGGAGGGGCTCTGGGTGGAGTTCGCCCCAGACGGTGCCCTCACCGAGGTCCGGGACTTCGCGTCCCTGGCCGGCCACGGCTGGGCGTGGAAATACCCCGGCCCCGACGGCCAGATGGGCCTGCACCTCATCCGGGGCGCGGTGCGCAACGTCCCCGGCGAGGAATACTGCTATAGCGAGCTGCGGGGCGCGGTGCGGCTGAGCCAGGTGGACTTCTCCTATGTGGAGGGCAAACCGGTGCTGAAAAAAATGTCGGTGTACGCCGACCCGGGCCAGAAGATCGCCTTCGTGGGCTCCACCGGCGCGGGCAAGACCACCGTCACCAACCTCATCAACCGCTTCTACGAGATCCAGGGCGGCATCATCACCTGCGACGGCATCGACGTGCGGGAGATTGACAAGGACTCCCTCCGCCTGAGCCAGGGCGCGGTGCTCCAGGACACCCACCTGTTCACCGGCACCGTCATGGACAACATCCGCTACGGCCGGCTGGACGCCACCGACGAGGAGTGTATCCAGGCCGCCAAGACCGCCAACGCCGACGGCTTCATCCGCCGTCTGCCCGAGGGCTACCACACCCTGCTCACCGGGGACGGGGCCAACCTGTCCCAGGGCCAGCGGCAGCTTTTGTCCATCGCCCGGGCCGCCGTCAAGGATCCGCCCATCATGGTGTTGGACGAGGCCACCTCCTCCATTGACACCCGCACCGAGCAGCACATCCAGCAGGGCATGGACGCGCTGATGGAGGGACGCACCGTATTCGTCATCGCCCACCGGCTGTCCACCGTGCGCAACGCCGACTGCATCGTGGTCATCGAGCACGGCGAGATCATCGAAAAGGGCAGCCACGCCCAGCTCATCGAGGAGCAGGGCAGATATTATCAACTGTATACCGGGCAGTTTGAGTTAGATTAACGATGCAAAACACAGGGGGGAAGTCCCATCCGGGGCTTCCCCTTCTGCTTTTGATATGGTAGAATAGGAAAAAAGAGAGGGGGGCTGTCCCATGTCCGCAGGCCGTCAATTCCAGATGGTCTATCTCCTGCTGGAGCGGGGCCGCATGACCGCCGGGGAGCTGGCCGAAAAGCTGGAGGTGTCCCCCCGCACCGTGCTGCGGGACGTGGACGCCCTGTCCGCCGCCGGGGTGCCGGTGTACACTACCCAAGGGGCCGGGGGCGGCGTGGCATTGCTTCCCGGCTACGTCCTAGACCGGGCCGCGTTCACCGATGAGGAGCAGCGGCAGCTTCTCACCGCCCTGCAAAGCCTCCCCGGACAGGAGGGGGCGCAGGCGCTCACCAAGCTGTCCGCCCTGTTCCGCCGGAATCAGGCGGACTGGCTCCAGGTGAATCTGTCCCGCTGGGGGGACGCGGGATCGGCGGACAACGGGAAGTTCCAGCTTCTCAAGCAGGCCGTGCTGGAGCGGCAGACCCTGGCCTTTGACTACGCCAGCTCCTACGGCTCCACCCGAGCGCGGAGGGTTCTGCCCGCCCGGCTGGTGTTCAAGGGCCAGGGGTGGTATCTCCAGGCCTTTGACCTGGAGCGGGAGGACTACCGCACCTTCCGGCTGTCCCGCATCCTGTCCCCGGCGTTCACCGGGGAGGTGTTTCACCGCCGCCTGGATCCGCCGGACATCGAGTTCTCCGGCGACATCCCACCCCTGTTCCGGGTGGAGGTCAAGCTGCGCTTCGCGCCTTACATGGCCTACCGGGTATACGACGAGTTCGACCAGGGCTGCGTCAAGCGCCAGGAGGACGGCTCGCTGCTGGTGGAGACGGTGTTCCCCGAGGATCAGTGGCTGTACGGCTATCTGCTCAGCTTCGGTGCGGGGGTGGAGGTGCTCTCGCCGGACACGCTCCGGCGGCGGCTGGCCGCGTTGGGACAGGAAATTTTCCGGGCCCATTCAGAGAAACCTGACACGCCTTGTCAGGTTCCGGATGCTACCATGGAATCATCCAAAACAGAGGAGGTTCCAATCATGGATTTTGCCAACATGAAATTCTGCCAGTCCTGCGGGATGCCGCTGACCCCCGGCGTAGAGCTGGGCACTGAGGCGGACGGCTCCCACAATCCCGACTACTGTGGCTACTGCTACAAAGGCGGCCAGTTCGCGGGGGAGATGACCATGGAGGAGATGATCGACTTCTGCGCCCCCATGATGGTCCAGGGCAACCCCGGCATGACCGAGGAGCAGGCCAAGGCCCAGATGCACCAGTTCTTCCCCATGCTCAAACGGTGGAGGAAGTAAGCCGCGCGGCCAATCCAAGCGTGACAATGAAAATCCCCCGGACTCGCTGTCCGGGGGATTTTTCTGTCAAAACAGATTTTTTTCTTCAAAATGAATTGACAGCTCAATATAGTTGATGTATACTTTTCGTGTTAGTATGAAAAACATGATTTTAGGGGGTGGATCGAATGTCTATGCCAAAGGGAAAGCACATATTTGGAACTGTAAAAGTTGGTGAACGGGGACAAATTGTAATTCCAAAAGAAGCCAGAGACATATTTGATATTAATCCCGGAGATACCCTGCTTGTGTTAGGTGATGAAGAACAAGGTATTGCTGTAGTGAAAGCTGATGTAATGAAAGAAGTAGCCGTAAAAATTTTGAAAGGATTAGGACATTTTAAGAACGGAGCAAATGATGAAAATTAAAATTTTAGATTTATTACCGTTTTTCCTAATGGGTGATTTAATATTACCGTTTCTGTTAGCTCCAACATATCAGGGATATGATCATTTGGCACAGGTAATGAGTGCTTTAGGAAATTCGAAAGCACCGTTGCATATGTTCTATAATATTTGGTTGATTGTGTTGGGGGTTATCATGCTTTTATGCAATTTTAAGCTATACCCAATTATTGCGGAAAAGTCCAATTTGATAGCGATGATGTTTTTTGCTATTATTTGTATTTATGCAATAGGTGCTTGTATTTTATCAGGTCTTTTCCCAGTGGGAGAAACGAAAGAGCTAACAACAATTTCCGCAAGGATACACGGATATAGTTCTGCTATAGGATTTATGCTTTTGGCGTTTGCTCCATTATTTACTGGACTATACTTTTTCAAAATCCCCAACGGATTTTTAGGTGTTTTTTCTTTTATTTGTTTTGCTTTTTCCTTGCTATGTTTTGTTCTTTTTGTAATGGCAGATAAACCAGAGTATCAAGGAAGTATTATTGCATTTGAGGGGCTATGGCAAAGATTGTCACTTTTATGTATGTATCTTCCGATTATCGCTCTTTGTGTAACTAAAAATCACGATTCTTTTTTCTTGAAAACGCAACCGTAAACCACACACTGCCCTGTGCGGGAGAAAACGACCCCCGGATCCAGCCTGTGGCTGGATCCGGGGGTCCTCTTAAAACAGATCTTTTTTCTTCAAAATGACCCCCGCCACCACGATGATGACGGTGGAGACGGCCAGCGGCGGCCAGAAGCTCCCGGCAAAGGGCAGCACACTCACATTCATCCCGTAAAACCCGAACACGATGTTGGGCACCGTCATGAGGATGGTGATGGAGGTGAGCACCTTCATAATGACGTTCAGGTTGTTGGAGATGACGGAGGCGAAAGCGTCCATCATGCCCGAGATGATGTCGGAGTAAATCTGGGCCATCTCAATGGCCTGGCGCACCTCGATGAGCACATCCTCCAACAGGTCGTGATCCTCTTCGTAGAGGGTGACGATACGCCCGCGCAGGATTTTCTCCAGCGTCACCTCGTTGGCCTTCAGCGAGGTGTTGAAGTAGACCAGTGACTTCTCCAGATCCAGCAGCTGGATCAGCTCGCGGTTCCGCTGGGACTTGTACAGCTGCCGCTCCATGCTGGTGTAGGTCTTGTCGATCTGCTTCAGGTAGTTTAAGTACCGTTTGGCCACCAGCAGGAGGATGTTGAGGATGAACCGGGTGCGCTGCTCGGTGCGCACGTCCTTGACGATCCCCGCCCGCAGGTCGCGCGCCACCGACGTCTCCTTCAGGCACACGGTGATGATGTGCTGATCCGTGACGATGATGCCCATGGGCAGGGTGCAGTACACCACGCCGGTGTCGTCCCGCTCCATGGCGGGGGTATCCACGATGATGAGGGTGTTTCCGTCCTCGCTGTCGATGCGGGACATCTCCTCCTCGTCCAACGCGGCCCGGAGGAGGGCCGGCTCCACCGACAGGGCGTCGGCCACGGTTTTCAGCTCATCCTCGCTGGGGTCGGTCAGATCCACCCAGCAGCCGTCCTCCACGGCGTCCAGCTGGGTCATTTTGCCGTCCACCGTCTTGTGAATGGTCAGCACAGCTTCACCCCCTATAGGTTTTTGTCCCTATGCGGCTATCCTCGCGCCCCTGACACCACGCTCGGATTGGGCGCATGGCCGGGTCGCCTATCCTCGCGCTAGAATGGGCTGTATCTGCTCGCCCCGGCAGGCGGCCTCCACCGTCGCGGGCACCAGGGAGAAGTCAGCCACCAGGGAGGTAGGCTTGCCCTCGTAATCGTCCTGGCCAAAGGGGACAAAGTACACATTTTTCCGGCCCAGCATGGTGCCCAGGTTGGGGGCCGATCCGGCCAGGCCGTCGTTGGTGGCCAGGGCCAGCACCAGGGGCTTCCCGTTGCGCAGATGGGCCTTTGCCGCCATAGTCACCGAGCTGTCCGTCACCCCATGGGCCAGCTTGGCCAGGGTGTTGCCCGTGCAGGGACAGATCACCAGCACGTCTAGCAGCCCCTTCGGGCCGATGGGCTCCGCCCCGGCCACGGTGTCGATCACCCGGCGGTCACACAAGCGCTCCATCTCCCGCATGAAATCGTGGGCCTTCCCGAACCGGGTATCGGTGGCCGCCACCGTCTCGGACACGATGGGGGTCACCGGCCCAAACCGCGCCGCCGTCTGCTCCAAGGCGTCCAGCGCCTTGGACATGGTGCAAAAGGATCCGCAAAAGGCGAAGCCCACTCTCAACTCTTCTATGTTCACAGGTTTAATTCCTCCATGATATGATAAACGGTGTCCTTGATGTACCGCCCTGAGGTGACGGGGGCCACCTTCCCCGGCAGGGACAGCGCCCAGATCACCCGCACGCCCAAAGCGGCGGCGGCGTCCATGTCCACCCCGCCGGGGCGGGAGGCCAGGTCGATAACCAGCGCGCCCTCCTTCAGCGCCGCCAGCTCCTCCACCCCCAGCACCGGGGCGGGCACCGTATTGAACACCAGGTCGTAGCTGCACAGCCAGTCGGGCAGGCGGTCAACGCCCTCGCTGCCCAGGCCCATACTCTCGGCGGCGGCCCGCTGCTCGTACCGCCGGGCGGACACCCACACCCGGGCGCCCAGCGCCCTAAGCCGGGGGGCCAGCGCCCTGCCCAGCCGTCCAAAGCCCACAACCAGCACCCGGGCGTCGTGGAGGGTGATGGGCATCTCCTCCATGGCGATTTGGATGGCGCCCTCGGCGGTGGGGATGGCGTTGAGTACCGCCAGCTCCTCCCGGGCGAAATAGTCCCAGAGCGCCAGACTGCGCTCCTCCGCCATTTTCTTCAGGCTCTTCCCCACCATCCCGGCGCAGACCAGCTGCCCGGGACGCAGGGCGTCCAATACTTCTTTCAATTCATGACGTTCGGCGGCCAGAGGGGCGTTCAGCTTTCCATCCGCCCCCATCGCCGGGAGGGGCAGCACCACACAGTCCGCCCGATCCACCCCGGCCATGGACGGCTCGCACTTCATCCCCTCGCCCTGATCCAGGGCGTAGGTATGTACACTGTGGCCGTCGTCGGCCAAAAGGGCTGCCAACGCCGCCTGCCGGGGATCTCCCCCCACCACCCAGATGTTTTTTGCCCGCAGCATGATAATCCTCCTGTCCGGGCCGTCCGGCCGGCCCTCTCGTCATCAATCCAGTGTATTCCCCTCGGCCCGCGAGAGTGACAGGCACAAATTTCCAATGCAAATTTTTCGTCAAACCGGGCATACTGTCCCCATCAATACATTGGAGGGAATCATATGCCAAACGTCTATCAAAACTACCACAAGGGCAACGTGGACTTTATGGACAGCCGCACCCGGGAAAACCTGATGCGCTCCTTTGC
This sequence comes from uncultured bacterium, assembly GCA_947176765.1. GTDB lineage: Bacteria > Bacillota > Clostridia > Oscillospirales > Oscillospiraceae > Enterenecus. The sequence goes on from CAMWRX010000056.1 coordinate 9,564, forward strand.
CGGGGAGAGCCAGGCACGCAACCGCTACACCATCGCCGCCTCCGCCGCCCGCAAGGAGAAGCTGGAAGTGGTGGCCCGGGTGTTCGAGTTCACCGCGAACCAGGAGCTGGCCCACGCCAAGGTGTTCTATGACCTGCTGCTGCCCTCTGCGGGGCAGAACATCGCCATCGACGGCAACTACCCCATCGACCTGTCCGACAAAACCCTCGACCTCTTAAAAGCCGCCCGGCACAACGAGTACCAGGAGTTTGAGCACGACTACGCCGCCTTCGCGGAGATCGCCCACAAGGAGGGCTTTGACCTGATCGGCGGGCAGTTTGAACTCATCGCCCAGATCGAAAAGACCCACGGCGACCGCTTCGGCCTGTTTGCCGACCTGCTGGAGCAGGAAAAGCTGTTCAACAGCGACGGGGAGACCCTGTGGATGTGCCTCAACTGCGGCGAGATCATCAAGGCGTCCCTGGCACCCCAGGTGTGCCCGGTGTGCCGCCACGACCGGGGCTATTATATCCGTCTGGACATGGCGCCGTTCACATCCGGGAAATAGCCCCACCGGGCCTTGTCACGCTACGCCTGTTCGCGACGCGCGGCTTCGCTCCGACTCAGACAAAACCCCAAGCCCACTTCGCGGGCCTGGGGTTTTGCCTTCGCTGCACTCCATCCGCTCTGCTCACGACGGCTCCGCGCTTCTTACTCTTGATTTTACGGTGAGGACAGCATATAATTGGTGGCAATAAACACAGGGAGGGGCTCTCCAGATGAAACATGACGTCAACTACACCATGCTCTTCGACTTCTACGAGCTGACCATGGGCAACGGCTATTTCCAGACAGGTTTGAAAGACCGCGTCTGCTATTTCGACGTGTTCTTCCGCAACGTCCCCGACGGGGGCGGCTTCGCCATCGCCGCCGGACTGGAGCAGGTCATCCAATACATCCAAAACCTCCGCTTTGACGAGGAGGACATCGAATACCTGAGGGGAAAGGGCTGCTTCTCCCCCGAGTTTTTGGACTATCTGCGGGACTTCCGCTTCACCGGCGATATCTGGGCCGTCCCCGAGGGCACGCCCATCTTCCCCCGGGAGCCCATCCTCACCGTCCGCGCCCCGGCCATTGAGGCCCAGTTCATCGAGACCTACCTGCTGCTGGCCCTGAACCATCAGTCCCTCATCGCCACCAAATCCAACCGCATTGTCCGGGCCGCCGGGGGCCGCCCGGTGTCCGAGTTCGGCTCCCGCCGGGCCCAGGGCTCCGACGGCGCTCTGCTGGGCGCCCGGGCCAGCTACATCGCCGGGGCGGGGGGCACCGCCTGCGCCATGGCGGACGAGATGTTCTCCACCCCCGCTACCGGCACCATGGCCCACTCCTGGGTGCAGATGTTCCCCGACGAGTACACCGCCTTCAAGACCTACTGCCAGGTCTATCCCACCGCTGCCACCCTGCTGGTGGACACCTACAACGTCCTCCATTCCGGCGTGCCCAACGCCATCCGTGTGTTCCGGGAGCTGGGCATCACCAGCGGCGGCATCCGCATCGACTCCGGCGACTTGACCTACCTGTCCAAAAAGGCCAGGGCGATGCTGGACAACGCGGGCCTGCCCGGCATCAAAATCGTGGCCTCCAACTCCCTGGACGAGTACATCATCCGGGATCTCATCACCCAAGGGGCCCGCATCGACGCCTTCGGCGTGGGCGAGCGGCTCATCACCTCCAAGAGCGAGCCGGTGTTCGGCGGCGTGTACAAGCTGGCCGCCATTGAGGAGGACGATGGCACCGTCACCCCCAAGATCAAGATCAGCGAAAACGCCGGAAAGGTCACCATCCCCCACTTCAAGAAGGTGTACCGTCTCTTTGAGAACGCCACTGGCAAAGCCATTGCCGACTATATCTGCGTCCACGACGAACAGCCCGACTTCTCCAGGCCCCTGGAACTGTTTGACCCGGAGGCCACCTGGAAGCGCAAGACCGTCACCGACTTCACCGTCCGGCCCCTGCTGGTGCCCATCTTCCAGGGCGGCAAGCTGGTGTACAAGGTGCCCTCCATCCAGGAGTCCCGCGCCCACTGTACCCGGGAGGTGGACAGCCTGTGGGACGAGGTGAAGCGCTTCGAGTACCCCCACAACTACTACGTGGATCTATCCCAGAAGCTGTGGGACGTGCGCGCCGAGCTGCTGGCGGCGAAGCACTGAGAAAAACGGGCCGCAAACAGGCGCCGCGGCCCGTTTTGCGCCGCTAAAATATGATATGGAGTGAAATTAAATGAACATTGTACCTACATTAAATTTTGGCGGAAATTGTCGAGAAGCGATTCATATGTACGAAAAGGCATTTCATGGGAAGATCAGTTGTCTCATTACCTATCGGGAGGCAGATGACCCCGCATATAATCCGCTTCTTACGGAAAGCCAAAAGGACTATATCTATCATTCGGAACTAGTATTGGGCAGTCAGCGCATCATTATGAGCGACCATGTGGACATTCCATTTCAAACGTGCTACTCAAATTTCCTCACCATCATGTGCGATACGAAAGAGGAAGTGCAGCAGGCGTATGAGGTCATGAGGGAAGGGAGCCAGACAATCTATCCAATGGAAGCCACTCCATACAGTTCCTGCCGGGTCGTATTTGTTGATCAGTTTGGAATCCGCTGGGGGATTATGACGGAGCAGACAGAACGGTAACAGGACACACTGTGACCGCTTGAAAACGCTCCCGCCCTATGCTATACTGACCCTACAGAAATTTTACCGAAAGGGAGTAAATACTTATGAGCATCATCCGCGACCCCGCGCTGGCCCCCTCCGGCCACCGCAAGATCGACTGGGTGCGCAATTTCATGCCCGCCCTGTCCCAGATCGAGGCCCGTTTTGAAAAAGAACAGCCCTTCAAGGGCCTGCGCGTCGCCGTCTCCGTCCACCTGGAGGCCAAGACCGCCAACCTGGCCCTGGTCATCAAGGCCGGCGGGGCCGACGTCTACCTCACCGGCTCCAACCCCCTGTCCACCCAGGACGACGTGGCCGCCGCCGTGGCGGCCCGGGGCGTCAACGTGTTCGCGTGGCACGGCTCCACTCCCGAGGAATACGAGGCCCATTTGGTGGAGACTTTGAAGTGCCACCCCCACATCATCATTGACGACGGCGGCGATCTGGTGCAGCTGCTCAGCGACAAGTGTAAGGAGTACGCCGACTGCCTGATGGGCGGCTGCGAGGAGACCACCACCGGCATCCTGCGCCTCAAGGCCCGGGAGCGGGAGGGCACCCTGCCCTGCCCCATGATGGCGGTGAACGACGCCAAGGCCAAGCACTACTACGACAACAAGTACGGCACCGGCCAATCCGTCTGGGACGCCATTATGCATATGACCAACCTGGTGGTGGCGGGCAAGACCGTGGTCGTGGCGGGCTTTGGCTGGTGCGGCTCCGGCGTGGCTCTGCGGGCCGCGGGCATGGGCGCGGACGTGATCGTCACCGAGATCGACCCCTTCAAGGCACTGGATGCCACCATGAACGGCTACCGGGTGATGACCATGGCGGACGCCGCCCCTCTGGGGGACGTGTTCGTCACCGTCACCGGCTGCAAGGACGTGATTACCCCGGAGCACTTCGCCAAGATGAAGCCCAACGCCCTGCTGAGCAACGCGGGCCACTTTGACTGTGAGGTCAACGTAAAGTGGCTGGAAGACAACGCTGTGGACAAGTGGGAGCAGCGGGAGGGCATCACCGGCTACAAGCTGCCCGACGGCAAGGTGCTCAATGTGCTGGCGGAGGGCCGTCTGGTCAACCTGGCCGGCGGCAACGGCCACCCGGCGGAGATCATGGATATGTCCTTCTCCGTCCAGGCCCTGGCCGCCGAGTGGGTGGCCAAGCACAAGGGAGAGCTGGAGCGGAAGCTCTACGACATCCCCGCCGAGATCGACGACCAGATCGGCTGGGCCAAGCTGGCCGCCCTGGGCCTGACCATCGACAAGCTCACCCCCGAGCAGGAGGAGTACATCAACAGCTCCAACGCGTAAACTCCGAAATCAAACAAGCGCCGCCCCGATGGGGCGGCGCTTGTTTCGTTATACGGCCCGCTTCGCGGCCCTGGCCGTCTCGGGATCCCTGTCCAGGGAGATGCGGTCGGCAATCATGGCGATAAACTCGCTGTTGGTGGGCTTGCCCTTGGCGTTGGATACGGTGTAGCCGAAATACTTTTGCAGCGTCTCCAGGTCGCCCCGGTCCCAGGCCACCTCAATGGCGTGGCGGATGGCCCGCTCCACCCGGCTGGCGGTGGTGCCGAATTTCTTGGCCACCGCCGGGTACAATACCTTGGTCACCGCGTTGATGACCTCCATATCCGCCACGGCCAGGCCAATGGCCTCCCGCAGATACTGGTAGCCCTTGATATGGGCGGGCACGCCGATCTCGTGGATGATGGCGGTGACCTGCCGCTCCAGATCCCGGACGCCGTTCTCCCCCTGGAGCGGCTCCTCCACCTGGTCGCTGGTGAGCAACCGTGCCCGCTCAATCACCGACTGGGCCCGGCAGGGCTTGAGCATACAGTAGTTCCCGCCCTTCTGAGAAATCTGTGCCGCCAGCTCCGGCCCGCCGAAGGCGGACAGCACCAGGACCTTCGGCCGGTTCTCTCCCAGCTCATCCAGCACTTCCAGCCCATCCTTGTCCGCCAGCATCAGATCCATCACCACAATATCCGGCCTGTGCCGGGCAATCAGATCCAGCAGTTCTTCCCCGCTGCCCGTTTGGGCGCACACAGACAGGTCGTTCTCCTCCCTAATCAAATCAGCCAGCATTTGGCGGAACTCCTCCGAAGCGTCCGCCAGGATGATCCTTTTCTTATCACTCATGTTCATGTTCCTTTCCGGTTCGTGACCCGAGGTCTTATTTCCAGATTTACCAAAATTTGGTGTATCCTTAAAATACCACAGATTCCCCCAGATGGCAAGGAAGTTTTCCACTTTTTATCAAAGTTTTCTTCGACACCCCTTGTCGAATTCACGAACCGGGCCGAACCACGGCCCCGCAAAAAATGGAAATTCCCGTCAGCCCTGGCACTGCCGGAGCATCCGGCCCACGTAGATGCCGTAGCCGCTGGTGGGGTCATCCACCAGGACGTGGGTCACCGCCCCCACGATCTTGCCGTTTTGCAGAATGGGACTGCCGCTCATCCCCTGGACGATGCCGCCGGTGGCGTCCAGCAGACGCTGGTCGGTGACCTTGATGAGATAGTCCCGGCAGTCATCCCCCCGCTCGGGGAATACCTTGGAAATTTCAATGGCGTATTGATCCACCCGGTCGCCGGAAATGTTGCAGAGGATGGACGCCTCCCCGGGCTTTACCTCACCCCGCTGGGCCACCTCCACCGGCGTGCCCTCCACCCAGCCGCTGTCCGCCATCATGCCGAACACGCCGCCGTCGGTGTTGGCGCTGAGCAGACCCAGGGTGGACGAGGTGTCAAACACCCCCTGGAGCTGTCCCGGATCGCCGGATTTGCCCTTCTCCACCCCCGCCACAGTGGCGGGCAGGATGGAGCCGCTGTCCAGCGGCATGAGCAGCGCCGTGTCCGCGTCATTGATGCCATGGCCCAGGGCCCCAAAGGCCCCGGTGTCCGGGCAATAGAAGGTCACCGTGCCGATGCCCGCCATGGAGTCCCGGATCCAGGCGCCCAGCTTATAGGCCCCGTCGGCAGAGCACAGCGCCGCCGTAGCGGTGAGCTGCACCTGCTTGTCGTTCCGGATAGCCCTGATGCTCATGGTCTCGCCCTCCAGCTCCTGGAGCAGGGCGGACACCTCCTCGATGGTGTCCACCTCCGTGGCGTTGATGTGAGTGATGATATCCCCCTCCTTCAGCCCGCAGGCTTTGGCGGGGTTCACATTGCCGTCCTCGGTGGTGATGTCGGAGGTGCCCACCACCACCACGCCGTCGGAAAAGAGCTTGATGCCCACGGCCCTGCCCACCGGGATCACCGTGGGCGCGCTGGCAAACGCCGCCGTGGGCCATAGCGTCAGCATAACCGCCAGCAGCAGCCCCAGCCCCCGCAGGGCCGCCGCTCCCATAAATGGTCTGGCTTCTTCATTCAAATCCATTCACCGCCTTCTTGAAACTTGCGGATGCCCGCCTGTTTAATATGGGCGGCGGGGCGGATTTTCACCGTGGCAAAGTCAGGCGGGGTTGGCAGGGCGGCAGATTGCTTTCGCTGTTCGAAAGGCGCTCCCGATTCTATTCCGGTAAATTGGGGAAACACGGGTCATATTTGGACAAAATTCGACAAAACACGCAAAAAAATTCCGTTTGCTTTAAACATAGTCTGCCCCGTCTGTCTCATACCTTGTATCAAAAAGCGAGGTGTGTTTATGGAAAAATCAACCAAAAAATGGATCCTATCCTATCTGATCGCCGCCGGGGCGGGGGTGCTGCTCCACTTCCTGTTCAGTTGGTTCCCCAACCCAGTGACCGCCCTGGTCTCCCCGGTGCGGGAGAGCATATGGGAACACGTCAAGATCCTCTACTTCCCCTTGCTGGGGACATCCCTGCTGATCACCCGGGGGAGCAAGGGGATCGGGCGCACGCCCTGGCTGCTGAGCACACTGGCGGTCTGCGCTATGATGCTGGGCGTCGCGTATCTCTACCACGTGACCCTGCGCGGGGAGAGCATGTATGTGGATCTGGCGCTGTACTTCGTCCTGATGGCGGTGGGCTTTCTGCTGCCCCGGGTGCTGTGGCCGCTGTGCGAGTGGCCGGGGACGGACAAAGCCGCCCTTATCCTCACCGCTGTGCTGGGCGTGCTCATCGTGTGGTTTACCTTCTTCCCCCCGGCGGGGGCGCTGTTCGCGGACATGGGCGACGCGCTGCGCACATTTTTGACCATACCGGTGTGACTGGCGGCGGCTCCAGCTTTGTCCTCTTTCCAATTATTTACTTATTATACCATATTGAAACAAAAAAAGAAAGTCCAAAAAAGGGATCCGGAACTTTTCCGGATCCCTTTTCCGCTTATTTGGAATAATGCTCCAGCAATCTCCCAAGCTGATTACTTGAAGTACCGATCCAGCAGGCCCTTCAGGGCGCGGCCGTGACGGGCCTCATCCTTCGCCATCTCGTGGACGGTGTCATGAATGGCGTCCAGGTTGTTCTTCTTGGCGCAGGCGGCCAGGTCGAACTTGCCCTTGGTGGCGCCGAACTCGCAGTCCACGCGCCAGGCCAGGTTCTTGGCGGTGTCGGCGGTCATGTTGGGCTCCAGATCCTCGCCCAGCATCTCGGCAAACTTGGCGGCGTGCTCGGCCTCCTCATAGGCGGCCTTCTCCCAGTACAGGCCGACCTCGGGATAGCCCTGACGGTGGGCGATACGGGCCATGCACAGGTACATACCCACCTCGCCGCACTCGCCGTTGAAGTTGGCCATCAGCTGCTCGAAGATATACTTCTTGTCCTCCTCGCTGATGTCGGGGTTGTTCTTCACGGTCTTGGCGTAGATGCCGTACTCATGCT
>CAMWRX010000057.1 GCA_947176765.1 uncultured bacterium
CCCGGACGCCGGAGACGGTACGGTTCAGCCTGGGCTATGACCCCGCCGCCACCCTCCACCCCATCACCGGGGACAGCCAGGTGAACCGGGAGCTGGCGGGGCTGGTGTACCAGGGGCTGTATGAGTTGGACAACACCTTTTCCCCTCAGCCGGTGCTGGCCGCCTCCGGCGCGCCCAGCGAGGACGGGTATAGCTGGAGCTTCACCTTGAATACGGGGGCGCTGTTCTCCGACGGGACCCCCGTCACCGCCCAGCACGCGGCCTCGTCGCTGAACGCCGCCCGGACAAGCGCCTCCTACGCGCCCCGGCTGGCGGAGATCACCGGCGTGACGGCGGTGGACGACGCCACCCTGGTGGTCTATCTGTCCGCGCCCAACGGGAACCTGCCCGCCCTGCTGGACGTGCCCGTGGTGCTGGAGCGGGAGGATGCCCCCGCCCCTTTGGGCACGGGGTACTATCAATACGAAGCGGCGGGCGACCGCCTATACCTTCAGACCAATCCTTACAACGCCGGAGCGGCGGCCCTGCCCTACTCCACCATCCCGCTCACCCCGGTAAGCGGGGCGGACGAGCGCATCGCCTCCTTTGACAGCGGGGAAGTCACCGCCGTCACCACCGAATTCTCCGACCCCTACGCGCTGGGGTATTCCAGCAGCTACGAGACCTGCGACTACCCCACCACCGCAATGCTGTTCGTGGGCTTCCGATCCACCGGGGGGGCGTGCCAGTCCAACCTGGTACGGCAGGCGTTTTCCCGGGCCATTGACCGGGAGGGCATGGTGCAGACGCTGCTGTCCGGCCACGCCGACCCCGCCAATCTGCCCGTATCCCCCCTGTGCGGGGACTATGACGGGGAGAGCGCCGCCCTGCTGGACTATGACCTGGAAGGGGCCGCCGAACTGCTGACCCAGGCGGGATATGAGCGCAATGAGGAGGACGGCCTGCGCTACCGGCGAAATGTGCCGCTGGCCGTCACCCTGCTGGTGAACAGCGACAACGAGAGCCGTCAAGCTGTGGCGGATACTGTCGCCGCCACCCTCACCGAGCTGGGGGTAAGCGTCACGGTGAACTCCCTGTCCTGGAGCAACTACACCGCCGCCCTGGCCGCGGGGCAGTTCGATCTGTACATCGGCGAGGTGCGGCTCACCGGGGACTTCGACCCCTCTCCCCTGCTCACGGGGTCATTGAACTACGGTGTCGGTGAGAATTGGGGGCTTGTCCAGGCGCTGGGGAATTGGAAAGCCGCCCGGGGTGAGGAGCGCGCCCAAGCCGCGAAAGCCCTGTGGGCCCGGTTCGCCCAGGCCGCGCCCATTGCGCCCATATGCTTCAAGCGGGGCTCCCTGCTGGTGCGCTGGGGGATGGTGTCCGGCCTCCAGCCCACCCGGGCCAACCCCTTCTACCGGATGGAGGAGTGGATCACCACGTCCAATCGTTAATTTTCCCGGCGGAAGCTTTCGCCAGAGAAGGAGAAATAAACCATGAACCAGAGCAAAAGCCAAGTATTTCGCTGCTTTGTCCGCAAGCGCCCCGGTTTCGACGTGGAGGCCCGGGGACTGTGCCGGGATCTGCGGGAGCAGCTGGGCATCCAGGGCCTGAACGCTGTCACCATTTTGAACCGCTACGACGTGGAGGGCATCGACGCCGGCGTCTATGAGCAGGCCAAGGGTACGGTATTCTCCGAGCCCCAGGTGGACGCGGTGTATGACGGGGACTTCCCCCGTCCGGCGGACACCCACACCATCCTGGCCGTGGAGGCTCTGCCGGGGCAGTTCGACCAGCGGGCGGACTCCGCGGCCCAGTGCGTCCAGCTCATGACCGGCGGGGAGCGCCCCCTGGTGCGCGCCGCCACGGTATACGTGCTGGAGGGGATGCTGTCCCAGGCGGATCAGGACAAGGTGAAAGGCCACCTCATCAACCCGGTGGAGTGCCGGGAGGCGTCCATGGACAAGCCCGAGACGCTGGCCCAGAGCTATGACACGCCGAGTAAAGTGGAGACGCTGGATGGCTTCACCGAGCTGGATGGCGACGGGCTGGCCGCCCTGCTGGACAAGCTGGGGCTGGCCATGGACCTGGACGACCTGAAATTCCTGCAAAACTACTTCCGGGACTGGGAGCGCCGGGACCCCACCATCACCGAGGTGCGGGTGGTGGACACCTACTGGTCCGATCACTGCCGCCACACCACTTTTTCCACCCACTTGAAGGGGATTCAGATCGACGATCCCCAGGTCAAAGCCGCCTATGAGCGCTATCTGGCCGCCCGGGTGGAGGTGTACGGCGAGGAAAAGGCGAAAAAGCGCCCCCAGACCCTGATGGACATTGCCACCATCGGCACGAAAGTCCTGAAAAAGCGGGGCGAGCTGCCCGAGCTGGACGAGAGCGAGGAAATCAACGCTTGCTCCATCCACGTCACCGCGGACGTGGGCGGCGAGGAGCAGGACTGGCTGCTCATGTTCAAAAACGAAACCCACAACCACCCCACCGAGATCGAGCCCTTCGGCGGCGCGGCCACCTGCATCGGCGGCTGCATCCGGGACCCCCTGTCCGGCCGGGCCTATGTCCACCAGGCCATGCGGGTCACCGGCGGAGGCGACCCCACCGTCCCCTTGAGCGAGACCCTGGAGGGCAAGCTGCCCCAGCGGAAGATTGCCCAGACCGCGGCGGCGGGCTACTCCTCCTACGGCAACCAGATCGGCCTTGCCACTGGCCACGTGGCCGAGCTGTACCACCCCGGCTATACCGCCAAGCGGCTGGAGTGCGGCGCGGTGGTGGCCGCCGCCCCCGCCAGCCATGTGCGCCGGGAGCGTCCCGCGCCGGGGGACGTGGTCATCCTGCTGGGAGGCCGCACCGGCCGGGACGGCATTGGCGGGGCCACCGGCTCCTCCAAGAGCCACAACAAAAAGTCGCTGGCCACCATGGCCAGCGAGGTGCAGAAGGGCAACGCCCCCGAGGAGCGCAAGCTCCAGCGGCTGTTCCGCAACGGGGACGTGACCCGGATGATTAAGCGGTGCAACGACTTCGGCGCGGGCGGCGTGTCGGTGGCCATCGGCGAGCTGGCCGACGGGCTGGAGATCGACCTGGACGCGGTGCGCAAGAAGTACGACGGCCTGGACGGCACTGAGCTTGCCATCTCCGAGAGCCAGGAGCGCATGGCGGTGGTGGTGGCTCCCGAGGATGAGGAGGCGTTCATTGCCGCCGCCCAGGGGGAAAACCTGGAGGCCTACCGGGTGGCGGTGGTCACCGAGAGCCCCCGGATGGTCATGACTTGGAAGGGCCAGACCATCGCCGACCTGAGCCGGGAGTTTTTGAACACCAACGGCGCGGTGAAGCACGCCCGCGTGTCCGTGCCGAAATACGTGGGGCACGGCGTGGAGTGTCCCTCCACCCTGCGGGAGGTGGCGGCCAGCCTGAAGTGTGCCAGCCGCCGGGGACTGGTGGAGCGGTTCGATGGCTCCATCGGTGCGGGCTCTGTGCTGATGCCCTTTGGCGGCGCGGATCAGACCACCCCCGCCCAGGCTATGGCGGCGCTGCTGCCCACCATGCCGGGGGAGGAAACCGACCAGGCCAGCGTCATGGCCTACGGCTGCGACCCGGATGCCCTGTCCGCCAGCCCCTATCAGGGGGCCTATGACGCGGTGACCGTCTCCCTGGCCAAGCTGGTGGCGGCGGGCGCGGACTACAAGGACGCTTACCTCACGTTGCAGGAGTTCTTTGAAAAGCTGCGCAATGAGCCCGAGCGCTGGGGCAAGCCCTTCCAGGCTCTGCTTGGCGCGCTGGATGCCCAGTTGGATTACGGCGCCGCCGCCATCGGCGGCAAGGACTCCATGTCCGGGTCGTTTATGGATCTGGACGTGCCGCCCACCGTGATCTCCTTCGCCATCGCCCCCGTCAAGGCTGGGGACGTGCTCTCCCCCGAGTTCAAGGAGGCGGGGCATCCGGTGTACCTGTTCTCGGCGGATCACGATACCGCCGGGGAGCAAAAAGAGGTTTGGGAGCTGTTCCACACGCTGGCCCGGAAGGGCAAAGTGAAGGCTGCCTGGGCGGTGGAGAACAGCGTCGCCGAGGGCGTGATTAAGATGTCCTTTGGCAACCGCGTCGGCTTTTCCGCCAAGGCGGAGGAGGCCAACGGGTTCTGGGAGAGCAATACCTCTTATCCCGGCGCGATTCTGGCGGAGCTGACCGAAAATGTGGACAGCCCCTTTGCGACGCGCTGGGGTGTTACCACTGAGGAGCCGGTGATTGAGCTGGGCGGCGACTCCGCCCCCATCGACGAGCTGCTGAAGCTGAACGAGGGGACGCTGGAGGAGGTCTATGCCACAAAGGCGGGCAGCTCTGAGCCGGTGGAGGCCATCACCTGGGAGCGCCGCTCCCCCGCCGTGTTTGACGGCGAGATCGCCCGTCCCCGGGTGGTCATCCCCGTGTTCCCCGGCACCAACTGCGAGTACGATTCCGTCCGGGCCTGCCTGCGGGCGGGGATGGACGCGGAGACGGTGGTCATCCGCAACCTGACGGCGGACGGGCTGGCCCAGTCCGCCCTGGAGCTGGAGCAGGCCATCAAGAACGCCCAGATCGTGTTCCTGCCCGGCGGCTTCTCCGGCGGTGACGAGCCGGAGGGCTCCGCCAAGCTGATTGTCTCCTTCTTCCGCAACCCCCGGCTCACCGACGCGGTGCATGACCTCTTAAAGCACCGGGACGGCCTGATGCTGGGCATCTGCAACGGCTTCCAGGCCCTGGTCAAGCTGGGCCTTGTCCCCTACGGCGAGATCCGTCCCGCCGACGAGAACAGCCCCACGCTGACCTACAACCTGATCGGCCGGCACCAGAGCCGGTACGTCACCACCCGGGTGGCCTCCGTCAAATCCCCCTGGATGCTGCTCAGCCACGTGGGCGACCTGCATACCATCCCCGTGTCCCACGGCGAGGGCCGCTTCGTCGCCCCCCAGACAGTGATCGACCAGCTCATCGCCAACGGCCAGGTGGCCACCCAGTACGTGGACGCCCAGGGGACCCCCTCCATGGACATCTCGGTGAACCCCAACGGCTCCTTGTGCGCCATCGAGGGCATCTTCTCCCCCGACGGCCGGGTGTTCGGCAAGATGGGTCATAGCGAGCGGCGGGGCGAATTTGTGGCGAAGAACGTCCCCGGCGAGAAGCTCCAGCCGATCTTCGATTCCGGTGCGTTGTATTTCCGATAAGAAGTGCAAAAAAATTCCTCCCCGCTGACGGGGAGGAATTTTTTACTGTTTTTTTTGCTTTCGGCGCTCGATCATCTTGCGGAATCCCCCAGCCCCGAAGGAGAAAATGCGGTTCACCCGGCTGATGGTGGCGGAGCTGGCCCCGGTCTTTTCCAGGATCTCGGTGTACACCAGGCCCTGATCCAGCAGCGTGGCCACGTCGTACCGCTGCTCCATGGCCCGCAGCTCACCCACAGTGCACAGGTCATCAAAAAAAGCGATGCATTCCTCCATGCTCTCCAGCTCCAGAATGCTCTCATAAAGCGCCATGCTGCGCTCCTTGTTGGTGGTTTTTGGCATTAAGTAACCCTCCTGGCTTGGACGTTTCCTCTATTTTAGCAGATAAAAGAAGTAAAGTAAACTGAAATTTTATAGAAGGAGGGGGCCGGAAAATTGTGGGCCCTGCCCTTGTCTTTTCCCGGGAAAAGAGGTACAATAGGTCAGCTGCAGGGCCGGCTCGGCCCTGTACCCGGGGCGTCCGGGATCAACTTTGCCAAAGGAGCTGCCTGTCATGACCCGAGACGAAGCCTTTGAGTTCCTGGACCGCACCGCCCGGGGGATCGCCGAGATGTTCGGCTCCTCCTGCGAGACGCTGGTCCACGACATGGGCGTGCCCACCCACCCCATCCTGTCCATTTACAACGGCCACGTATCGGGCCGGGAGGTGGGCTCCACCATGGACATCATGGGCATCGGCCTGGAGCTGGACGAGCAGGCCGCCACCACCGATCAGGTAAATCTGGCCGCCGTCACCCCGGACGGGCGGCAGACCAAGTCGTCCACCTTCCACATGATTGGAGAGGACTACAACCTGGCCCTGGGCATCAACTTCGACTACACCTCCCTGGTGTTCGCCAACCGCATCCTGGTGGATCTGATGAGCGCCCAGTCCGACCTGCGCTCCGCCCTGTGGCAGCCGGGGGACTCCCGGCAGCTGGCCGACCTGTTCGACCAGTGCGTGGCGGCGCTGGGCAAGCCGGTGGAGGCGCTGACCAAGAAGGAGAGATTGAAGGTCATTGCCCTGCTGCGGGAGAAAAACGCGTTCTCCTACCGCAAGTCGGTGCCCTATGTGGCGGGACGGCTGGGAGTGTCCCGGTACACTGTGTACAAATACCTGGAGGAAGTGGGCGGGGGCGAGGCGGAGTGACCCGCCCCGTTTCCCTTGCATTTGACAGGGGAATAAGATAAAATGGAGGACAGACCAATGTGGCGGCAGCCGCTCAAAAGGGGCCCGCACAAAGCCGTAGGAGGATACATACGATGAGAGAACAGCTGGAAGCCTATTTTGCTGATAAGGAACCTATGCTGGTGGAGGCGGTGAGCCGCCTGGTGGCCATCGACAGCGTGGAGGGCGAGCCCGCCCCTGGCGCACCCTTCGGCCCCGGCCCTGCTGCCGCGCTGAAGGAGGCGCTGGCCCTGGCCGAGGAGTGGGGGCTGGCTGTGGAAAACCACGAGGGCTACGTGGGCACCGCCGACCTGAACGGCGGCGAGGATGCCCTGCATATCCTGGGCCATCTGGACGTGGTGGCCCCCGGCGAGGGCTGGACGGTGACCAAGCCCTATACCCCCAAGCTGGTGGACGGCCTGCTGTATGGCCGCGGCACCGACGACGATAAGGGCCCCGTGGTGGCCGCCCTGCTGGCCATGAAGGCGGTGAAGGATCTGGGCGTGCCGCTGAAGCGCAACTGCAAGGTCATCATGGGCACCAACGAGGAGAGCGGCTCCGGGGACATCGCCTGGTACTTTGCAAAGCACCCCTACGCCCCCGCCACCTTCTCCCCCGATGCCAACTATCCGGTGATCAACACGGAGAAGGGCGGCTTCCGGCCCACCTTCAAGCGGAGCTGGCCCGCCCAGGAGGCGCTGCCCCGTGTGAAGTGGCTCCACGGCGGCATCCGGTTCAATGTGCTGCCGGGGGACGCCTCCGCCGGGGTGGAGGGGCTGACGATGTACGACATCCAGCCCGTGGCCCGGAACGTCACCGCCCGCACGGGGATCAAGTTTACCTTTGCCCATGAGAACAACGTCACGGTGATCCGGGCCAAGGGGGAGAGCTCCCACGCCGCCTTCCCCGAAGGAGGCAATAACGCCATCACCGGGCTGATTACCCTGCTGTGCGCCCTGCCGCTGGCGGACGGGGGCTGCAAGGACGCGCTGCACGATCTGAACACCCTGTTCCCCCACGGGGACTGGAAGGGCCGGGCCCTGGGCATCGCCCAGAAGGAGCCTGTGGCGGGGGAGCTGACCCTGGCCTTCTCCCTGCTGGAAATCACCGAGACCGGGCTGGAGGGCCGCTTTGACAGCCGTACCCCGCTGTGCGCCACCGAGGAGAACTGCCGCGACGTGGCCAAGGCCGCGTTCGAGGCCAGGGGCTTCGAATTTGAGGGCGTCCAGGAAAAGCCCCACAATGTCCCCGCCGACAGCCCCTTCATCCGCACCCTGCTGAAGCGGTACGAGGAGTACACCGGCCTGAAGGGCGAATGTCAGGCCATTGGCGGCGGCACCTACGTCCACAACATCCCCGGCGGCGTGGCTTTTGGCTGCTCCCTGCCCGGGTTTGAGTCCCACCTCCACGGCCCGGACGAGCGGGTGCAGGTCAGCACCCTGCTGCTGTCCGCCAAGCTGTTTGCCCAGATCATTGTAGATTTGTGCAGCGAATAAAAAAGCGTGAAAAAGGCCCGCCCCGCGTCAGCGGGGCGGGCCTTTACTTTGTCTGCGGGTGGAACCGGGTTTTCCCCCATCAGTGGTGGATACCCCGGTTTTGGTCGCCGGACTCGTTGACGCCGAACTCGTAGTCGTTGCCGGGGAGGATGGCGTTGAGGAGGATGCCCGCGATGGCGGCGATGGCCAGAGAGGTCAGGGTGATGGACGCGCCGCCCACCTCGAAGGTCAGACCGCCGGAGAAGCCCAGGCCGCACACCAGGATGACGGCGGCGATGATGAGGTTGCGGGAGTTGGTGAAGTCCACCTTGTTCTCCACGATGTTGCGCACGCCGATGGCGGAGATCATGCCGTAGAGCATGAAGCTGACGCCGCCCACAATGGCGGAGGGCATGGAGCCGATGATCTCAGCCATTTTGGGGATGAAGCCCAACACCACGGCATAGATGGCCGCCAGCCGGATCACGTTGGGATCGTACACCCGGGACAGCACCAGCACGCCGGTGTTCTCGCCGTAGGTGGTGTTGGCGGGGCCGCCGAACATGGCGGACAGGGTGGTGGCCAGGCCGTCGCCGATGAGGGTGCGGTGCAGGCCGGGATCCTCGATGAAGTTCTCCCCCACGGTGGCGGAGATGGCGGACATATCGCCGATGTGCTCCATCATGGCGGCGATGGCGATGGGGGCCATGACCAGGATGGCGGACAGGTCAAACTTGGCAAACTGGAAGGGGGGCAGGCCGATCCAGCCGGCGTCGGCCACAGCGGCGAAGTTCAGAAGGGACTGGCCGTCGGCAGTGGTGACGCCAAGGGCGTTCATAATGAGGGCGGCGACGTAGGCCACTACCACGCCCAGCAGGATGGGGATGATCTTCAGCATCCCCTTGCCCCAGATGTTGAACACCACGATCACCGCCAGGGCGATGATGGCCAGGGGCCAGCAGGAGGAGGCGTTGGACACGGCGGAGGGGGCCAGGTTCAGGCCGATGCAGATGATGATGGGGCCGGTGACCACCGGGGGTAGGAAGCGCATGACCTTGTGCACGCCCACCACCTTCACCAGCAGGGCCAGCACCAGGTACAAAAGGCCGGCCACTACGATGCCGCCGCAGGCGTATTGGAGCTTCTCGGCGGCGGGCATATTGGCGTAAATGCCCTGGTCCAGCTTGGACACGGTCTCAAAGCCGCCCAGGAAGGCGAAGGAGGAGCCCAGGAAGGCGGGCACCTTCAGTTTGGAGCAGATGTGGAAGAACAGGGTGCCGACACCGGCGAAAAACAGGGTGGTCTGGATGTTCAGGGGCAGGCCGTACTGGCTGCTGACGATGATGGGCACCAGGATGGTGGCGCCGAACATGGCGAACATATGCTGCACACCCAGCAGCAGCATTTTGGGTATGCCCAAGGTGCGGGCGTCGCGGATAGCTTCCTGATTGTTCATACTCAACTCTCCCTTATGTAAATTCGCAAAAAATAAGCAATCACCCAACGGCGATTGCTTTAAAAAGGGAAATAGAAACGATACGCCCGCAGGCCGGACGTGTTGAAAAACAGCGGCGTAGGCTTGCGCATATCGTTCCCCTCCTTTTGCGTTCGGTATATGATACCAAAAGCCGGCAAAGTTTGCAAGATGGGATTTTGCACGAAAAACCGCCCGGATGCCCCGGGCGGTTTTTGTTCGATAGCGTCGCGAACAGGTGAGGCGTGAATACGCCCGCACGGTCTGCGTCTCACAATACCTTGGACAAAAAATCAATGGTGCGCTGCTCCTTGGGATTGGCGAAAAAGGCGTGGGGCTCGTTCTGCTCCAGGATCTTGCCCTCGTCCATGAACAGCACCCGGGTGCCCACCTCACGGGCAAAGCCCATCTCGTGGGTGACCACAACCATGGTCATGCCCTCGTGGGCCAGCTCCTTCATGACGGCCAGCACCTCGCCCACCATCTCGGGATCCAGGGCGGAGGTGGGCTCGTCAAACAGCATCAGCTTGGGCTTCATGGCCAGCGCCCGGACAATGGCGATACGCTGCTTCTGCCCGCCGGACAGTTGGGCGGGGTAGGCGTCCGCCTTCTCCTCCAGCCCCACCCGCTTCAGCAGGGTGATGGCGGTTTCGTCCGCCTCGGCCTGGCTCATCAGCTTGGTGCGCACCGGGGCCAGGGTGATGTTTTTTCGGATGGTCATGTTGGGGAACAGGTTGAAGTGCTGGAACACCATGCCCATTTGGCGGCGGATGGCGTTGATGTCCGCCTTGGGGTCGGTGATCTCCTGGCCCTCAAAGGTGATGGAGCCGGAGGTGGGGGTCTCCAGCAGGTTGAGGCAGCGCAGGAAGGTGGACTTGCCGGAGCCGGAGGGCCCGATGACCACCACCTTCTCCCCGGGATGGATGTGCTCGGAGATGTTGTGCAGCACCAGATGGTCGCCAAAGGATTTAGTCAGATTTTTAACGTCGATCACTTTGACGCAGCCTCCTTTCCAGCATACCCTGGAGCCAGGTGAGGATAATGCAGAACACCAGGTACATCACGGCGGTACCTATGTAGGGGAACATATACTCGTAGGTCTTGCTGCCCACCGCCTCCGCGTAATAGAGCACCTCGGCGGCGCCGATGGCAGAGACCAGGGAGGTGTCCTTAAACAGGACGATGAACTCGTTGCCCAGGGCGGGCAGGATGTTCTTAAACGCCTGGGGGACGATGATAAAGCGCATGGTGTCCACGTAATCCAGGCCCAGGGAGCGGCCCGCCTCGGACTGGCCCGCGTCCACGCTCATTAAGCCGCCCCGGACGATCTCCGCCACATAGGCGCCCGAGTTGATGCCCAGGCCCAGCATACCCACGAAGAAACGGTTGCGGCTGGTCTTGAAAATGATAAAGCCCCAGATGAGCAGCTGCACCAGCATAGGGGTGCCCCGGATGACCGTGGTATAGATCTTGCACAGGACGTTCAGCACCCCAAGGGCGAAATTTCGCTTGCCCAGGCGCTGCTGGTCATGGGCGGAGCGGATGACCGCCACCAAAACGCCCAGAATCACGCCGATGACCAAGGCGCAGGCCGTCAGCTCCAGCGTGGTGCCCATGCCCCGCAGATAGAGCTTCCAGCGGTCGCCCGTCACAAAGGCCATGGTGAATTTTTTCGTGAAATCAGCCCAGAATTTCTCCATAGGCTCGCCTCCCCAAATTCTGTCGAAAAGCGGCCCCCAGTGCCGGGGGCCGCTTTCCCGTGTTCTGCCGCAGGCAGGGACTAATTACTCGGCGGGGATATACTTATCGACGATCTTCTGCACGGTGCCGTCCGCGATCAGCTCTTTCAGCGCGCCGTTCACCGCGTCCAGCAGCGCTGTGTTGTCCTTCTTTACGCCGATGGCGTAGTCCTCCAGGACCCAGTTGCCCTCCAAGAGGGTCAGGCCCTCATTGGCGGCGACAAACGCCTTGGCGGGCTCGTTGTCAATGATGACGCAGTCGATCTGGCCGCCCTTCAGAGCTTCCACAGCCATAGCGCCGTTGTCATAGCCGATGACGTGATCCTCGCCGTAGCCGCCGTTCTCCGGGGTATCGGAGGCATAGATGTACCCGGTGGTGCCCTTCTGGCAGCCGATCATTTTCTCACCCAGGTTGTCCATGGTCACGTCGGAGCCTTCCTTGACGATAACCACCTGCACGCCGGTGGCATAGGTATCGGTGAAGGCCAGCGTCTCTTTGCGCTCGTCGTTGACGGTGACGCCCGCCATGACGATGTCGCTCTGGCCGTTGGCCGCGGCGGTGAGGGCGGCGGTGAAGGCCTGATCGTCCACCACCAGCTCCAGGCCCAGCTTCTTGGCGATTTCAGTGGCAACCTCCACGTCGATGCCCTCGAAGCCGCCGTCGTCCGTCACCATCTCATAGGGAGGGAACTTGGCGTTGGTGGCCATATGCAGCTTGCCCTCTTCTACGGTGGTGAACTGGTTGCCGCCCTGAGCAGGCTGGGTGCCGTCGGCGCCCTTGTTGGAGCAGGCGCACAGCGCCAGCACCATAGTCATGGCCAACAGCATGGCCGCGAATTTCTTCATTGCTTTCATTTTCATTCATCTCCTAGATAATTTGCGGACTGGCCATCGGCCAGTGTGTGCATTATACGTGATATGCAAAAAGAATGCAAGGGGAAATTTGAATAAAACCCCTTGCGTTCAGTGTTTTTATGAATTTTGACAGACCGGCATAGAATTAATATTCATTTTTATGCAGAATTTGCGAATGTTTATGCAGGACGGCTGGTTTCAGCCCTCCCGGGCGGTGTACTTGGTGAGCAGGAGATCGGGATAGTAGGACAGCTTGGCCCGGCGCAGGCCCTCCAGGCCCATGTCGTCCTCCCGGTTGAACCACTTCACCTGGGGGTGGCGCGCCCGGATGAGCCGGGCCAGTTCCCGGTTAATGGCGGGATAGGCTCCCTGGATGTCGCCAAAGGACTTCTCGAAGTTCACGTCGAAGCACTCGGGGGTGATGAAGCCCCCCAGGGAGAAGGCCACCGGGCTGCCGTCCGCCCGGATCAGCGCCCCCTCCAGCCCCAGCTTGTCCATGTGGTACAGCGCCTCGATGACGGCCACCGTCTCCTCCGAGATGGCCTCGATGTCCTCCCCTGCCTCCTCCTGGCGGATGGCCGCCCACTGGCGCTCCAGCTCCACGCATTCGGGGACATTGGCAGGGGTGATGTCCTCCAGCAGCCAGTCGGGGAACTGCTCGTCAAAGCGGTGGATGTGGTTGCGTTTGGCGTGGAGCTTCTTGCCCGGCAGGTCGGCCAGCCGGTTGATGTCATAGATGTAGTCGAAGCCGTCCCGATCCTCCTCGAAGCTGAAACGGCCGGGACAGGCCTCCTCCAGGGCGGCCTTCTGTCTCTCGGTGACGCACACCAGTGCCAGGGGTTTGCCCTGGGCGGCAGCGTCCGCGGCAAGCAGATCCACCGCCGGGGCCAGCGGGCCGCTCCCGGCGGGATACAGGTAACACAGCCCTAGCTTGCCTTGAATCTGTACCAGCAGGCGATCCCCCGCCCGGGCGATCTTCTGGGGCCAGGCCCGGCTCCAAAGGTAGATGTTGGTGAAATTGTACTCGCAGCCCAGGCTGCCCTCCGCGTTCAGCAGGGGCTCGGCCCATTGGCGGTCCTCAAACTGGGGGCTTTCAAAGGTGACCATAAATCCCATCCTTTTGTTCATGTTGGGATATCATATCACATCTATAGGAGAAGCGCAACGGGAAAAACACGCCGCCGTGGGATTTCCACGGCGGCGCGTCTCATTTATTTCGCGTATTCGATAGCCTTTGTCTCCCGGATCAGGTTCACCTTGATCTGGCCGGGATACTCCAGCTCGTCCTCAATCTTCTTGGCGATCTCCCGGGCCAGCAGCACCATGCGGTCCTCGGATACCTCCTCGGGCCGAACCATGATGCGCACCTCCCGGCCCGCCTGGATGGCGAAAGCCTTGTCCACCCCAGGGAAGGAGGAGGTCAGCTCCTCCAGCTTCTCCAGCCGCTTGATGTAGTACTCCACATTCTCCTTGCGGGCGCCGGGGCGGGCAGCGGAGATGGCGTCGGCGGCCTGGACGAGGCAGGCGACGATGGTGCGGGCCTCCACGTCGCCGTGGTGGGCCTCGATGGCGTGAATGACGTTCTCGCTTTCCCGGTACTTCCGGGCCAGCTCCACGCCGATCTGGACGTGGGAGCCCTCCACCTCGTGGTCGATGGACTTGCCCAGGTCATGGAGCAGGCCCGCCCGCTTAGCCTCGGCCACGTTGACGCCGATCTCGGCGGCAAGGAGTCCGGCCAGCTGGGACACCTCGATGGAGTGGTTGAGCACGTTCTGGCCGTAGCTGGTGCGGTAGTGCTGGCGGCCCAGCAGCTTGACCAGCTCCGGGTTCAGGCCGTGGACGTTGGTCTCGAACACGGCGCGCTCGCCCTCGGCGCGGATGGTGGCGTCCACCTCCCGCTTGGCCTTCTCCACCATCTCCTCGATGCGGGTAGGATGGATGCGGCCGTCGAGAATGAGCTTTTCCAGGGCCAGCCGGGCGATTTCCCGGCGCACCGGGTCAAAGCAGGACACGGTGATGGCCTCGGGGGTGTCGTCGATAATGAGATCCACGCCAGTCATGGTTTCCAGCGTGCGGATGTTGCGGCCCTCCCGGCCGATGATGCGGCCCTTCATCTCGTCGTTGGGCAGGGGCACCACGGATACGGTGGCCTCGGCCACGTGGTCGGCGGCGCAGCGCTGGATGGCCAGGGCGATCTGCTCCCGGGCATAGGTCTCCGCCTCATCCTTGTAGCGGGCCTGGATCTCCTTGAGCTTCAGCGCCTGCTCGTGGGTGACATCGTCCTCCAGCTGCTCGATGAGGTAGCGCTTGGCCTCCTCCACGGTCAGGCCGGAAATGCGCTCCAGCAGCTCCAACTGGCTGTCCTTCAGCTTGTCCAGCTCCAGCTTCTCCGCCTCCAGCTGGGCGATGCGGACATTGACGTTCTCTTCCTTGCGCTCCAGGTTCTCCAGCTTGCGGTCCAGGTTCTCCTCCTTGGAGTTCAGCCGGTTCTCCTGGCGCTGAACCTCGCTGCGGCGGTCCTTGATCTCCTTGTCGAACTCTGTGCGGGCCTTGAGGATTTCCTCCTTGGCCTCCACGGTGGCCTCCCGCTTTTTGTTCTCGGCGCTCTTGATGGCGTCGTTGATAATGCGGCGGGCCTCCTCCTCAGCGGAGCCGATCTCCCGTTCGGCGGCGGCCTTCCGGCGCTGGTAGCCGGTGACAAATCCGGCGATGAGGCAGACAAGCCCCACCACGACGGCGATGATTGCTGTGACATACGGTGGCATCTGGGTTCCACACCTCCTGTTTCTTCGATTTTGATTTTTCTGTGAAAATAAGCAAAATAAGACGCGATGCGTAAACGGACGCACCGCGATAACCGAAAAACCGCCCACCCAATTTGGGCACAGTATTTGAGTGTCAACCAATCTATTGATGAAACAGGATCGATAGATATATAAACGCGCCTGAGGGCGCTGTAAACGCTCAAAACGCCGGGAAAATCCGGGCGGTTCTTCAAAATTACCTCTTCTTATTGTAAAGGTCGGGCGCTTTCATGTCAAGTGGAAACTGAAAGATATTTTAGTAAGTTTCTAGGAAATATGCGAAAAGGGGGAGCCTCCCCGGCGCGTCCGGCGGAGCCTCCCCCAATGGGGCCGGATTATGAATCCCGGAGGCGCAGGTCGTCCCCGTAGAAGGTGAGCTCCCGGAACATCCCCCCGACGCGGGAGAACAGCTGGGGCGTGTACCGCTGGGCAATCTGAGCCATGGACAGGTTGGTGGAGATAATGGTGTGCCGTCCGGCCTGGAGGCGGCTGTTGACCACCTCGTACAGGGAGGACTGGGCCAGAGGGGAGGTCAGCTCGCTGCCCAGGTCGTCCAAGATCAGCAGGTCGCAGCCCAGGTAGCGCCGGGTGTCGTCCCTGGCCTGGCGCTCCTCCCCGGCGTCCCGGGTAAAGCGGCGGGTCTCAAAGGCGGAGAACAGGTGAATGGCGGTGTCGTACACCACGGAGTATCCCCGGCGGGATACCTCCCGGGCGATGCAGCCGGACAGGAAGGTCTTGCCCAGGCCGGTGCCGCCGGAAAACAGCAGATTTTGCAGGGGGTAGTGGGGGAACTGCTTGGCGTAACCCTCGCACAGGGTGACGATCCGCCTCATGTTCTCCCGTGGGGAGCGGCCCTCCCCCTGCCAGGGCGCGTCGCTGTATACGTCCAGCCGCAGCCTGTCGAAGTCCTGCTCGTCGGTGAGGTTCAGCAGGGCGGTGAGGGCCTTTAACTGTTCCTGGGCGCACAGCTCCTTCAGGCAGGCACACATACCCCCGGCGGTCCAGCCCGTGTCGCCGCATTTGGGGCAGGCGGGGGTGTCGTCCAGGGCGTCCGGGGCATAGCCCAGCCCGGCCAGCAGAGCGGCGCGCTCGGCCTGGAGGGCTTCGCTGCGGGCCCGGATGGCGGCGATCTCCGGGCCGTCCGCCGCCACGGGCCTGCCGCCGGTGGCCAGCAGGGCCAGGTCGGCCATGGTTCCCCGCAGGGCCCGATCAATCTGCTGCAGGCGGGGTTCTTTCGCGTACAGTTCCCGCTCCAGGGCATAGCGGCGGCGGGCGCGGCCTTCCCGGCGGCGCTCCAAGCGGGCCAGGGCCGTGCGCATGACATTGGGCTCGTAGGACATCTTATCCCCCGCCTTTCTGTTGTTCCGCTAAGAATTGATCCAGCCAGTCGTTGTTTTTTTGGATCCGATCCTGGCTGGGCTGGAAGTCCTGGGGCTGGGCCTTGGCGGAGGGGGCCTGCCGCTTTGGGGGCCTGTCCCCCGCCTCCACCTGCTGGGGGGTGCGATACCCCGCCTGGTGCCAGGACTGCAAAATCTTATTCATGTAGGGCCAGCTCATGGCCTTTTTCTGGTACACGGTGCGCTCGTAGGCCATGCGGATCAGCTCGTCGCTGACCCCCATGCCCACCCAGGCGGCGATGTACTCCCGCTCCTTTTCCACGGCGGGGCGGCGCTCCGCCACCCCCACCGCGGACAGCACGGCCCATTCCCGGGCGTCCACCGCCTCCTGGCGGCGGAGGTAGTCCTCCGCCCGTTCGAGGGTGTCCACCCCCAGCCGCTTCCAGCGGAACGCCTCCCGCTGGACCTGGGGCATCCGGGGGCAGGCGGCGGGGTTGTTTTTCTGCTGCCGTTCCCGATGGATGACCCAGCCGGTGAGCTGCAAAATCACCTCAGCGGGGAGCCCCAGGTGATCGTAGATGGTATACAGGCATTTTAAATCGTTGTCGGTAAAGATGCGGCTCAGCCGTCCCTCCATCTCCCGGCACAGGCCCTGAAACTCCGGCTCCCGCTCCATGGCGGCGGCGATCTCCCCCCGGCTGTACTCGGGCAGGCGGTCGTCCTGCTTGGGGGGCGGAGCGGGGGCATCCGTTGGCGGCTGGGCCACACCGACGGCGGCCAGCCGCTCCCAGCCAGGGCGA
>CAMWRX010000058.1 GCA_947176765.1 uncultured bacterium
ACGTTGGCGTAGCCGGCGTTGGTGATGAAGATCTTGGAGCCGTTGAGCACCCAGTGGTCGCCCTTATCCTCGGCGATGGTCTTCTGCATGGCGGCGTCGGTGCCGGCGCCGGGCTCGGTCAGGCCGAAGGCGCCCAGCCACTCGCCGGTGCACAGCTTGGACAGGTACTTCTGCTTCTGCTCCTCGGTGCCGTACTGGCTGATGGGCCAGCAGCACAGGGAGGTGTGGGCGGACACCATGACGGAGGTGGTGGCGCAGTGCTTGGCCAGCTCCTCGCAGATGCCGATATAGTTCAGGTAGGTCAGACCGGCCCCGCCGTACTCCTCGGCGAAGGGAACGCCCATCATGCCCATGTCGGCCAGCTTGTGCCAGGTCTCCTCGGGGAAGCGCTCTTCCTCGTCCACCTCGGCGGCCTTGGGGGCGACTTCCTTCAGGCAGAAGTCATGCAACATATCAAGGATTTCCTGCTCTTCTTCGTTAAAATGAAAATTCATCACGCATGATCCTTTCTTGAATTTATTTTGTGCCCGCCCATCCGGCGGGTATAGGTAACGCCGATCAGCCTCTGGCCTTCTTGATCTCCTCGGTGAGGACGGGCAGCACCTCAAACAGGTTGCCCACCACGCCGTAGTCGGCCACGTCGAAGATGGGGGCGTCGGGGTCCTTGTTGATGGCGACCACCACATCGGAGCTGCTCATGCCGGCAATGTGCTGGATGGCGCCGGAGATACCGCAGGCGATATACAGCTTGGGGCCGACAGTCTTGCCGGTCTGGCCCACCTGATGGGCGTGGGCGATCCAGCCCGCGTCCACAGCCGCGCGGGAAGCGCCGACGGTAGCGCCCAGTTCCTTGGCCAGCGCCTTGATGGTCTCGAAGCCCTCGGGGCCGCCCACACCGCGTCCGCCGGACACGATGATCTCAGCGCCCTCCAGATCCACGTTCTCGCTGTCCAGCTCCTTGATGATTTCCAGCACCTGGGTGCGGATCTGGTCGACGGGCACATGGAGGTCCTCTTTCACGATCTCGGCCTTGCCCTCAACGGCGTCGCTCTTCTTGAACACGCCGGGACGGACGGTGCCGATCTGGGGACGGTGGTTGGGGCAGATGATGGTGGCCATCAGGTTGCCGCCGAAGGCGGGACGGGTCCACGCTACGTTGCCGGTCTCTTCGTCCACGTCCAGCGCGGTGCAGTCGGCGGTCAGGCCGGTGTTCAGGCGGCAGGAGACGCGGGGGCCCAGGTCGCGGCCGTTGTTGGTCGCGCCGATCATCATGCTGGTGGGGCCGTACTTCTCCACCAGGCTCACCAGGGCGATGGCGTAGGCGTCGGTGGTGTAGTGCTTGAACTCGGGGCCGTCCACCACGATGATCTTGTCGGCGCCGTGCTCATTGGCGGCCTTGACGGCCTCGTCCACGCCGCAGCCGATGACGACGGCCACCAGATCGCCGCCCTGCTTGCCCGCCATCATCTTGCCGGGGGTGAGCAGCTCGATGCCCACGTTTTTGGCGGTGCCGTCCTCGTTAGTCTCTACAAATACCCACAAATCTTTGGTCTTGGCTTCCATTGTGCTTCCCCTCCTTAAATAATGCTGGCGCCGCTGAGCAGCTCAAACAGCTTTTGGGCGCTGGCGCGGCCGTCCGACTCCTGGATCTTCACGCCGCCGGTCTTGCGCTGGGGCACGAAGGTCTTTTTCACGTTGGTGGGCGAACCCTTCAGGCCGATGCGGGAGGTGTCGATGTCCGGGAAGGCGTCGTCCCCCAGCACGGGGATCTCCGCCCGGTTGGCGGCCAATTTCCGCTTGACGGTGGGATAACGGGGATCCCAGGCGGGCTTGGTGAAGGTGACTAGGCACGGGAACTTCACGCCGATGATCTCGACGCCCTCTTCCACTTCCTTCTTCACCTTCAGCATATCCCCGTCCAGCTCGGCCTCCAGGCCGTAGGTGACCTGGGGATAGCCCAAATGCTCGGCGATCTCGGGGCCCACCTGAGCGGTGTCGCCGTCGATGGCCTGCTTGCCGCAGAAGATGGCGTCAAACTTGCCTTCCAGCTCCTCGATCTTCTTCACGGCGTTGTACAAAATGTAGCTGGTGGCCAGGGTATCGGAGCCGCCGAAGGTGCGGCCGGACACCAGGTACGCCTTGTCAGCGGCGATGGACAAGCACTCCTTCAGCGCCGCAGTGGCCTGGGGCGGGCCCATGGACACGACCACGATCTTGGTGTCGGGGTTCTTGTCCTTGATGCGGGCGGCGGCCTCCAGGGCATAGCCGTCGAAGGGGTTGACGATGCTGGGCACGCCCTCGCGGATCAGGGTGTTCTTGACCGGATCGATCTTGATCTCGGTGGTGTCCGGCACCTGCTTGACACAGACCAATATGTTCATGTTGCTTCCTCCTATCAGAATTGAGTGCGCTGTGGTATATAAATACAAATTCTATTTTATATAGTTCGGGCTGGGGTGTCAAGTGCTTACTCGTTTATTTTTTGACAAATGAAAAAATGTGCGGGGCGGGGCGGGGGCATAAAAGCAAAGGCCGGTCAAAACGCAAACAGAAAGACACGCAAAGCGTGTCTTTCCGTTTTGGCTCAGTGTGGGGGAAATGCTTTTCTGATAAAAAATGGAAAAACAAAGGGACCGTCATTCGCCGAAGGGACGTCATTCGGCTCTGCCGAACGACTGTCCCCGTGGGCCGGCCATAGGCCAGCTTAGGGCTGGGGCCGCCAAAGGCGGCCTAACGCCGGCAGCCTTCGGCTGCCCAGCGAACGACCTATGGCAGTCCACAGGACTGCTCGGTACCCAAAAATAAAAGGGACCGTCATTCGGCTTCGCCGAACGACCGGTCCCGGCAGCCTTCGGCTGCCTTGGTACGGGTAGTGGGGGTCGAACCCACACGGATCGCTCCACAGGAACCTAAATCCTGCGCGTCTGCCAATTCCGCCATACCCGCATATGGACGGCGGGGAAGTTCCGCCGTCGTTTGCTGTTTTATTTACCACACCAGGGTGGCAAAATAGTCGTCCGGCGTCTCCGCCCGGCGCATCAGCTCCACCGAGCCGTCCTCCTTCAGCAGCAGTTCCGCCGAGCGCAGCTTGCCGTTGTAGTTGTAGCCCATGGAGAAGCCGTGGGCCCCGGCGTCGTGGATGACCAGAATATCGCCCATCTCGATTTCGGGCAGCTCCCGGTCGATGGCGAACTTGTCGCTGTTCTCGCACAGGGAGCCCACCACGTCGTATACGCGGTCACAGGGCGCGTCCTCTTTGCCCAGCACGGTGATGTGGTGGTAGGCCCCGTAGATTGCCGGCCGCATCAGGTTGGCGGCGCAGGCGTCCACGCCGATATACTCCTTATAGATGTGTTTCTCGTGGACGGCGGTGGTGACCAGGTGGCCGAAGGGGGCCAGCATGAACCGGCCCAGTTCGGTGTAGATGGCCACGTCCCCCATCCCGGCAGGGACCAAAATCTCCTCGTAGGCCTTCCGCACGCCCTCGCCAATGACGGCGATGTCGTTGGCACTCTGCCCCGGGCGGTAGGGGACGCCTACGCCGCCGGACAGGTTGATGAAGGCCACGTGGCAGCCCGTTTCCTGGGCCACGTCGGCGGCGGTCTGGAACAGCAGCCGGGCCAGGGCGGGGTAGTAGTCGTTGGAGATGGTGTTGGAGGCCAGGAAGGCGTGGATGCCGAAATGCTTGGCACCCAGCTCCTTGAGCCGTGTGAACGCCTGGGCAAGCTGGGGCCGGGTCATGCCGTACTTGGCCTCACCGGGGTTGTCCATCACCTGGAAGCCCTCTTTGCTCTCCCCCAGCGTGAACACCCCGCCGGGGTTGAAACGGCAACACACCGTCTCAGGCACCTTGCCCAAGGTATTGTACAGGAAATCCACATGGGTCAGGTCGTCTAAATTGATGTTGGCCCCCAACTGGGCGGCCAGCTCAAACTCCTCCGCCGGGGTCTCGTTAGAGGAGAACATGATCTCGCTCCCGGAAAACCCACACCGCTGGGACATCATCAACTCAGTGAGGGAGGAGCAATCCACGCCGCAGCCCTCCTCCCGCAGCAACTTGAGAATGCCGGGGGTAGGGGTGGCCTTGACGGCAAAATATTCCTTAAACCCCGGATTCCACGCAAAAGCGGCCTTCAGCGCCCGGGCGTTTTCCCGAATGCCCCGCTCGTCGTAGATGTGGAAAGGGGTGGGATAGGTCTGTCTGATCTCCCGGGCCTGGGCCAGGGTGAGGAAGGGCTTTTTCATCTCTGTGTCTCCCTTGGTGAATTTGCGTCTTTTATCATATCGAATTTTTTGCCGGTTGTCAACCTCTGGCAGACGGTTTTGGGTCCCCGTATACCTTGCCCTCCACATAACTCATCATCCGGTTATTCATCCAACAGTTCACCACCAGCCACAGAGGGGCCAACAACACCCACAACTTCTCAAACCACAGGTAAAGTGACACGGCGGAACACAGCACCGCACATAGGACGATCAACCTGATGTGCTCCTTGCGCCATTTTGCCCTAAAAAATTCCGTGCGCTCCTTAACAGAAAAGCTGCTCTCCCGCACTGCCTCTACCAAATTCTCGTCCGCCCGCCGGCGGAACTGCTCGTCGCTTAAACGCTCCCCGGCCAGCAGCTCGTTGACGCTCACCCCCAGCGCCTCCCCCAGGGGGACCAGCAGCTCAATGTCGGGCATATAGTTTCCGTTCTCCCAGCGGGAAACCGTTTTGTTGGTGACGCCCAGCTTTTGACCCAATGCCTCTTGGGTAAGCCCTTGCTCCTTCCGCAGCTGGGCGATCAATCTTCCTACCTTGGCCTGATCCATTTCGCTCCCTCCTTTAGGAGAAAGTATACCACGATTGGCCCTGAGAATCACTCCCCACAGACAGCGAATCTAGAACCACATGGCCTGCTCGTCCCGAAATTGGGGCTCCGGTCCGTTCTCATAGGGGTCATAGCGGTTCCGGTTGCAGCCGAACTCCTGCAAGAAACAGATTTTTTCCTCCGCCGTCCAGCGGACAAGGCTCATGCCGTCAAAGGTCTCCTCCCGCCCATCATCCATGCGGTTTCGAAAGTACCACTCCACGACCGTCTGATCCCCGTTATGGAAAAACTGCTTGATATCCCATTGCAAAACATGCCCTCGGGTATTCCACTCCCGGAACCAGTGGCGGATTTTTGCAAGGCCGTGATATTCAGGCCCCCAGCTCTCGATATAGACTGCACCGGGATCGAATAGCTCCTCCGCCCCCGTATCCGAGCCGTCGAGCCACATTTGAAACCAAGCCCGTATCTTCTGTTCCCGTTCTTTCACCTGATCACGCCTCCTGTCCCGTCTCCCGCAGCAGGCGGGTGCGCAGGGCGGAATACCGCCTTGTCTGCCGGTCATTGGCCACCATCTGGGCCAGCAGTTCCCCGCTGCCCACCAGGATAAACAGCTCCCGGGCCCGGGTAATGGCCGTGTACAGAACCCCCCTTGCCAGCAGGGAGGGCGGCACGTCGCTGAGGGCCAGGATCACCGCCCGGTACTCGCTGCCCTGGGCCTTGTGGACGGTGACGGCGTAGGCGGGCTCCAGTTCCCCCAGCAGTTCCGGGGGGTACTCCACCAGCCGCCCGTCAAAGGACACGGTGATTCCCCCGGGATTCACCTCCTGGATCACGCCCACGTCCCCGTTGAACACCCCCAGGTCCCGGTCCCCGGTGCTGGGGTCCTCCCAGGGCAGGTCGTAGTTGTTCTTGATCTGCATCACCCGGTCGCCCTGGCGGAAGATGTAGGGCCCGAAGGCCCGCTCTCCCTTGCCGTCCGCGGCGGGGTTCAGCGCCTCCTGTAAGGCCCGGTTCAGCACAGCGGTGCCTGCCCCCCGCTTCCGGGTGGGGGACAGCACCTGAATCTGCTCCGGCGGAATGCCCATGTTCTTGGGCAGGCGGGTCTGGCACAGCTCCACGATCGTGTCCGCCGTCCGGGCCGCGTCCCGCCGGCCCAGATAGAAGAAATCCTTGGACTTGTTTTTCAGCTCCGGTACGGTCCCCTGGTTCACCCCGTGGGCGTTCATGACAATGGCGCTCTCCCGGGCTTGCCGGAAGATTTCCGTCAGCGACACCGCGGGCACCACCCCGGACCGGATCAGGTGGTCCAGCACGTTCCCCGGCCCCACCGACGGCAGCTGGTCCGGGTCGCCCACCAACACCAGGCGGCAGTCCCCCCGCAGGGCGGCCAGCAGCGCCGCCATCAGCGAGATGTCTACCATGGAGGTCTCGTCCACGATCACCGCGTCCACCTCCAGCGGGTCGCTCTGGTTTTTGGTGAAGGCCAGCTGGCCGGTGTAGGGGTCCAGCTGGGTTTCCAGCAGCCGGTGGATGGTCAGCGCCTCCGCCCCACAGGTCTCGCCCATCCGCTTGGCGGCTCGGCCGGTGGGGGCGGTCAGAGCCGTCTCCAGCCCCAGCTGGTCAAACAGGGCCAGCACCCCCCGCAGGGAGGTGGTCTTACCGGTGCCCGGCCCGCCGGTGAGCAGCATCACCTGGCGGCTGGCGGCCAGCTCCACTGCCGTGCGCTGCTGCTTGGCGTACTGGATGCCCTGCTCCCGCTGGATGGCGTCGATGAGCCGCCCAAGTCCCGCCGGCGGCACGATCTCCGTCCGGCACATCTCCCCCAGCCGCATGGCCACGTAGCACTCCGCGCCGTACAGCCCAGCGGGGTAGCAGGCGGTGACCCCGGCGATGTCCTCCCGGACCACCTCACCCCGCTCGATGAGCGCGTCCAGGCCTTGGGTGAGGCAGTCCCCCTCTACCCCGATGAGGGCGGCTGTGGCGCTGAGCAGCTTGCCCTCGGGCAGAAATACGTGGCCGTTGTCGGCGTTGTGGTCCAGCTCGAAGACGAGGGCGGCCTCCACCCGCTGGGGATCGTCCCCCGCCACCCCCAGCTCGATGGCCAAGGCGTCCACCTGGGCAAAGGGAATTTCCAGGGACCGGTCGGCCAGGAGGTAGGGGTTGTCCTGCACCACGTCCACCGCCATGGCGCCGAACCGCTGGTACAGCGGCATGGCGGCGCTCAGCGGCAGCTTATGCTCGGCCAGGAAGTCGGCCAGCCGCCGCATCCCCATCTTCTGGCGGAAGCTCTCTCCGATGGCCAAGGCCCGTTTAGGGGATACGCCCCGAATCTCGGCTAGCCGCTCCGGCTCGTTCTCGATGACGGACAGCGCCTCCTCCCCGAAGCGGTCCACGATCTGCCGGGCCAGCCCCATGCGCACCCCCTGCACCACACCGGAGGCCAGGTACTCGAAGATGGCCTTCTCCCCCACGGGCAGGCGCCGGACCACCATGTCCGCCTTGAACTGCTCGCCGTAGCTGGGGTGGCGGCCCCAGGAGCCCTCCAGCTCCAGCTCCTCGCCGGGGGCCACGCCGGGCATACAGCCCACCACCGTGATCTCGCCCTTTTCGCCGCACTCCAGCTTGAGCACGGTGTAGCCGTTCTCCTCATTGCGGAACAGCACGGCGGACACCGTGCCCTCCACCTGGTTCCGCCCCGTCATCTCGGCAATCTCCTCGGGCATGACCGGCCCTCCAATCCAAACAAACGTTTTATCGTATTATAGCACGGCCCGCCGCCCTTTTCAAGAACAATCATGGAAGGCCGCCGGACAAAAAATTTTTGAAGAAATTTTGCTTAACCCATTGCAGGAACGCAAATTATATGATATACACAAAGAAGAACCGCGCGCGTCCGGCGCGCCTGTCCGAAATTGCCAAATGAACGGAGGAAGTGTCATGTTAAAAGGAATCGCCGCCTCGGCCGGAGCGGCCGTTGCCCAACTGTTCTACCTGGAGGAGCCCGACCTGTCCGTCACCCGTGAGACCGGCCTGGATCCCGCCCAGCAGCACCAGCGCTATGACCAGGCCGCCGCCCAGGCCATCCGGGAGCTGGACGGCCTGTATGAGAAGGCCCGGGCCACCGACGAGAACGTGGCCCAGGTGTTTGACATCCACCGCATGATGCTGGAGGACCCGGATCTCATCGACGGCATCGACGGCCTGCTGGACGAGGGATATAACGCCGAGTACGCCGTGCGGGAGACCGCCGACTCCCTGGCCGCCATGTTCAAGTCCATGGACGACGAGTATATGCAGGCCCGCGCCGCCGACGTGATGGACGTGGGCAACCGCCTGATCCGGGTGCTCAAGGGCATCCCCGACGCCGCCGACTTCCCCGATGAGCCGGTGATCGTAGCCGCCGTCGATCTGCTTCCCAGCCAGACCGTCCGGCTGGACAAGAACCATGTGGCGGGCTTCGTCACCAAGCTGGGTTCGTCCACCTCCCATTCCGTCATCCTGGCCCGCACCCTGGGCATCCCCTGCATCGTGGGCATGGGGGACGACTACGATAAGCTGCCTAGGTCTGGCCTGGTGGCCATCGACGGCTCCACCGGCGAGGTGGCCCCCCAGCCCGACGAGGCCACCCGGGCGGAGTTCATCCGCCGCCGGGATGCCTTCCTGGCCGACCAGGCGGCGCTGGAAGCGTATAAAGACCGCAAGGCCATCACCAAGAGCGGCCACAAGGTGCTGGTAGTCGCCAACATCGGCGGCTTGAAGGACATTGACGCGGTCATCGCCCGGGGCGGCGCCGGCGTGGGCCTGTTCCGCAGCGAGTTCATCTACCTGGACAGCCCGGACTTCCCCACCGAGCAGGCCCAGTTTGAGGTCTATAAAGAGGTACTCTCCCGGCTGGCCCCCCGGCCTGTGGTGGTGCGCACCCTGGATCTGGGCAGCGACAAGCAGGCCCCCTATTTTGGCATCGAGGGGGAGGAGAACCCCGCCATGGGCTACCGGGCCATCCGCATCTGCCTCAAGCAGCCCGAGATCTTCCGCACCCAGCTGCGGGCGTTGCTGCGGGCGTCGGTGTACGGCAAGCTGAACATCATGTTCCCCATGATCACCCACCTGGAGCAGGTGCTGGAGATCAAGACCATTGTCAACCAGGTTCGGCAGGAGCTGGACAAGGAGGGCATCCCCTACAGCAAGGATGTGGAGTACGGCATCATGATCGAGACCCCCGCCGCCGCTGTCATGGCCGACGTGCTGGCCAAAGAGGTGGACTTCTTCTCCATCGGCACCAACGACCTGACCCAGTACACCCTGGCCGCCGACCGGATGAACGCCAACATCAGCAACCTGTTCGACTCCGGCCACCCCGCCATCCTGCGCCTCATCGAGCGCACCGCCAAGGCCGCCCATGACGCGGGCATCTGGGTGGGCATCTGCGGCGAGTCCGCCGCCAACACCGCCCTCACCGCCTTCTATATGTCGGTGGGCATCGACGAGCTGTCCGTCTCCGCCGCCTCCATCCCCGCCGTCAAGCGGGCCGTCATCGAGTGCGACTAAAGCAACTGAAAGCCCCAGCGCCCAAAGGGCGCTGGGGCTTTTTTCGTTTACTCCAGATAGGCGGCGTACACCTGCCGCCGGGTGAAGCCCTCCACCGGGCCAAACAGCCCCCCGGGCAGGGCGGTCACCGGGCCGTCGGACTTGGTGTCTTTGGGGAGAAGCCCCTGCTCCACGCACCACTCCAGCGCGCCGCAGTAGGCGTCCTCGTGCTTGCCGCTCCTGCGGATCTTCGCCCAGCGGCGGGCCATGGCCTCCTCCTTGGGGCACAGCAGCATGGCCAGCTCCCCAAAGGTCATGGGGTCCTCCAGCCGCACACAGTTGTCCGAATAGGCCACCGCCCGGTTCTTTTGCAGGCGGCACAGCTTGTCAAACAGCGGGTCGTCCCGGCCCAGGTCGGCAAAGGGACTCTCCTCCATGAGCTGCCCCACCGTCACCACCTGGTAGCCGTACTCCTTCAGCAATTCCAATTGCTTGCGCAGCCCGAAGGCCACCGGGGTGCGCTTGGCCATATTGTAGCCGTCCTTCTGGAAGATGATCTGGCCGCAGAAGAAGTCCGGGTCCTTCTCCAGCGCTTTTTTCATGGGCTCCACCATGGCGTTGACCTCCGCCTCCAGAGCGGCGTCCGGGTTCGGGAGGGTGGAGGGCAGCCAGCCCGCCCCGTCATAGGACGCCGCCATATACTGGTAACCCACTTTGTCGTACACATCGTAGCTGGTGAAGCCGTCCTGCATCCTGTCCACATAATGGGGCGGACGGCCCAAAGTCAGCTTGTAGCCGTAATTTTCCTCCATCAGCCTGTCCAGCCGCAGCTGATCGTCCACCGCCTTGTCCACGCTGCCCAGGTACTCTCGGGCCCCGTAGACAAAGGGCTTCTTGCCGAAGATGATGTGGCGGTAGCTGTGGTTGGTGATCTGGTGGCCCTCGTCCAGCATCCGGCGGATGAGCCGGTCGTTGTGGACCGCGCCGCCCTTGTCGTCGTGGCCCAGATCCGGGTAGTGGTCGAATTTGGTGCCGCCCCAGGCGGCGCTGCCCACCTTGCCCGCCTTGTCCGGGTAGTTCTCGCTGGTGTCCCCCACCACGTCAAAGGAGCCCTTGGCCCCGAATTCCGCCATGACGTCCAGAATCACGTCGGTGAGGGAGCGCCCCCCAAACTGATCCGGGGCGGCGGGCATATCCATGGGCCCGTCGTCAAAGGTCATGGCGCAGATGCGCTTGTCCGTCTTGACCCGCTCAATGCGGCGGGTGTAGCTCAGGTGGTGCTTCTCCGCCGGGGTGATAAACTTTTTTGCAATCTTTTTCCCTTTTTTACCCAGCTTTACCAGCATCGACATACCATTCAATCCCTTCTAAACATATCCTGTAAGCGGCACTTGGCGGCGAACGCCGCCCACTGCGCGTAATCCAGCGGCCTCGCCCCGGTTTTTCTCCGCCGGGTGAGCTGGCTTTGGGCCACGTACCATGCCCGTCCCCGCCGGCCTTTGATCTCCGCCCTGCCCTCCAGCAGGGCGGCTTTTACCGCGTCCAATGTCCGCTCTTTCACTTGAACCGCCACCACAGCGTTGCCGATCTCCTGGGGCACATGGGCGTCGCTGCCGCCGAAGGGCAACAGGCCGTGGGTGGTCGCAAACTCCGCCGCCAGGGCATTGGCCTCCCGGATGTTCCGGTCCGCCCGGCTGTTCCACACCTCCACCCCGTCCAGACAGGGCGCGGCGGGGAGCAGGCGGGTATCGTCCCGGTTGTGCTCAAAGGGGTGGGCCAGCACCGTCAGCCCCCCCTGGGCGTGTATGCGCTCCGCCGCCTGGTAAAAATCCGTTGTCTCCACCGGCCCGGTGACGAACAGCCCCAGCAGGTGGCCGAACTGGGTGGCCAGCTCCACCCCGGGGATGAGCAGGAAATCCGGGTATTCCGGCGCATCGGTGAGAGCGATACCGTGGTCGCACACGGCCACGCCGTCCAGCCCCTTGGCTCGGGCCAGGGACGCGATCTCGTCCAGCCCCATCACCCCATCGAAGGAGTGCTCAGAGTGGACGTGCAGATCAAGCTTCAGTTCCATACTCATCGTTTCAGCAGCATCCCGCGCACATAGCGGCGCAGGGGTTTGGGGTCGTCCTTGGCGGACAGCGCGTCCCTGGCCCGGAACCAGTCCGCCATCCCCTGGAAAAAGGGGCCGGGCCTGCCGTGGCGCAGGTAGTCCAGCATAGCCGCCCCGTCGTTCAGGGTAAAGCGCATCCGCACGCCGGTCTGATAGTCCTGGGGCTGGTAGTCAAACCGTTCCCCAGCCGCCGCCCGGGCGTAGCGGGCCACAAAGGGACTGCCCGCCCGCTCGGTCATGGGGAAACTGCCCCACACCCGGGGGTTCACCTCCAGTACGTACTCCCCCTTAAACTCCACCATGGCCATGCCTACAAAGCCAAAGGAGGACAGCAGGCGGTAGGCGCTGTCGATCATGTGCTCGTCGTAGAAGCTCTCGCAGCAGGTGGACGGCCCGCCGGCAGCAGGGTACTCCCGGACGCGCCGGTGGCAGATGGCGGAGATGAGCCGCCCTTCCCGGTCCAGCAGCAGGCTGGCCCCGGCTCCCGTGCCCTCCACCTTCTGCTGGACGATGGGATTGGGGTCGTATTTCGCCATGGCCGCCCGCTTGGCGGCGTACTCTTCAGCGTTATTGGCAATGGCGTAGCGGTCTTTGGCCTTCAGGCCGAACTTCTCCCCGCAGTGGGGCTTGATGATGACGGGCCAGCCCTCCGGCTCCCCGTCGTACTGCTTGGGAACGGGGATACCCAGCTCCTTGCAGCGGCGGTGGACGGTTTCCTTGTCGTTGAGGGCGTCCAGCGCCTCCGGGGAGGCGATGAGGAAGTCGCAAACCTGGGCGAACCGCTCCCGCTGTTTTGCCACGGCGTTGAGGGTGACCGCCCCGGCGCAGAAGAGGACGGGGTGGTCGCATGATTCCAGCAGGGCATACAGCTTGTCCGGGTAGTCCGGGTCGGCCGCCGCCCCGTCCAGCCAGCGGCTTTCGCTCACATAGCGGGAGGCAAACACCGGCGGCTCCAGAGCTGAGTCGCCCCTGGTCTGGGTGACGATCACCCGGTATCCCGCCCGGCCCAGCGCCCGGACGGCGGCGATGGAGGTGCGGTATTTCCCATCTGTGACGACAGCAGTGGCCATAGCCGACCCCCCCATTCAAATTCATTGGGAAATATTATAACAAAGCAGGGCGCGGATTGCAAGGGTGGGGGTTCTCGTCTCTTTTCAGATAATGGTTGCTAGGATAAAACTCCAGCAATTTCACCAACTCATATTGAATTTTCTGGAGGCGTATGATAATATGAAAAGCAGCAAATCGGTATTTGAGGGATTAGATTATGAATAAAAAGCAAATAACTGCTATGACAATCTTAACATTGGTTTTAGCTTTTATGGATATATCTGGCTTGCCTGCGATATTGTTTGTAGATTGCTGCTTATCTGATGTGACGCCATATATCATTAGTCTGCTGGTAAATTTTCTAATCATAGGATTTTTCGCGTGGTTTGCCCTGAAACTATTTGGAAAAGATTGGGAGCTCGGACTTCACACTTCTGGATTGATTGATGGATTAAAAAAGTATGCTTTTGCAGGCGTGGTGGCGGGTATTTTATCTTGCATTGCATTTATCATAGGGCTTGCGCCTTTTGATTATAAGCCGAGTGTATGGAAAATCCTGATTGAAGGCATTTTGTATTATTTCGGTGTAGCGTTTATTGAGGAGTTATATGTTAGGGGTTTGTTCCTTAACATTGTTGACAAAATTGCTTACAAAAATGAGCGTCATGCGGCCATTGCCATATGGGTATCATCAGTCGTTTTCGGATTGGGACATATTCCCGGTATGATTGGCATGGAGCCACTTGTAATTCTATTTAAAGTAATTTCGACTATCGGAATGGGTTTGTACTTTGGGGCAATATACAAAAGGACGAATAATCTGTGGATACCGATTATTTTGCATGGCTTTATTGATATATGTGCCCTGCCATACTGCTTCACTACATTCAGCGGATATAAAACAATGAGCCTAATTGGACTTGTTATGATATATACTCTATTAGGCATATATAGCATTGTTCTGATGAGACCGAAAAAACGATAAATTCTTGTTTATCGGGGAGTTATCCGTTATGGATAGCTCCCCGTCCCGGTACTTTGACGAAGAATTATAGGAAATAGAGCATTAGCAACCTTAATCTGAAAAGGGAGGGGTTCTCCTTGACAGCCTGTTTCTGGATATTATATCATAATGTCGGGATAAATTAAACAAAATGGAGCTGAAACGGCATGATAACCCTCCAGGAATATTGCGTGAACCCCTGCGGAACCCTTTCCATCCCCTATTGGAAAGCGAAGGGGATCTCCATCCCGCCCGGTATGGAGATCGTCCACCACAGCCGGTTCCGCGAGGAAATGGCGGCGGGCCGCCACCATAGCCGCTTCTTCCGGCTGATCCACCATCTGCGCCCCGTCCCCCGGTCGGGGGCCGCCCCTTCCGGCATCACATTTGCCCCCATTTCCCCTGACCGGGCCGGGGTACTGGCGGACATGATTAACCGCAGTTACGGGCACTCCGATGTTGGTGTGACAGAGGAAGAGGTGCGCGGCTGGGCCAGGGCCCGGGTATACCGTCCCGAGCTGTGGATTGGCGCTTTCGCGGAGGTGACGCTGGTGGGTTCCATCATCGGGGAGTTTGACCCGGAGGCTGGGGAGGCGGTGATCGAGTGGCTCCAGGTATTGCCCGAATACCGGCGCCGTGGGATTGCCGCCGCCCTGGTGCTGCGTGCGCTGAATACCATGGCCGCCTTCGCCGACTTTGCCACAGTATCCGGCGAATGCGATAACCCCACCCAGCCGGAGGCGGTCTACCGCGCGTGCGGCTTCATAGGGGACGACGTGTGGCACATCCTGCGCTGAGCTGCCCCGTAGTATTTTTTGAAATTACAGTTGATAAATTTTCCCGAGCGTGATAAAATAATCCAGGCTTGTCAGCGCCTCGGCGCGGAACAAGGCCGCGCTAGTTGGGGAGTTAGCGGTGCCCTGTACCTGCAACCCGCTACAGCAGGGATGAATCCCGGCCCCCGGAGGCAGACTGTGCCGTCTGCCCCATATAAGCAGCGATGATGGATCGGTCCCGCGCAACGCTCACCCGTGAACCGTGTCAGGCGGGGAACCGAGCAGCACTAAGCGGACCTGGGCGTGTGCCGTGGGCCCGCCGATCCTGAGCCGGCTGTATGGGTAACGGGCATATCCTGTGCTTCAAAGGCCGGTGCGCGGTCTTGTTTCGCGCCGAGTTTTTTATTTTTGCCCCAATTCGACTTTGCGTTCCCGACTGAATATCATGAATAAATGTTCCGCTTTGAGAGCGGCACAGCGTAGGTGAGTTTATACCAAATGACAGGTTTAGAATTAGGAAAGAAAGCTGCTGAAATTGCAGCGCAGTTTCGGGATGAAACTGTGTCAGATGAAGAGATCATTCGTCAAATCAAGGAAGAGCCAGAACTCGTTCATGCAACATGCCTGTCGGGTGCAAATCTGTTCCTGGAGGCAGTAGCGAAAAACCGGTTTCTCGTGGCTCAGATACTCCGTGAGATGGGAGCCGACATTCATTGGACCTGTAATGCCAGCAGGTTCAACGGGAATGCACTAAATGTAGCCCGTACACCTCAGCAGGCGGATCAGCTTCTTGAATGGGGCATTGAAATCGAGCGAAACTTATCTCTCTTGATTTCCCGGCCATTCAAAAACCCTGCAATTATGGCAGCATTCCACAACGATACCACAATGCTGCTCTACTGGCTTGCGAAACAAAGGCAGTTCTTTGCGGATGAGCCAGAATATGTCGAACGGATTTTTTGTGCAGCTATAGATGTGGTGTCCATAATGAACCAGTACAATATGCTATCCTGCGTTATAGCGGATAATGATTTGTTTGGTATTCTCAAGAAAATTTATTCACAGACTGACGATGTAAAGTCCATTCGTTTATACCTCGGTGCGTTAAGGCACATCAATGACGGGATACTGGAACCCAGAAAGAAAGAACTGAGGAAAATATTGAACGTAAGGAAAAAGGAACTGTCTGCTACAACATAACATCCAGCTTATGGAGTAGATCTATACATAATTTCCAAGGCTATACTTTAATAAATATTCATTAACTGTAAACCCGGAAACACCGGGAACACGAAAGCGAATTGGAATTTATTTTTTCGAGGTGATTTGGATGTACCAGGCCCTATACCGCAAGTGGCGCTCCCGCACCTTTGACGAGGTGGTGGGCCAGGATCACGTCACCCAGACCCTGAAGCGGCAGGTGCAGTCCGGGCGGCTGTCCCACGCCTACCTCTTCACCGGCACCCGGGGGACGGGCAAGACCTCCTGCGCCAAGCTGCTGGCCCGGGCGGTGAACTGCGAGAACCCCCAGGACGGCAACCCCTGCAACGCGTGCCCCGCCTGCCTGGGCATCGAGAACGGCTCCATCCTGGACGTGCTGGAGCTGGACGCCGCCTCCAACAACCGGGTGGACGATGTGCGCGCCATTCTGGACGAGGCGGTGTACACCCCTGCCACAGTGAAAAAGCGTGTGTACATCGTGGACGAGGTCCATATGCTGTCCACTCAGGCGTTCAACGCGCTGTTGCAGATTTTGGAGGAGCCGCCGGCCCACCTGATGTTCATCCTGGCCACCACCGAGGTGAACAAGGTGCCCGCCACCATCAAGAGCCGGTGCCAGCAATTCGCCTTCAAGCGCATCCGCGCCGAGGACATCGCCGCCCATCTGCTCCGCGTGTCCGAGCGGGAGGGCATTGACCTCACCGACAGCGCCGCCGCCCTCGTGGCCCGGCTGGCCGACGGAGGTATGCGGGACGCATTATCGCTACTTGACCAGTGCTCCGGCGGAGGCGGCAGGGTGGACGAGGAGCGGGTGCTGTCCGCCCTGGGTCTGGCGGGCAATTTGGAGGCCGCGGCCCTGCTGCAAAACGCCGCCGACGGGGACGCCGCCGCCGCCCTGGAGCGGCTGGACAGGCTGTACGCCGGGGGCAAGGAGATGAACGCCCTGGCGGGGGAGCTGTCCGCCCTGGTGCGGGATCTGCTGGTGCGCAAAACCGCCCCCAAGGCCGGCGCTGCGCTGATGACCGGCGGGTTTGACGGGGAGACGCTGAAAAGGCTGTCCGCCCGGTTCGATGTGCCCCGGCTGGTGCAGATGCTTACCCTATTACAGAAAACGGCGGCGGATCTGGCCCGGTCGGCCAACCGCCGCACGGATATGGAGCTGTGCCTGGTCACCCTGTGTGATCCCACGCTGGACGGCTCCACGGCGGGGCTGTCCGCCCGGATCGCCCGGCTGGAGCAGGGGGGAGTGAC
>CAMWRX010000059.1 GCA_947176765.1 uncultured bacterium
GCTCAAACCGGGGCGGGGGCATAGGGGGCTCGGCCGCCTGGCTTTTTTCAAAGATCTCATTGAGAAAATCCTGCGGGGATTTGTTTTCGTCCATTGGCCGCCTCCGAATGTTTCACGTGAAATATCAGGGCTGTTGTTGTCCCACCCATTCTTCCTCTAGTACGCCCTGCTCCGTCAGGACGGATACCAACTCGTCAAAGCGGGGACGCAGAAGCATCCCTTTGTCAGGATAATAGGGGTTATATTGTTTGGTTTCCGTGTCAAAGAGGTCGATGGTGGAGACAAAGTCGCCATATTCAATGCCGGTCAATTCCCTTGCCGCCCCCTCGTAGTCCCCGGATTCCAGCTTGACTTCGCCGGTGTATAGGGCCTGAAGAATGGAGGTATAGTCCACATATTTGAAATATTCGCTGCCAAGGTTGTCTAAACTGGTGTTGGCAAAGTTTAGATCCGACTGCAATTGTTCAAGCTGGCGTTGAAGATCGCCCATTTCATTCAGAAGGGACTGCTTTTCCTCCTCCAGCTCTTCGATCTTTTCCAGCAGCTCCTCCCGGGAGGCGGTGGTGGTGCGCAGGTTGTCCAGGACGGTTTCGTTGTTGCGCTGCTGGACAAAGTAGGCCAGCAGCAGCATGAGGAACGCCGCGCCGAACAGGATGATCAGGTAAACGTAGAAGGAGGAGGGCTTGTTCCGCGGGGCTTTGTTTTCTGTTTCACGTGAAACACGTCGGGACAAGCTGCGCTCACTCGCTTCCGTCTGCGGCGAAAGCTCGACCGCCGTAAGCCGCGCTTTGCGCGGCTTAGACCTGGGGTGGCTTTGCCGCCTAACGGTTTCGCTGTCCCTCCTTTCCCCACTGAAACCGCCTGACGGCTGGGTTTCGGCGGGGGCCCCGGGATGGTCGGTTTTCCTGCTCATCCCTCGCCGCCCCCTTCTGCGGCCTGGGGGGCCTTTTCCGCCGGGCGGAGCTGCTCCAGCAGATCCAGCAGGTCGTTCAGGTCGTCCACGTTGTAGAACTCCAGCTCCAGCCGGCCCTTCCGCGCGCCGTTGTGGATGGACACCTTCCGGCCCAGCCGGACGGACAGCTCCTTTTCCACCGCCTGGATATAGATCTGGTGGGGGTCGGGGGCGTCCTTGGGCGGCAGGTCCTCGGGGGGCAGGAGGGTGAAGTTTTTGGCCCGGGCCTCCGCCTGACGGACGCTCCAGCCCTCGTCCACGATCCTCTGGGTAAAGGCGGTCTGGGCCTGATCGCCCTCCACCATGAGCACCGCCCGACCATGGCCGGCGGTCAGCCTGCCGTCGATCATCAGCTCACGCACGGCGGGGGGGAGCGCGGTGAGCCGCAGGGCGTTGGCGATGGCGGGGCGGGATTTGCCCATCCGCTTCGCCAGCTCCTCCTGGGTCAGTCCAAAGTCGGTGAGCAGGGAGAGGTAGCCCTCCGCCTCCTCAATGGGGTTCAAGTCCTCCCGCTGGAGGTTTTCAATGAGGCCGATCTCCATCACCTTGCGGTCGTCCGCCTCGATGATGACCACCGGAACCTCTTTCCGGCCCGCCAGCTTGGCGGCCCGCCAGCGGCGCTCGCCGGCAATGATCTGGTAATAGCCGGTGCCCAGCCGCCGCACGGTCAGGGGCTGGATGATGCCGTGCTCTTCAATGGAC
Organism: uncultured bacterium; assembly: GCA_947176765.1. Classification (GTDB taxonomy): domain Bacteria; phylum Bacillota; class Clostridia; order Oscillospirales; family Oscillospiraceae; genus Enterenecus. Next base: position 1,655 of record CAMWRX010000059.1, read on the forward strand.
GCGGCAAGGTCGGCCAGCGACTCGTCGTCGAACCGTTTTCTGGGCTGGTTCAGCCCGGGTTCCACCTGGGATATGGGCAGCAGGACGGAGCCCGCCTCCTGGCTCTGGAGGGTGGCGTCCCCCATCAGGGCGTCCAGCCCCTTGCCCAAACCTTTGGCTTTGGCCATTTGGGTGTCTCCTCTCTTTCTTTTGTAGCGTCGTTTTATGTTTCACGTGAAACTCGCGGGGGCCCCGTTTAAAGCGTCTTGTTTTTTGCGAGAAATTCCTTGGCCAGCAATTCGTATGCCTCCGCCCCCCGGGATAGGGGGTCATAGACGGATACGGGCACGCCGTGGCTGGGCGCTTCGGACAAGCGCACGTTCCGGGGGATCACCGAGGCGTACACTTTGCCGGGGAAGTGGCGCTTGACCTCCTCGGCCACCTGGAGGGACAGGTTCGTCCTTCCGTCGTACATGGTGAGCAGCACGCCCTCCAAATCCAAGGTGGGATTCAGCCGCTGCTTGGCCAGCCGGACGGTGTACAGCAGGTCGCTTAACCCCTCCAGGGCGTAGTACTCGCACTGGACGGGGACCAGCAGGGTGTCCGCCGCGCAGAGGCCGTCCAGGGTCAGCAGCTCCAGGGAGGGGGGGCAGTCGATGAAAATGAAGTCGTAACTGCCCTTGACCTCCTCCAGCGCGTCCCGCAGGCGGAACTCCCGGCGGTCCAGGCCGATCAGCTCCACGGTGGCGCCGGACAGGGCCTTGTTGGCGGGCGCCACGTCGGCCCATTTGGTGGGCACGATGGCGCGGCTCATAGGCGCGCCCCCCAAAATCACGTCGTACACGCTGGGGGAGCGGGTCTTGTCTAGGCCAAGGCCGGAGGTGGCGTTGCCCTGTGGATCAAAATCGCACACCAGCACTTTGGCCCCCTGGGCGGCGAGCGCGGCGGACAGATTGACGCAGGACGTAGTCTTGCCAACACCGCCCTTCTGGTTGACAATGGCGATGGATTTACCCATGGGGAAGCGCCCCTTTCTTTCTCGTGAATGGGTGCCGCCGGAAGCACAGGGGCGGATCGCGGCGGTAAAATTCATTATATCCTGTTCCGGGTACGATTTCAACTGTTTCACAAAAATATCGCCCCGAAGAAAGAGACAAAAAAGGCAGGCCACAGGGGCCTGCCTTTTGGAGGAAAGAGGGAAGTGGGGGTGGGGCCAAATTGTTTCACGTGAAACTCGTCGTCGCAAAGTCTGCTCAACTACGTTTCCGCCTTCGGCGAAAACTTCGTTCGCCGTGGGCCGCGCTTTGCGCGGCTTAGGCCTGGGGCGGCTGCGCCGCCTAATGGCTTCCTTGCTCCTCCTCTCCCCACGCGACGCCCGTGGGCCCGCCTATAGGCGGGCTTAGCGCTAAAAGCGCCGCCTTGCGGCGCTCACGGCCTGACGGCTGGGCTCGCGCGGGGGCCCCGTGCTTCTACTTGGGAATATGGATGGTCAACGTGATCTCGCTGTCCGTCTCCTCCCGGCCGCACCGGGCGTCCACCCCGGCGGACTGCATTACCGCAAGGCTCTTCTTCACCGTGTTGAGGAATAACCGCACGTCCCGGAAGCGGTAGACCGGCGCGGCCCGCCGGGGGGCCGCCTCCCGGCGGCACAGGCGGTCGATGTATGCCTCGGTCTGGGCCACATTGAGCTGGCCCTTTACAATGTGCTCCAGGGCCGCGCGCTGAAGCTCCGGGCTGTCCAGCCGCAGCAGGGCCCGGGCGTGGCGCTCGGTGAGGTGGTTGGAGCGCAGCAGGTCGATCACGTCCCCGGGCAGCTTCAGCAGCCGCAGCTTGTTGGCCACGGCGGACTGGCTCTTGCCCACCCGTCGGGCGGCCTCCTCCTGGGAGAGATGGTGCCGGTCGATGAGCTGGCGCAGGGCGGCGGCCTCCTCCCAGACGGTGAGATCCTGCCGCTGGAGGTTTTCCACCAGGGCCAGCAGTTCAGAGGCGTCGTCGTCCGCCTCCGTGGGAAGGCAGGGGACGCGGGGCAGCCCGGCCAGCTCCGCTGCACGCAGCCGCCGCTCTCCGGCAATTAGCTCCCAGCCCTCGGATGTGCGGCGGACGGAGAGGGGCTGGAGCACCCCCACCTGGGAGATGGACAGGGCCAGCTCTTCCAGCTCGTCCGGGCTGAACTCCCGCCGGGGCTGGCGTGGATTGGGGCGGATGCTGCCGATGGGCAGCTCCAGAACCTGACGCCGGTCTGTTTTGGAGAAGAGGGACATAAAAACGCCTCCCTGCCTGTGATATGGACAAGCATACCACAAGGCGGGAGGCGAAAACAATCGAAGGATGTTTCACGTGAAACAATGGAACGGGTTCCGTATGCGGCCGCGCAAGGGAGGCGTTGACAGGAGGGGGATTGTAGGACGTTCCAGCACCCTTTAGGCCCTGTGAGGGCCGGAAATCGAAGTGAGCTTCATTCGTCAAATGCGAAAGCCGGAAGTTAACCACGATGACTGGGCGCGGGAAGGGGGTTCTTAGGGGGATTCCCCCTAAGTGTGTCTTTGCCTACTTTCTGCACAAGCAGAAAGTAGGCCGCCGGAGGCAAAAGGAGGTGCGGGCCTCCTACGCTCGCATAAACCCCTTGCCGAAGATCTCGCTGGAGTTGGTCACCAGGATAAAAGCGTGGGGATCGGCGGACTTCAGATACACCCGCAGGGCCACCGCCTGGGAGCGGGACAGGGCGGTGAGGATCACCCACTTAGGCTCGTGGGTGTAGGCGCCCTCTGCCTGCCAGTAGGTGGCGGAGCGGTGGAGGGTGTGGGTGATGAAGTCGCACACCTCATCGGGGCAGGAGGTGACGGCGATGAAGCTCTTGCGCCGGTTCAGCGACTCAATCACCGAGTCCACCACCACCGATTTGAGCACCAGGCCCAGGACGGAGTACAGCCCTGCCTCAATGCTGACGAAATACAGGGTGGAGGCGGCAATGAGCACGTCCACGCACAGCAGAGCGTTGCCGATGTCCATGCTGGAAAACCGCTTGAGGATCATGGCCAGGATGTCGGTGCCGCCGGTGGAGCTCTGCATATTGAACAGGATGGCGGAGCCCAGGGAGGGGAGGATGACGGCGAAAAACAGCTCCAGCATTTTCTGGCCGGTGAGGGGGGCGGCCAGGGGGAACAGCCACTCAAAGGCGGACAGCATGGCGGAGAACAGAACCGAGCAGTACACCGTGCGGATGCCGAAGCTCTTGTCCAGGGCCAGGAAACCCAGCACCAGGAAGGCCAGGTTAATGACGGAGGCAAAGGTGGATGGGGTGACGGCGGGGATCACGGCGTTGAGGATGACGGCCAGACCGGTAACACCGCCGGTGTTGAAGCTGTTGGGGAACTTGAAGAAATAGACGCCCGCGGCCACCAGAAAGGTGCCCAGGGTGAGCAGGAGATAGTCGCGCACAGTTTCCTTGACGCGCATCGCAAAAAGACCTCTTTTCGCTCAAAATAAAAGGGAAATTTGACCGAGCATGATTGTACCAAAAAACATGGGAAAGGACAATAGGCATTTGAGGGGAAATGGTGGAAAAGAGGCGCCGGTTTTGGTAAAATAGGGGGTGGCAGGAAAGGGGGAAGGGATCGTGAAAGAGTTAGAGGAGCGCATCCGCCGGGACGGCATTGTAGAGGACGGGGACGTGCTGAAGGTGGACAGCTTTTTGAACCATCAAATGGATGTGGAGCTGTTCCGCGCCATGGGACGGGAGTGGGCGCGGCTGTTCGCCGGGGAAAGGATCAATAAGATCCTCACCATCGAGGCGTCGGGCATCGGCATCGCCTGTGTGGCGGCGTTGGAATTCGGCGTGCCGGTGGTGTTCGCCAAAAAGAGCCGCACCAGAAACATCACCGGGGACGTGTACCACGTACAGGTGCCCTCCTTCACCCACGGCGGGGTAAGCGACGTGATCGTGTCCAAGCGGTTCCTGCTGCCCACTGACCGTTTACTGCTGATCGATGATTTCCTGGCCAACGGTGCGGCGCTGGAGGGCCTCACTGACCTGGCAGAACAGGCCGGGGCCACGGTGGTGGGTGCCGGGATCGCGGTGGAGAAGGCGTTCCAGCCCGGCGGGGAGCGCGTCCGCGCCAAAGGTGTGCGGGTGGAATCCCTGGCCCGGATCAAGTCCATGGCCTCAGGACAAATTGAGTTTTGCTGATAAAATGGAAAACCGGGGCTTATAGCCCCGGCTTTCTTTTAGAGGATGGAGGATAGAATGAAAAAGAAAGGATGTCTCTTGCAAGTATTAAGATACAGGAGAGATGTTGCGAAAGTTTACGTTAAAGTGTTACAGTTGTGTTAAATCTTCCGCAGGTTTTGGAAAAATTCCTCCAGCAGCCCCCGGCACTCCGCCTCCAGCAGCCCGCCGTATACCCGGGGGCGGTGGTTGAACCGCTCCTCGAACAGATTCAGCACCGAACCGCAGCAGCCGGACTTGTCCTCCCTGGCCCCGTAGCGCACCGTGCCGATCCGGGCATTGATGATGGCCCCGGCGCACATGGGGCAGGGCTCTAGAGTGACGTACAGGGTGCAGTCCGTCAGCCGCCAACTGCCCAGCGCCGCGCAGGCCTGGTCGATGGCCTCCACCTCGGCGTGGGCGGTGGCGCGGCCCAACCCCTCCCGGCGGTTGCGGCCCCGGCCGATGATAGCCCCGTCAGGGGAGACGACGACACACCCAACTGGTACGTCGCCGTCGGGCAGGCAGGCGCAGGCCAGCGCCAGGGCTTCTCGCATATAATCCTCGTGGATCATATTGTTGCCTTCTTTCCATAGCGTGCCCAAATGGGCCCCCGGCGAAACCCAGCGGAGCGGTTTCGCTGGGGAGAGGAGGGGCAAGGGAGCGGGTAAAGCTTTCGGCGAAGCCGGAAGCTGAACAGAGCGGACTTTGCCCCGACGAGTTTCACGTGAAACATAAATGGGCTCCCCCGGGCGGGGGAGTCCATTATACCATTGATCACGGATCGTTGGCAACCGTAACACTTTCCACTGCTTCCTCGAACGTAATGCCCACCTGTTCCGCACCGGCCAGCAGCCAGGGAAGGTCCATATCGCCATCCAGGCAGACACAGTCATAACCGAAGACGCTGCGCCGGTCATCCCCCGAAGTGACAAGCTCAAAATCGAACAGGATCGATACCGGGTTTCCGTCCTCATCAAAATGGTAGGCTCCGTCATCAAAGGCGTAGGGGGTCTGGATCCATTCAAACCAGCCGTAAGACTCCGGTGTGCCGCCCATAACGACATAGTAGGTTGACCCAGTGCCTGGATCGCTGCCGTCGTAGATGTAGGGGGTATCCTGGTCGATCAGGTCAGTGATGTCGATGCGTTGACCGTCGTTTGCAGTGAAGATCAGACGATCGTCCTCGCATTTTACCAGCTCGCTGTTGTGTACGAAAGCGGTGATTCTGCCATTGCTGGTCTGCTCAAAGCTCAATGTGCCGCCTACCAGCTTATGCTCGATATACGGGAAACCCGCACCCACCAGCACCACCATGACCGTGGCCAGTGCCGCCGCGAGGAGCAGCTTTTTCTTCGCGGGCTTCTGCTTCTTCTTTGCCGGGGCCTTGACATTGGCCAGCACCCAGCCCTTCACCGCTTCCGGGTTGGCGGCGCTCCCGCCCTCGGGGAAAACTTCTGTGTCCGTGTATTCATCCATGAGCCTGGAAATCTCCAGCTGTTTCATATCCGTACCCTTCCTTTCGCAGATCAGTTTTCAGCGTTTCCCGTCCCCGGCGCAGCCAGGTCTTGGCGGTGGACAGGTTCAGCCCCATGGCCAGTGCCGCCTCCTGCACCGTCTGGCCGTAGTAGTAGTGCCGGACGAACAGCTCCCGCTGGGGTTTGTCCAGCCGGGACAGCGCCGCATTGACGATCCGGGCCGTCTCCCGGCGGTCCAGCTCCTTGTCGGGGCCGTCCGTCTCCAGGAGCAGCACGTCCTCCTCCAGAGGAAGGCTTTCATGGTCGGCCCGCAGGAGGTTGAAGGCCCGGTTCCGGGCAATGGCTCCCAGGTAGCCCTTGACCTGTCCGGGGCGGAGCTTGTCCCGGTTGTCCCAGGCGGCCAGGAACACGTCCGCCGTCAGCTCCTCCACGTCGGCGTGCCGGCCCCGCAGGATGCGGGAGACCACCGAGGACACGTAAGGCGTGTAGCGGTCCAGCAGTTCCTCCAAGGCGGAGAGGTCGCCCCGGCGCAGGGCTTTCACCAGTTGTTTTTCTGTCAAAGGGTTCACCCCTTCTTGTTTGAGATCGAAAGCCGCTTTCACTTATCATAACACGGAAAGTAGGAAAATGGTTTCAAAAAGACGGTTGCCCCATTGCCTCCGTAGGCCATGTCCTCCTCACTACGGGCCAGGGCAGGCTACGGGACGCTGGGCGCTGCGTTCATGAGGACACGTCCGACGGAGGCAAAAGAGAGCGGGCCCATAGCAGGCCCGCTCTGTGAGTATGTATGCAATTGTTCAGCGCTTGTTGCTCTTGCGCCAGATACCCATCTTTTCGGCGTTGGCGATGAGCTCCTCCCGGAAGTCCGGGTGGGCGATGTTGATGATGCCCTCGGCCCGCTCCCAGGTGGATTTGCCCTTCAGGTTCACCATGCCGTACTCGGTGACCAGGTACTGCACGCAGGACCGGGGGTCGGTGGCGATGGAGCCGGGGGTCAGGGTGGGGACGATGCGGCTCTTCACTGTGCCGTCCTTGCCGGTGACGGTGGAGGACATACAGATGAAGCTCTTGCCGCCATTGGACAGATACGCGCCCATGACGAAATCCAGCTGGCCGCCGGTGCCGGAGATGTGCTTCAAGCCCGCCGACTCCGCGTTCACCTGGCCGAACAGGTCCAGGTCAATGGCGTTGTTGATGGAAATGAAGTTGTCCAGCTGGGCCAGGATACGGACGTCGTTGGTGTAGTCCACCGGGGCGGCCATCACGTCCGGGTTGCGGTTCACGTAGTCGTACAGCTTCTGGGTGCCAGCCGCAAAGGCGTACACCTGACGGCCCTTGTCCAGGTTCTTGCGTTTGCCGGTGATCTTGCCCGCCAGGGCGATGTCCACGAAGCCGTCCACGTACATCTCGGTGTGGACGCCCAGATCCTTCAGGTCGGACTGGGCGATCATAGAGCCCACCGCGTTGGGCATGCCGCCGATGCCCAGCTGGAGACAGGCCCCGTTGGGAATCTCGGGCACGATCAGGTTGGCAACCGCCTTGTCCACCTCGGAGGGCTCACCGCCCCCGCCCAGCTGGGCAATGGCGGGGTTGTCGCCCTCCACCACATAGTCAACGTCCCTGATGTTGATCTCGCAGCCGGTGAGGCCGTACACCCAGGGCATATTCTGGTTGACCTCGACGATGATGGTCTTGGCCTTGTCCAGCATATCCGCCAGGTGGGAGGCGGCCAGGGCATAGCTGAAATTGCCGTGGCTGTCCATGGGGGTGACCTGGAGCATGGCCACGTCCACGTCCACGTTGTCCCGGTAGTACCGGGGCAGCTCGGAATAGCGAATGGGGGCAAAGAAGCCCATGCCCTTGGCCATGATCTTGCGGTCCACGCCGGAGCAGTGCCAGGCGTTCCAGGTGAAGTGGTCGCCGGCGTCGTCCGCCTTGGCGATCTCAGGCATCCACATGGTGACGCCGCCGCGAACCTTTACGTCAAACAGCTCGTCCTTGCGGGCGGCTAACGCCTTGTCCAGGGCTACCGGGTGGTTGGTGCACCAGCCGTAGTCCACCCAGTCGCCGGACTTGACCAGTTCCACCGCCTTCTGAGCGGTGGTTAATTTCTCTTTATAAAGTGCCTGCCAGTCCATGTCAGACCCCTATTTTCAGCACTTCTCGAAGATGGTGGCAACGCCCATGCCGCCGCCAATGCACAGGGTGGCCAGGCCGCGCTTGGCGTTGTCCCGTTTCTGCATCTCGTGGAGCAGGGTGACGATGATACGAGCGCCGGAAGCGCCCACGGGGTGGCCGATGGAAATGGCGCCGCCGTTGACGTTGACCTTGTCCATGTCGAACTCCAGCTCACGGGCGACCGCGATGGACTGGGCGGCAAACGCCTCGTTGGCCTCCACCAGGTCGATGTCCTTGATGGTGAGGTCGGCCTTCTTCATGGCCTCGCGGGAGGCGGGCACGGGGCCCACGCCCATGATCTTGGGATCCACGCCGCCGTGGCCCCAGCTGACCAGCTTGGCCATGGGCTTCAGGCCGTACTTCTCCACGGCCTCGCCGGAGGCCAGCACGATGGCGGCCGCGCCGTCGTTGATGCCGGAGGCGTTGGCGGCGGTGACGCGCTGGACGTGCTTCTTGGTGTCGGCCTCGTGGATGCCGGTGAGCTCAAAGGTGTGGACGACCTCGTCCTCAACGCCCTCGGGGCCCACGGGGAACGCGCCGCGCAGCTTGGCGATGCCCTCGGCGGTGACGCCGGCCTTGGGGAACTCGTCCACCTTGAACTCCACCATTTCCTTCTTCTTCTTGATCATCACGGGGACGATCTCGTCGGCGAACTTGCCGGCGGCCTGGGCGGCCTCGGTCTTCTGCTGGGAAGAGGCGGCGAAGGCGTCCAGCTCCTCACGGGTGATGCCCCAGATGTCGCAGATGTTCTCGGCGGTGGTGCCCATGTGGTAGTTGTTGTAGGCGTCCCACAGGCCGTCCTTAATCATGGTGTCCACCAGCTTCTTGTCGCCCATGCGGGCGCCCCAGCGGGCGTCGGGAGCGGCATAAGGAGCGGCGCTCATGTTCTCGGTGCCGCCGCACACCACGATCTCAGCGTCGCCGGAGCGGATGGCCCGGGCGGCCTCGATGACGGACTTCATGCCGGAGCCGCACACCATGCCCACGGTGTAGGCGGGGACGTTAAAGGGGATACCGGCCTTGATGGCCACCTGGCGGGCGGGGTTCTGGCCCTGGGCGGCGGTCAGGATGCAGCCGAACATGACCTCGTCAACCTGCTCCGGCTTCACGTTGGCCCGGTTCAGAACTTCCTTCACCACAGCGGCGCCCAGGTCGGTGGCGGGGACGTCCTTCAGGCTTCCGCCAAAGGAACCAACCGCGGTACGGCAGCAGTTGACGACATACAAATCTTTCATGGGAATCGACCTCCAAATTGATATATTTTGTTGAATCCCGCTTTGTTAAGATTCTAACTATCATTATAAACAGACCGGGCCAAAAAAGCAACAGGCAAACGTGAGGATTCGTCCCAAATCCCTATTTTTTTGTGCTGCGCCGAACGGCCTTCTCAATCTCGCACACCACCAGCGGGGTGAGGGACAGGGCCAGCACCACCAGCCATTCCACAGCGTTCAAAAAACACACCTGGAACACCGCCTGGAGCGGGGGGATCAGCAGCACCGAGAGCTGGAGTACCATGCCCACCAGGAAGGCTTTGTTCATGGCGGGGTTGGACAGCAGGCCGATGTGGGCAATGGACTGGGTCTCGCTGCGCACGTCATAGGCGTGGAAGAGCTGGCAGAAGGTGAGGGTGGCGAAGGCCATGGTGTTGGCGGTGGCCGCCGCTAGGGTGGGGTCGCTGAGGACATACTCCCCCAGCCAGTAGGCCGCCAGGGTCAGCAGGCCCACCATGGCCCCCTGCCAGGCTAGGCGGATGGAGAAGCGCTTGGTGAACAGCGGCTCCGAAGCGGCGCGGGGCTTTTCCTCCATCACCGAGGGCTCCACCGGCTCCATGCCCAGGGCCAGGGCGGGGAGGGAATCCGTCACCAGGTTCAGCCATAAAAGCTGCACCGCCACCAGGGGGGGCTGGTGGAAGTTGAAAAGGGTGGCGAGGAACAGGGTGACGATCTCGCCGATGTTGCAGGACAGCAGGTAGTGGATGGCCTTCTTGATGTTGGAGTAGATGCCCCGGCCCTGCTCCACCGCCTTGACGATGGTGGCAAAGTTGTCGTCGGTAAGGATCATATCCGCCGCGCCTTTCGCCACGTCGGTGCCCGTGATGCCCATGGCGCAGCCGATGTCCGCCACCTTCAGGGCGGGGGCGTCGTTGACACCGTCGCCGGTCATGGCCACCACCATGCCCTTCTTCTGCCACGCTTTCACGATGCGCATTTTGTGCTCGGGGGAGACACGGGCGTAGACGGCGAATTTGTCCACGTCCTGCTCCAGCAGCTCCTGGGGCATGAAGTCCAAGTCCTCGCCGGTGATGGCCAGATCGCCGGGACGGAAAATGTCCAGCTCCTTTGCGATGGCCACGGCGGTGAGCTTGTGATCGCCGGTGATCATCACCGGGCGGATGCCCGCCCCATAGCACTGGGCCACCGCGTCCTTCACTTCCAGCCGGGGCGGGTCGATCATGCCCACCAGCCCCACAAAGGTGAGGCCGGTCTCCAATTCCTCGCTGGTGGGGTTGCCGCTGGGTAATTTTTCGATGTCTTTATACCCGCAGGCGAGGACACGGAGGGCCTGTTCCGCCATGGAGCCGTTGGCGGCTTCCACGTCCCGGGCCAGGGCGGCGGTGAGGGGAACCGGGGAGCCGGCCAGGATGTGGGTGCTCCGGGAGAGCAGCACATCCGGCGCGCCCTTCACCATCACCCGGTATTTGCCGGATTTTCCGTTTAAGGGGTGGACGGTGCTCATCAGCTTGCGGTCGGAGTCAAAGGGCAGTTCGGACACCCGAGGGAACTCCCGCTCCATGGCGTTTTTGTCCAGGCCGTCTGCCAGCGCCGCGTCCACAAAGGCGGTCTCGGTGGGGTCGCCGGTAGTTCTCGGTTTGCCGTCCTCGCCGACCGTCAGCACCGTGTCGTTGCACAGCGCCCCGATGGTCAGCGCCTCCCGGCGGTGGCGGTCGCCGGAGGTCCACACCTGCGTCACCGTCATGCGGTTCTGGGTCAGGGTGCCCGTCTTGTCCGAGCAGATGACCCCGGCGCAGCCCAGCGTCTCCACGGCGGGCAGCTTCTTCACGATGGCGTTGTGTTTTACCATCCGCTGCACCCCCAGGGCCAGCACGATGGTGACGATGGCGGGCAGGCCCTCCGGGATGGCGGCCACCGCCAGGGACACCGCCGCCATGAGCATCTCCAGGATGGGGCGGTGGTAGAGCAGGCCCACGCCGAACATCACCGCGCACACGGCGAGGCAGACGAAGGACAGGGTTTTGGAGATCTCCGCCAGCTTGCGCTGGAGGGGGGTGGACGTGTCCTCCTCCCCCATGAGCATACCGGCGATGCGGCCCACCTCGGTGTCCATGCCCGTGCCCGTCACCACGCAGAGGGCACGCCCGTTGGTGATGACGGTGGACGAGATCACCATGTTGCTCCGGTCGCCCAGGACGGTCTCCGGGGGCAGCACCTCGTCCGCCTGCTTGTTCACCGGGACGGACTCGCCCGTCATGGCGGACTCATCGGCTTTGAGATTGGCGCACTCCAGGATGCGGGCGTCGGCGGGGACCAAATCCCCCGCCTCCAGCACGATGATGTCGCCGGGGACCAGGGCGTCGGTCTCCAGCCGGATCTGCTGCCCGCCCCGGATTACCTTGGCAAGAGGGGCGGACATCTTCTGCAACGCCTCCAGCGCTTTTTCCGCGCTGTCCTCCTGGGAGATGGAAATGCAGGCGTTTACCACCACGATGACCAGGATGATGAGGGCCTCGATCCAGTCCTCCCCGCCGGAGGACACCAGCGACAGCGCCGCCGCCGCCAGCAGGACGAGGATCATGGGGTCTTTCATTTGCCCGAAAAAGCGGGCGGCGAGGGATTGCTTCTTGGCCCCGGCCAGCTTGTTGGGGCCGTGCTTTTCCAGCCGCTCCTCCCCTTGGCGGGGGGTGAGGCCGGAACTCTGGTTGGTGTCCAGCTCGTGGAGCACCTGGGCGGCGGGTTTGGCGTACCATTGGCTCATAAGTCCAACACTCCTTTTCTGTACTTCCTATGATACGGATTGCCGGGGTCGAATGATAGGGAAGAGGGACAAGCGGGGAAACAAAAAAGACTTATCCACAGCATGATGCTGTGGATAAGTCTTATCGTTTCATACGGAACCAGGCGGGCAGTCGGCAGACTGCCTACTTCACCTTGCTGTTGGCATCCGTCACGGTGTCGTCGCAAAGTCTGCTCAACTTTGTTTCCGCCTGCGGCGAAAACTACGTTCGCTCCCTTGCTCCTCCATTCCCCACAAAGCCTAAGGGCGGCTTTGCGGGGGCCCCTTTCGGGTCCCGCCGATTACTCCCCTATCACAGGGAGATCATACCAGATGCGGGAATCTTTGTCAAGAGGTCAGCCCACGCCCTCTTCCTCCCCGTACAGGGCCTGCTGATACACGGTGAGGCGGTTGTAGAAGTCCTCGGGGTCCAGGGTGGACAGGGCGTCCGCCCGGGTGACGTCTGCCGCGTCCTGCCACTGCCGAACCAGGCCCTCCAGGGCGTCGGCGCGGAAGTTCACCCCGTATTCGGCCTTCGTCTCTTCGGTGAGGGGCAGGCGGAGCATGATGTGGTAGCCATAGTCCGTCTCCACGACGCCGGACAGCCCGCCGATTTCCAGCGCCAGAGTGGCCTCACGGAAGCCGCCCACCAGGGAATCGTTAGCGCTGAATACGTAGCCGTCCGGGTTGGTGGCCAGACCGCCGTCCTCGCTGTACTCGTTCATCAGCTCGTCAAACTTGGCCTCCAGGTCGGACGCCCCCTGGAGTTGGGAGAGCAGGTCGTCCGCCTGGGCTTTCTTGGCGGCAATCTGGTCGTCCGGCAAGGGCTGGTTGGAGTCGTCAGTGGTCTTGAGCAGGATGTGCTTGACGGCGAACACGCCCAGAGAGTCCAGATACTCGTCCAGCTCCTGCTCGTCGGGCTCGTGGGTGAGGGCGGCCAGCAGGTTGTCATAGTAGGCGTTGGAGAGGACGAGGACGTTGATGGAGTCGTCCGAGAGGCCGTAGCCGGACTGGAGCATCTCACGGGTTTCGGCATCCAGCGAGTCCTGGGCCTCCTTGACCTGGGCGTCGGTGGGCAGGCAGCCCAGCTCCGCCGCCTTTTGGCGCAGCAGGGTCTGGCTGATACAGAAATAGACGGACTCCTCGATCATGTCGTTGGCGTAGTCGGACAGGCTCAGGCCGATCATACCATAGTAGGACATGAAGTAATAGCAGTTGTAGTCCAGCCAGTAGAGGAACAGGTCGGCGGGCACGTCCTCCCCATTGACGGTGAGGACCGTGTCTCCGGCGGACATTCCGGCGGAGAACTCCAGCACGCCCTGGCTCAGGTCGGCCACGATCTCCGGGGGGGCGCTGGGATCGGCGTTGGGGTTGGCGGACACCTCTTCAGAGGGGTCGGCGGAGGGATCCGTGTCCGGGTAGCCGGAGGGCTGATTGTCCCCAGACTTGCAGGCGAACAGGGACAGGGCCATGGCCCCAGACAACAACAGGGCCAGAAGTCGTTTCCAGTTTTTCATGTTATTCTCCAATCCATGAGGCAAAATTTTACGGATGAAATACCGTTGACGGGTATTATACATCAACGGGCCGGCAAATGCAAATCAACCTTCAGCCGAGGGCAGCAGGGCGGCGTACCGCTCCACCGCCTGGGAGGCCATGCGCAGGGGGTCTTCGGACTTACGCAGCTTCAGGGTGAAGGCGGGGACGTCGCCGGGGGAGAACAGCAGCCGGCCCGGGTACTGCCCCGCCAGGGCGGCGATGGCCTCCAGATCGAATTTCTCCAGGGTGAACACCAGGCCGGACGCCTTCTGGGAGATGTCCTTGATGGAGCAGGCCGCCCCCTGCCCCCGGAGCAGGGCCACGGAGATCAGGTTGTTCACCTGCCGGGGCGGGTCGCCAAAGCGGTCGATGAGCTCGTCCGTTACGTCGTCCGCGTCCTCCGCTGTGCGCACCCGTGCAATGCGGCGGTAGAGATCCATGCGCTGCTCCGGCGAGGGGACGTATTTGTCCGGGATGGAGGCGGAAACGGTCAAATCCACCGTACACTCGGGCAGGCGGGCCGGAACCTCGCCTTTTTCGGTGAGCACCGCGTCCTCCAGCAGCTTTAAATAGAGGTCATAGCCCACGCTCATGAGGAAGCCGGACTGCTCCGGGCCTAAAAGGTTGCCCGCGCCCCGGATCTCCAGGTCGCGCATGGCGATCTTGAAGCCGGAGCCGAACTCGGCGTACTCCCGGATGGCGCTGAGCCGCTTGGCGGCAATCTCGGTGAGTACCTTGCCCTGGCGGTAGGTCATGTAGGCGTAGGCCCGCCGGGCGGAGCGGCCCACCCGGCCCCGGATCTGGTGGAGCTGGGCCAGCCCCATCTTGTCCGCGTCCTCAATGATGAGGGTGTTCACGTTGGCGATGTCGATGCCCGTCTCGATGATGGTGGTGCACACCAGCACGTCCACCTCGCCGTCGGACACCCGGGTCATCACGTCGCCCAGCTCCTCCTGGGTCATCTTGCCGTGGCCCACCGCCACCACCGCGCCCTCCCCCAGCATCTCCTGGATGCGGGCGGCGGTGCGCTGGATGGTGTCCACCCGGTTGTGGAGGTAGTACACCTGGCCGCCCCGCTCCAGCTCCCGGCGCATGGCGTCGGCCAGCACCGACCAGTCGTGCTCCAGCACGTAGGTCTGCACCGGCTGGCGGTTGGCGGGGGGTTCTTCAATGGCGGACATATCCCGGATGCCGGACAGCGCCATATTCAGTGTCCGGGGGATGGGGGTGGCGGACAGGGTGAGCACGTCCACCTGTTTGGACATCTCCTTCAAGCGCTCTTTGTGGGTGACGCCGAAGCGCTGCTCCTCGTCCACTACCAAGAGGCCCAGGTCCTTGAAGTGCACGTCCTTTTGCAGCAGCCGGTGGGTGCCGATGAGCAGATCCACCGAGCCGTTCTCCACCCCGGCCAGCGCCTTTTTCATCTGGGCGGGGGTGCGGAAGCGGCTGACCACCTCGATCTACACCCGGTACTTAACCAACCCGCGACGGGCGGTGAGGTAGTGCTGACGGGCCAGAACCCTGGTGGGCACCAAAAATTCCGCCACCATTCCCTCCAGCACCCCCA
>CAMWRX010000060.1 GCA_947176765.1 uncultured bacterium
CAGAGCCCCGGCCCCGACTCCGTCGCCGCTTTGGAGGATGTTCCCGCAGCGGCCCCGAACTCCGACGGCACGCTGGTCCAGCGCCCCGGCCTGCACGAATACACCCTGGTGGAGGGCGGGGTGACCGTCATAGCCACCCACGGGGACGCAAAGGCCCCGGCGGGAGGAGCTGAGGAGCCGGTTCCCGTGCCGGAATTCGGCGGTGAAGCCGCCGTCACCAGCGGGGCCTATGTGAACGGGGACCCGGGGGCGATGAGCGACGGCTATTACGCCCCCGCTCAGGACGTGGCGGTTCAGGCGGCCGCGGAATGGTACGACGCGCTGCTGCGCACCTACCGGCTGGAGGAACACCCCGAGTGGTACGGCGGGGCGTGGCTGGCGGGGGACGAGCTGCTGGCCGTGGCCATCGTGGACGGCTTCCGTACGCCGGAGCTGGAGGCTGAAATCAAAGAGGCCGCCGGAACCGGGGCTGTGCTCCAGTTCTCCACGGTGAAGTATTCCATAGAGTTCCTGTACGGCCTGATGGAGCCGGCTACCCGGGCGCTGGACGGCTCCGGGCTGGCCTGCGGCATCGGCGTGGATGTGACGGCCAACTGCCTGGGTGTGGATCTGTACAGCGACGAGGCCGCTATCCCTGACAGGGTCCTGGCCGCCCTGGCCCATCTGGACCCGGAGGGGGACGCGATCCGGGTACGGGTGTTCACCCAGTCCATGAATACCCTGACAGACGAGGTTCAGAAGGGCCCCGCCCCCGGCGGCAAAACAGAGCCCGTCTTTGACGGCGCACGGGTGGAGGACAGCGAATGGACGATGCCCGCCGAGGAACCCGGCGAAATTGAGGAGCTGCCCCAGGCGAAATACGACATCATTGAAGGGGAGTAAATTTTCCTTCCATTTTCCAGGCAAATCGGTTATAATACTGCCAGCCGCCTCCACGGCTGGCAGTATTTTTTACCGAGGTGACCCATATGGCCCGCAACGATATGAACCGCCCCACTTTGAAAATCTCCTACAACGCCCCCGTGGCCCTCACCTTCGCGCTGCTCTCCCTGCTGGCGCTGGTAGCCAACCACTTCACCAACGGCTGGGCCAACGCCAATCTGTTCTCCATCTATCGATGCTCCCTGGCCGACCCGCTGGCCTGGTTCCGCTTCTTCGGCCACGTGCTGGGCCACAGCGGTTATCCCCACTACATCGGCAACATGGTGCTGATCCTGGTGCTGGGCCCCAACCTGGAGGACCGCTTCGGAAGCTGGAACGTGCTGTGGGCCATCCTGTTCACAGCGCTGGTATCCGGGCTGGTTCAGTTCATCTTCTTCCCCGGAACCGCCTTGTTGGGCGCTTCCGGCATTGTGTTCATGATGATCCTGCTGTCCTCCTTCGGCGGCGTGCGCAACGGCACCATCCCCACCACGCTGATCCTGGTGGCCATCTTCTACCTGGGCGGCGAGCTGTGGGACGCCATTTTCGTGGACGACAACATCTCCCAGCTCACCCACATCATCGGCGGGCTGTGCGGCACAGTTCTGGGCTTCGCCCTGTCGGGCAGAAAATAGGCACTCCCGCCCAATGGGCGGGAATGCCCGAATGAGCGGCGGCCTGTACGGCACGGTGCGGATTTGCCCTGTCAGGCAGAAAATAGGCGTTCCCGCTGAATATTCTTGCGCCCAACGGAAAAAAATCCCTTGAGGGGCTTGCATATCCCTGCCCAGAAATGTTATGATATGCTACAGAAGCTGATACTCAAAACGCCCCACAACAGGGCAATCTCAACAAAATGAAAGGACGATCCACCATGAAGCAGTTCACCTACACCATCACCGACCCCGTGGGCATCCACGCCCGTCCCGCCGGCCTGCTGGTTAAGGCCGCCAAGGCGCTGGACAGCACCATCACCATCGCCAAGGCCGACGGCAAGTCCGCCGTGGCCGTCAAGCTCATGGCCCTCATGGGGCTGGGCATCAAGCAGGGCGAGACCGTCATCGTCACCATCGAGGGCGGAAACGAGGACGCCAACGCCGCCGCCATGGAGCAGTTCTTCAAGGATAATCTGTAAGCAAATAGATGCAGCCCCCCGGCAAAGCCGAGGGGCTGTTTTTATTGCCGCAACAGGTGCGGGAGGCGGGTCTCATTCATTCCAGCCCTTGCACACGTCCAGCCAGGACGTATAGCCGGAATACCGCTCCAGCTCCGGGATGGACAGCTCAATGGCGCTGTTGCCGCTGCCGCAGGCGGGGAACACCGTCTCAAACCGCTTCAGCGACTCGTCGAGATAGACCGTCACGCCCTCGTTGATCCCGAAGGGGCACACACCGCCCACCGCGTGGCCCACCAGCGTCTCCACCTCGTCGGGGGCCAGCATTTTCGCCTTCGCGCCGAATTGGGCCTTGTATTTTGGGTTGTCGATCTTGGCGTCGCCGGCCGCGACGATCAGGATGGCGCGGCCGTCCACCAGAAAGGACAATGTCTTTGCGATCCGGCAGGGCTCGCAGTTCAGCGCCTGGGCCGCCAGCTCCACGGTGGCGCTGGACACATCGAATTCCCGCACTCGGTCCGCCATGCCGTGCTGCATAAAATATTCTCTCACTCGTTCAATTGCCATGATAGCCTCCTTATGTCCGCCGCCGCGCTTTACGGGGCATTTCCCGACATTATAGTACATCTGAGGCAAAAATGGAAGTCCCTCCTGAGAAAAGCGTCCCCGGCGTTTCCCGCCGGGGACGCTTTTTCAGCTTTTCGGTTTCGGTTTGAAGATAAAGGCCACTACCACACCCAGGAAGATGGCGGCGGCGATGCCGCCCGCAGTGCTGGTGACGCCGCCGGTGATCGCGCCCAGCAGGCCCTTTTCTGCCACCGCTTTCTTCACGCCTTTCGCCAGACTGTAGCCAAAGCCGGTGAGGGGCACCGTGGCCCCCGCCCCGGCCCACTCGGCCAGAGGCTTGTACACACCCACGGCCCCCAGGATTACCCCGGACACCACGTAGGCCACCAGGATACGGGCGGGGGTGAGCTTGGTCTTGTCGATGAGGAGCTGGCCGATAATACAGAACAGCCCTCCCACCACGAACGCTTTCAGATAGTCCATTATTTTCCTCCTTCCAGCGCGATGGCGTGGCAGATGCCGGGGATGGACTCCCCCTGCATAGTGGCGGTGGGGGAGTGGAGCGCCCCGGTGGGGCAGAACAGGATGCGGTTCCACCGCCCCGCCAGCAGCCCCGGCAGCAGATAGCCGCACAGCACCGATGCCGAACAGCCGCACCCCGACGCCCCGGCGTGGACGTCCTGCTCCTGCCGGTCAAAGAGCAGCAGGCCGCAGTCGTTGTAGTTGGACAAAGGCACGCCGTCCTTGGAGAAGAAATCGGACACGATCTCGTGGCCCAGCTGTCCCAAATCGCCGGTGACGATCAGGTCGTAATAACCGGGCTCCAGGCCGGTGTCCTCAAAGTGGGCCTTCAATGTCTCGTAGGCGGCGGGGGCCATGGCCGCCCCCATGTTGTTGGCGTCCTTGATGCCCTTGTCCACCACCTTGCCCACCGTCACCCGGGCCACCCGGGGACCGGGCCGGATGTCGTTGGTCACAATGACCGCCCCGGCGGCGGTGGCCGTCCACTGGGCGGTGGGGGTGCGCTGGCTGCCGTACTCCAGCGGCGTGCGGTACTGCCGCTCCGCCGAGCAGAAGTGGGAGGAGGTGACGGCGGCGGCGTACTTCCCGTGTCCGCCGCTGAGCAGCAAAGTGGCCAGCGCCAGACTCTCCCCCATGGTGGAGCAGGCCCCGTACAGGCCGAAAAAGGGCACGGCGGCGGTGCGGGCGGCGTAGCCTGAACCGATGCACTGGTTCAGGAGATCCCCCGCCAGCATCAAATCCAGATCCGGCGTGTGCAGCCCCGCCCGCTTCAGCGCTGAATCCAGAGCAAGCTGCTGCATGGCCGACTCGGACTGCTCCCAGGTCTCGCAGCCGAAGGTGTCATCCTTGCTGGTGTGGTCGAAATGCCGCCCCAGAGGGCCTTCAGTCTCTTTTTTGCCGGCGGCGGAGCCGTGGCCGATGACAACGGGGGGCGACCCCGGCTGGAAGGTCTGCCGCCCCAGTTTTTGATTTTCCATAGTGTGGACAAACTCCTTTGGGATGGTTTCCCTTAGTTTGCGCAATGGAAACCAATTCATGCACCCGGAAAGATTTGACAACAAAAATCGCTTTGTTACTGGAAAAACGGGAAGAATGGTGGTATAATGCTTGGCGCGAAACATGACATAGATTGTGAGGTATCGCCCATGCCAGAGGAAACCCGCTCCATCGGTTATATCTGCCCCGTCTGCGGAAACGCCGTCATCGCCCAGCGTTCCGCCTTCCAGCTCGCCGCCGGGGACAGCGTACTGCCCTGCCCCTGCGGCAAGTCGGAGCTGTCCTTCCGCCAGAAGGGCGACCGCTGCGAGATCACCGTGCCCTGCCTGTTCTGCGCCAAGGATCACACCGCCGTGTGCGCCAATGACGCCCTGCTCCACAAAAAGCTGCTGGCCCTGTCCTGCCCCGCCTCCGGGCTGGGCTGCTGCTATGTGGGCGAGGAAGATCAGGTGTTCCGCGCCATGGAGAAGCTGGAGGCCGCCGTGGACAAGCTCCGCATGGATGACCAGACCGAAAGCCGGGGCGCCTTTTTAAATGAAGTGGTCATGGGCGAGGCGCTGGCCGAGCTGAAGGACATCGCCCAGCGGGGCGGCGTGAGCTGCGCCTGCGGCTCCACGGACTACGGCGTCAAGGTGGGCTACTCCACCATCGACCTGGTGTGCGCCCGCTGCGGGGCCGCCCTGCGCCTACCCGCCGCCGCCCCCGACGACCTGGACGCCCTGTGCGCCCGGGACACCCTCACCATCCCCGGAAAGAAGAACTAAACCGTGAGCATAGTTTATGAGATGAACCTCCGGGTGGACTCCCGGGACGTGGACCTGTTCAACCAGTGCCGCCCCTCCGCCCTGCTGGGCTACCTCCAGGAGGCCGCCACCCAGGCCGCCTTGGCCCTGGACGTGTCCGGGCCCCAGATCCTGGCAAAATACAACTGCCTGTGGATGGTCACCCGCACCTGGATGGAGCTGGACGCCCCCCTGCGCTGGAACGACCCCGTCACCGTCAAAACCTGGCACCGGGGGGCCTCCGGCGCGTCCTCCTACCGGGATTTCGACCTCTTCCGGGAGGGACGGCCCATCGGGCAGGGCACCTCCCAGTGGGTCATGGTGGACGTGGACAGCCGCAGGCTCTTCCGCATGAAAGACCTGACCGAGTTCCAGGGCACCGACGGCGGCGAGATGAACAAATCCGTCAAGCTCCGCCGCCCTCCCCTGCCCGATACTTTCGACCACCGCGCCCGCCGGGAGCTGCGCTACTCCGACACCGACATCAACGGCCACGTGAACAATATGCACTACGCCGACTTCGCCTGCGACAGCCTCCACCTGGAGCGGCTGGGCCGGGGAAAATTCGTCCGCTCCTTCCAGATCGGCTACGTGGGCGAGTGCCAGGCGGGCGAGACCATCTGGGTGGACACCGCCGCCCGGGGGGACGAGCTGTTCGCCCGGGGCCAGGGCGAGGACGGCGGGGAGCGGTTCGACTTCGCCCTGAACCTGGATAATCTGCCCGAAAATGACAGACATTCCCTGACAACCCCAAAGATTTAATCCTTTTGTAACAAATATTCATGAACTTTTGTAACGACTGGCCTTTATCCTAATCCTTGCAAGAGATGCTTTTCTTTTTCATTCTATCCTCCATCCTTCGAGCCGGGACGCCAGTCCCGGTTCACCTTTTGCCCCCGGCTTGCGCCGGGGGCATTTTTCTTGATCCCGGAACGCCAGTCCCGGCTTACTTTTTTATCTCCGAAACCGCGCCCAGCCTTTGACATTTTTCTTAGCACATTCTTCATCTCATGGTTGACATTTGAAATTGGGTGGTGTAAATTATGGATGTAGCTTTGCGCTTCGGAAGCTGTCTAAAAAAGTCAAGAAGGAAGGAGCAATTTTCTATGAAGCACACCAAGAAAAGGGTCGCGGCTCTGCTGCTGGCCCTGGCGATGGTACTGTCCCTGATGCCCGCCGCGTTCGCCGCGGATACGGACTTCCCGGATATGCCCGCCGAAGACGACCCGTCCTACGCGGCTGTCAAGTCCGCCGTGGACAACGAGATCATGACCGGTCAAGACGGTCTGCTCAACCTGGAGGGCACCATCCTCCGCTCCACCGTCTCCAAGATGGTCGTTACCGCCTTCGCCGCCAAGGGCGAGGCCGACCTGAGCGCCTACGCTGACGTGGTCGCCGGTGCGTGGTACGAGGAGTGGATGGCCAAGGCCAACCAGATGGGCATCATGAGCGGCACCTCCGGCAAGATGCGCCCCAGCGATGAGGTCACCCTGCAGGAAGTCGCCGCCATGCTGGTGCGCGCCCTGGGCCTGGAGCCCGGCGATGCCGCTGACCTGGAGGGCATCCCCGGCGCCGACAGCGTGGCCGCTTGGGCCATCCCCTGGGTAGCCGCCCTGGTTAAGGCCAACTACATCTCCGACGTGACCGGCGCCAACCAGCCCATGACCCGGGCCGCGTTCGCCGAGGTGATCTATAAGGTCTCCGGCGAGGGCAACTACGTCAAGGAAGCCGGCGAGTACACCGAGGACGTGGACGGCAACATCGTCATCACCGCCGACGGCGTGTCCCTGAAGGGCATCACCGTCAAGGGCGACGTCATCATCGCCGACGGCGTGGACGCCGGCTCCATCAACCTGGACGGTGTGAAGATCGAGGGCCGCCTGGTGGTCCGCGGCGGCGCTGAGGCCAGCCTGACCAACGGCACCACCGCCTCCGCCACCATCGTGGCCAAGAGCTCCGGCGAGATCACCGTGAAGGCCGACAACAGCTCCGACGCCGGTAAGATCGACGTGGCCGGCACCCAGAGCAAGGCCCCCGAGAAGGTCACCCTGGACATGGCCGAGCCCAACGCCACCATCTCCACCGACACCGCCGTGGCCGTCCAGAACGCCAAGGGCGGCGAGATCACCATGGCTTCCGCCAACGTCTCCCTGACCGTTGAGAGCGGCAAGCTGGACAACGTCATCGTGTCCGACGGCATGAACGAGGTCAAGGTGGAGGTCGCCGCGGGCGCCACCATCGAGAACCTCACCACCAACACCGACCTCACCGTCACCGGCGAGGGCACCGTGTCCGAGGTCACCGGCTCCGGCGTGGTGTCTGACGAGGCCGGCGAGGTCATCGGCGGCGGCGACGACGAGCCCGCCGTGGTTCCCACCGTCGTGAGCGGCGGCTCCACCGCCTCCGAGGAAGGCCCCGCCGCCCCCGCGCAGACCGCCCACGTGCACAACTATGCCGCCCCCTCTGATGGGAGCGCCACCCAGCTCAACGCTACCCACCATCTGGTGGCCTGCGTGAATAAGGCCGCGGTTACGGCCGATCCTGATGCCGATCCCCCTGTTGTCGGCCAGCCCGCTATTGTCGGCTGCGGCGCGGTCGTGGCCATGCCGCATACTCCCGATGAGGACGGCGTGTGCACCGCTTGCGGCTATGCGAAGCAGACGGTGACCACGAGCGCCGTGACCAAGGGCGAGGAGGATCTCTGTGCAAACGGCGCCCACACTTGGGTTGCTGACGAGGATGAGACGGATACTGTTGCCACCTGCGAAGACGATGGCGTGAAGCATGAGAAGTGTGAGGACTGCGGCGCTACCCGCACCATTACTACCACCGCCAAGGGCCATAACTATCTGCTGAGCACCGGCAAGACGAAGACCTACGCTGCCACCTGCGCTGCGGACGGCAAGCAGACCTACGAGTGCCAGAATGAGGGCTGCACCGCCGCTCCTAAGGTTGTGACCATTAAGAAGGAGAGCGTGGCCCACACCCTGGTGCGGGATACCACTCAGGATCAGGCTGGCACTTGTAAGGTTGCAGGTGTGGAAGGCTGGAAGTGCTCTGTGTGTGACACCGGCGCTAACAAGACCTTGGAAATCGACCCCAACGCCCACACCTGGGGCGCTTGGTCTTCGGCCACGGCCGACGGTGTCACGACGCACACCCGCTCCTGTACTGGGGCTAGTTGTACCGCGAAGCAGACCCACGCCCCCGCCGCCGCCGCCAGCTGGAGCAGCAATGACACGAACCACTGGCACATCTGCACCGTCGCCGGCTGCACGCAGAAGGTAGGCGACGCCGCGCATAGTTACGGCACCGAAGAGAACCCGAGCAAGACGTGCACGAGCTGCGGCAAGCCCAAGCCCGCCGATCCCGAGCCTTGCGAGAATGAGGCTAATCATGGCGATCTCCATAAGGGCGAGAAGTGCGGTAAGTGTGACACCATTGGTACTAAGGACCACACCTTTAAGGATGGCAGCTGCACTCGCACCAGTTGCGACGCTACCTGCACCACTGAAAATTGCCCCAACGTGGCGAATCACAAGCCGGGCGATGTCAAGAAGGGCGAGACCGCCTGCTCCCAGTGTGGCCTGAAGGGCACAAAAGAAGAAACCACTCAGGGCCAGACCTAATCCCACCGTCTGACAACCACACAGCAAACCAGCAGCCCCCGGCCATTGGCCGGGGGCTGCTTTTGCCCTCATCACGCGCGCCCCTAAGGCGGCGGTTTCTGCATTTTACCCTTGACAGAGGCCCAAACCGAGGGTATACTATATATAGAGGGCGCCGTGCATCAGGCGGCTAGTCCAACAGGTTTAGGAATCTAAAGAATTAGAAGCCGTCACTTGCCAGAGTGGCGGTTTCTGCTTTTCACAACGATCGTAACAGTAAACTGTCCGACATGGAACGTGATCCGCATATAGTCACCCCCTTTCGGGGTAGTGTGACCAGCCGCCTTTTCTAACTCGATATGCACAGCGCCCAGCCCTTTTCCAAGGGCCACCCCCATCATACCACGGTTTTCGACAAAAAGCAAGCCTGCCACCTGGGCGGGGCTTGCTTTTTGCCTGCCGCCGGGGCTTTTGCGCGCCCCGCCGCCTTAAAAATTTTTTAAACAAAACCCCACCAAAATCTAAGGAGTTCCCTCGCTGAAATTGAAGATTTGTCCTCTATAATCAAACCCGTCAAAGGGAAACATCGGGATTCCCGCCAACGCACAGCGGAAGCGTGTGGGCGCGATTTGCGCCCGCAAGAGGAGGAAGCTTCATGAACATTTTGATTTTGACAGGGAAATTCGGCATGGGCCATCTGTCCGCCGCCAACGCGCTGCGGGAGCAGCTCGTCCAGGACGGGCACCGCGCCGATGTTGTGGATCTGTTTGAGTACGCCATGCCGGAGCGGGCCTCCGCCATGTATTGGTGGTTCAACGTGCTGGTGACCTATGGCGGCGTTTTCTATAATATCTACCACCACCTCACCGCCAACAGCGGCGGGGAGAGCCGTGGAGACGACCTGCTGGACGGCCTGGCCGCCCTGCTGGACGAGCGCGGCCCCGACGTGGTGGTGTCCACCCACCCCGTCTGCTCCGCCGCCATGGCGCGGTACAAGGCGGAGGGGCTGTCGGATCTGCCCCTGGTCACCTGCGTCACCGACGTGACCTGCCACAGCGAGTGGCTCCACCCCGGCACCGACTGCTACCTGGTGGCCAGCGAGACCGTCCGGCGGGGGCTTGCCGCCAAGGGCGTGAATCCCAATACCATGGTGGTATCCGGCATCCCGGTAAGCGGGCGGTTTCAGCCCGCTCACCGGGACCGCTCCCAGCGCCGGGAGCTGCTCATCATGGGCGGCGGCCTGGGACTCATGCCCCGGCGGGACAGCTTCTACCAGGCGCTGAACGACCTGCCCGGGGTGCACACCACCATCCTCACCGGCCGGAACGAAAAGCTGTTCTGCCGCCTGAACGGGCGGTATGAGAACATCGAGGCGGTGCCCTTCACCGGCGAGGTGGAGAAGTACATGGCCCGGGCCCATCTGATGCTGTCCAAGCCCGGGGGCATCACCTGCTTTGAGGCCATCGCGGCCCGCCTGCCCATCCTGGCGTGGCAGCCCTTTTTGAAGCAAGAGCAGGAAAACGCCGACTTCCTGGTGCGCCACGGCATGGCCCGCATCGCCGCCAAGGAGGAGAGCGCCTGTCTGGCGGCCATCCGGGAAACGATTTATGACGACCAGGCCCTGTCCTCCATGGAGCGCTCCATGGACGAGATGGCGGCGTCTCTGAGCCGCACGGCGGCCTGCGCGGTGGTGCGGGCGCTGGCCGGAGAGGGGAAGGTGTGCGCGTGAAAAACCAGGCAAAAAACATCCTGTGCATAGGGGCGGTGCTGGCCCTGCTGGCCTGGACGGTGCACACCATCCTGGCGGAGCAGACCCCCGGCCAGCTTGCCGCCGCCCTGCTCAGCGCGGATTGGCGGATATTGCTGCTGGGCCTGCCGCTGATGGCGCTGTTCCTGTGCTGCGAGGCCAAGGCCACCCACTCCATCCTGCGCAGACTGGGCTGCCCCCAGAGCTTCCGGCGGTGCGTCTACTACTCCTGCACCGGTTTCTTTTTCAGCACCATCACCCCCTCCGCCACCGGCGGCCAGCCCGCCCAGGTGCTGGCCATGAACCGGGACGGCACCCCCGCCACCTCGGGCGCGCTGGATATGCTGCTGGTCACCATCGGCTACAACACCGCCGCCATGGGCTGGGGCCTGTTCGCCCTGTTCACCGCCGGGGGCCTCACCGAGCGGCTGGGCGGCCGGGTGGGGCTCCTGCTGGGGCTGGGGCTGGCCATATTCGCCCTGCTGGACGCGGCCATGTTCCTCTTCCTGTTCCTGCCAGGGCCAGCCAAAAGGCTGCTTCACGGCTGCATCGCCCTGGTCGCCCGGGTATACCCCGCCCTGGACAGGGCGGCGCTGGAAGAAAAGGCGGACGAACATCTGGCGGAGTACCGCCGGGGCGCCGATCTGATTCGCCGGGCGCCCGAGCTGCTGGCCCGCGTGGTGGGGCTCAGCGCCCTCCAACTGGCCTGTTCCTACGCCATGCCCTACGTGGTCTATCGGGCCTTCGGGCTGTCCGGCTTCTCCCTGTGGGAGGTCATGGCCCTCCAGGCGCTGTGCGCCATCGCGGTAGGCTATCTGCCCCTGCCCGGCTCCGCCGGGGCGGCGGAGAGCGTGTTCCTCCGGGGCTTCCTGCTGGTGTACGGCGAGGCGCTGGTGGCCCCGGCCATGATCCTCAGCCGGACGCTGAACTGCTACCTGGTGCTCATGGCCACGGCGGGCATCCTGGCGGTGGGCCGCACGGTGCGCCGCTCCGCCAGAAAAGCCCAACCCGAGCAGGACGCGTCCGTGCCAAACCCTGAACCCGCGCCCGTAGAGCGGGCGAGCTGAACGCAGATAAAGCATAAGAGCGCACCCCCTTGGGGGTGCGCTCCTTCGTTTGCGCGGTATGTTCAATACACCGGGATGAAAAACAGATATGGCGCGGTGATGATTGCCATGGCAAGGGCGATGACGTGCTTCTCCCGGTCGGTGAGCAGTTCGCAGGACTTCATGGCCCGCTTGTCAAAGAAGTAGATACACACGCCCGCCAGCGCCACCCCAGCCAGCGTCCACAGAAAGGCCCAAGGGTTGTGAAAGGCGTTGTGGGTGACGTGGGACACGGTGTTCTCCCACGCGTCCCCGGAGGGGATGCAGCCCAGGAACATCCACACCACCCCGATGGCGTCGGCGGCAAAGCCCAGCAGCCAGAACTTCCACCAGAGCCGCTTCACCACCGCGCCCTTCTGGGTGTGTTTCAGCGCCAGCAGGGCGAAAAACAGCACGGCGCAGTCCACCAGCAGATTGCCGGGGATGATGACCAGCCACAGCGGGCTGGGAAGCGCCACGATCATCCAAATGGGGAAAATGATGTTATAGAGACGGGTTTGTTTTTTCACGGCGTTTTGCCCTCCTTCTTTTTTCGGTCCAGTCCCAGCTTTTTTCGGATGGCGGCCAGCTCCATATACCACCCCAGCCAACGGACCATCCAGATGAGAAAGTACAGCAGGGCCAGCGCCCCCAGCCATAACAGCCAGGCCATCGGATCCCGCGCCCCGATGGACACCCCCAGCAGCAGCGACCACAGGGCGGCGGTGGCGGTGAAGTGGATCAAAGACTGCGTCGCCAGTTCCCGCCCGTTGTCGGCGAAGGGAAGGGTGGCGATGCCCACCACCGCCCCCAGACCGAAAAAGAGGGCGCAGGCGATCACAACCGCCCAAACCATACCCACTCGGTCAATCAGGGGCCTGCAAAGGGCGGGCATGGAATAGCCCCCTTTAAACAGCACGTCCCGGTACATGGCCGCCAGCAGCAGGCCCGCCATCCCGCCCACCAGCATCCGGGGGAGCCACTGTTTTTTGAATGCTTCCATCACGCGCCCTCCTTCACAAGCCCAAGGCCTGCTTAATTTTTTTCACGTACCGCCGGGACACCCAGCACACCGTCCCGCCCTCCAGCGTCATCTTGATGGTGCCGGCCAGCGTCAGATCCAAACCCGCCACCCGATCCAGGTTGACGATCTCCGAGTTGGACACCCTCACAAACCGGGTGCCCACCAGCTCCTCCTCCAGCTCGTACAGCCGCTGCCGGACAGAAAAGACGCCCATACCCGTCTGGCAGGACACTCCCTTGTCCTCGGCGAAGAACCGCAGCACCAGGTCGCGGCTCACCCGCACCGCCTCCCGCTCCCGGTAGACAGTGAAGGGCTCGGGGATTGTCACTTCTCGGAGTCGCGCAGCCAAAGCCTCCACCTCCGACCTGGGGCTGGGGGCACGGAGAATGACCACAGGTTCGTCCAGGCTTGGGTCAAACTGTATTTCCACCTTCACCGCACATCCCCCCTTTTGCCCTCAGTATACCCGGCACGGGCCCAAATGTCCAGCAAACCGGGATAAACGGTTTTTGGGCGGGGATAGGTGGTCGGATATAAAAAAACAGCCCGCCCCATTGGCAGGGCATGGAAACCGTGGTATAATGGGTTTATATAAATACAAAGGAGCGCTGCCGGTATGAATGAAAAAGTGCACGTGGTAAACCACCCCCTTCTGTCCCATAAGCTGACTATCCTGCGGGATAAGAACACCTCCACCAAGGACTTCCGGGAGATCGTGTCCGAGATCGGGATGCTGCTCACCTATGAGGCCACCCGCGACCTCCCCCTGACCACCAAGGAGATCGAGACCCCCATCTGCAAAATGGAAGCCCCCACCCTGAAGGGCAAGAAGTTCGCCGTGGTGCCCATACTCCGGGCCGGCCTGGGCCTGGTGGACGGCGTGCTGCGCATGGTGCCCGCCGCCCGTGTGGGCCACCTGGGTATGTACCGCAACGAGGAGACCATGGAGCCTGTGCAGTACTTCTGCAAAATGCCCCGGGACGTGGCGGAGCGGGACGTGCTCATCGTGGATCCCATGCTGGCCACCGGCGGCAGCGCCTCCGCCGCCATTGAGATCATGAAGGGCTACGGCTGCCAGAACATCAAGCTGATGGTGCTGGTGGCGGCGCCCAAGGGCATTGAAGTCATCCAGAGCAGCCACCCCGACGTGGACATCTACTGCGGCGCGGTGGACGAGGGGCTGAACGAGAACAGCTACATCGTACCCGGCCTGGGCGACGCAGGCGACCGCATCTTCGGCACAAAGTAAGACAAAACAATCCCGCTGGAGTGGAATACATCCACCCGGCGGGATTTTTGCGCTCAAAACGGCGTCTCTCCGTCCTCCTCATCCTCTTCCCGTGGCCGGGCCAGGGCAGCCACGGTGAGTGCCTCCCTGCCATACTTGGATCGGATGGCGTCCATGGTGCGCTCCAGCTTCTCCACCCGTTCCCGTTTTTGGGGTGCGGCGGACTGAAACAGATCTATCTGCTCCGCCGCCTCCCCTTCCGGGATCAGATTGTGGGCGGTGAGGGTGATGGCCCGGATGGGCGCCCCCGACTTCCAGCTGCGCTCCAAAATATCCATCGCCGCCCGGTACAGCTCCCTGGCGGTGTTGGTGGGGGCGTCCAGGGGTCGCTGGCGGCAGATGTCCTTGAACCTGGGGTCGCGGATGGTCACCTGGAGGGTGGACGCCTTCATGGCGTGCTTCCTCAGCCGCACCGCCACCTGGTCGGCCAGCATGGCCACCCCCCGGCTCACCTCGTCCTTACGGATGAGATTGCGGGGAAAGGTCTCCCCGTTGCCCACCGACTTGGGCGGCGTGTACGTCCCCGCCGGGGCCACGGGGCTGTGCTCCAGGCCGTTGGCATACTCCCACAACTGGCCCCCCTGCTTGCCCAAAAGCTCAGTCAGCGCTTTCCGGTCGAAAGCCGCCAGCTCCCCGATGGTGGTCACGCCGTACTGCCCCAGCACCTTGGCCGCCGCCCGGCCCACATATAGAAGATCCGTGACGGGCAGGGGCCACACAAGACGCCGAAAATTCTCCCGGGAGATGACGGTGGTGGCATCCGGCTTTTTGTAGTCGCTGCCCAGCTTGGCGAAGATTTTGTTAAAAGACACCCCCACCGAGATGGTCAGCCCCAGCTCCTCCCGCACTGTGTCCCGGATGCGGTCGGCCAGCGCCTTCGGGTCGCCGCCGAACAGATGGAGGGTGTTTGTCACGTCCAGCCAGCTCTCGTCAATGCCAAAGGGCTCGATGAGATCGGTGAAGCGGTCGTAAATGGCGTTAACCTTTTTGGAGTACTCGTAATACAGCCCATGATGGGCGGGCAGCAGCACCAGGTCGGGGCACTTCTGCCGGGCCTGCCAGATGGTCTCCGCCGTGCGCACGCCGAATTGCTTCGCCGGCTCGTTTTTGGCCAGGATGATGCCGTGGCGGCTCTTGGGGTCGCCGCACACCGCCGTGGGGACAGGGCGCAGCTCCGGGTGGGACAGCAGCTCCACCGAGCAGTAAAAGCTGTTGCAGTCGCAATGGTAGATAACGCGATCCATGCCGCTCCCCCCTTTCCCTGATAGTATACACCGTCCGTTCCCCTTTGTCAAACATTCGTTCAAAAAGTTCTTGCATTTTACCCGGCTCCATGATACAATATTAGCAGGCTGGCCAGCCAAACACACTACCAAAAGATGAGGGGTATCACCATGGATCTTTACAAAACCTGCCCGACTTTGGAGAACGCCCGTTTTTTGCTGCGCCCGGTGGAGGACGGAGACTGTGCCGACCTGCTGGAGGTGTACAGCGACAAAAACGCTCTGCCCTTTTTCAACAGCGACAACTGCGACGGGGACAATTTTTACTATGATACGCCGGAGCGGATGGAGAACGCCCTTCGGTTCTGGAAACAGTCCTATGAGAACGGATGGTTCATCCGGTGGGCCATCGTGGACCGGGCCGCGTCCAAGGTGGTGGGCACCATTGAGGTGTGCCAGCGGGCCTCGGAGCCCGACGACCCGTTCAACGGCGCGGGCATTCTGCGCCTCGACGTGAAGAGCGGCTATGAGACGGAGGACGTCCTGGCCGAAGTCGGCGGGCTTATCACCCCCACCGTCTTTGAGGGGTTTGGCTGCGGCATCATCATCACCAAGGCGCCCATCTACGCCGTGGAGCGCATCCGCGCCCTTCAGCGGCTGGGCTTCGCCAAATCGGAGCACCTCCTGGTGGGCAAGACCGGGTATGCCTACGATGGGTACTGGACGCTGGAGCGGGGCTGATCAAGCTCATACTCTGTGAGGGGGCACCGTTATGGACAGTCAGGCGGCAAGCCGCTTTATTCTTGAGAATGCCCGCCCGTTAGAGCGGGCGATTTACCGCTGATATTTTGAGGGCGGAACAAAACAAGCCGTTGTCGGCGAACTGAGCAAATTCCAAAATCCGGACGGCGGCTTTGGCCATGGACTGGAGGCGGACAATTGGAACCCCAATTCCAATCCCATCGCCACCAACGACGCGATCATCACCCTGCACCGAATCGGGGCGCTGAAAGGCGCCGAAGATATCGTAAATGGGATCATTCGCTATCTGCGATCCCACGATTCTTTTGATGAGGGGCAGCGGAGATGGCTGTTTGCCATTGAGACGAACAAGGAATATCCCCACGCCATCTGGTGGGAGAAAAACGGCGACGGCCTGATGGGGTATAACCCCACCATTTCCCTGGCCGCCTTCATGGTTTGCTTTGGCGGGCGCACATCCTATTACGAAGAAATTTTGAGGGACGCTTTCGCCTATCTGAACGAAAAAACGGACGTCGGCGGGGACGAGCTGAAATGCTATCTCCTCTGCTATGAGTTGCTGCGGGAAAACGGGATCACCGATCTTTTGGATCTGGCGGATCTGAAGCGGCTTCTTGGGGAGCGGCTCGAAAACGCGATCTGTAAGGACAGCGAAAAATACGGCGTGGAATATGTCCTCGCCCCCGACTGCTTTTTAACAGAGCCCCGCCCGCCATTGATGAGCGAGGGGATCCGGGCCCTGGTCGAGGCCAGGAAGGGTGTTTTGGCAAATATCCAGAAGGATGACGGGGGTTCGACATCTCCTGG
>CAMWRX010000061.1 GCA_947176765.1 uncultured bacterium
CCCTTTTTTTTACACCCCACACCCGGCCAACCCCCTTTTTGCGTGGTCGGGTGGGCTCGGCGTTGTTTATACTCCACCGGGGCGGGCGTGATCGCCCGCCCCACCTCTGTTTCAGTCCCCCTCATCAGCTGAGCGGGACTGAGAGAGGGTTCGTACCGCACGACACAAATAGGAAAGGAAGCTGGTATACCTTGAAACGGAAAAAACTAACCCGCGGCAATACCATCCGCCGGTCCACCCGGCACTGGTTCCCGCTGTTCCTGGGCCCAGTGGTAGCCGCCTTTGCCATCGGCTTCGTCTGGCCCTTCATCCAGGGCATCTACCTCTCCTTCTGCCAGTTCAAACTGATCAAGGATGCCAAGCCCCTGGGGCTCGACAATCTGTTCGGCAACTACCTCCGGGCCTTCAAAGACGCCAGCTTTACCCACGCCTTCTGGTACACCGCGATGTATGCCGTGGTGTCCCTGGTACTCATCAACGTGCTGGCCTTCGCCGTGGCCTACGCCCTGACCCAGAACATCAAGGGCAGCAACATCTTCCGCACGGTGTTCTTTATGCCCAACCTCATCGGCGGCATCGTGCTGGGCTACATCTGGTCCATGATCTTTGACGGCATCCTCAGCCGGTTCGCCACCTCCATCGTGATGGACTCCAAGTACGGCTTCTGGGGCCTGATCATCCTCATGTGCTGGCAGCAGATCGGCTACATGATGATCATCTACATCGCCGGGCTCCAGGCGGTGCCCGAGGATATGATGGAGGCCGCCCGCATCGACGGTGCCTCCAAGTCCCAGACCCTGTTTAGGGTGACCATCCCCAACGTCATGCCCTCCATCACCATCTGTATGTTCCTGTCCCTGACCAACGGCTTCAAGCTGTTTGACCAGAACCTGGCCCTCACCGCCGGCCAGCCCATCATCACCCAGCCCGGCGGCACCATGATCAAGACCACTGAAATGCTGGCGCTCAACATCTACACCACCTACTACAACAACAACATCAACGCTCACGGCACGGCCCAGGCGAAGGCGGTCATCTTCTTCATCCTAGTGGCGGGCCTCGGCCTGGCCCAGCTTGCCTACACACGTAAAAAGGAGGTGCAGCAATAATGAACGGTCTGGCTTCGGAACGCAGGAACAAAATGATCCTGTCCATCATCCTGGGCATTATCTGCGTCATCTATGTGCTGCCTGTGCTGGCGGTGCTCATCAACTCCTTCAAGCTGAACACCTTTGTCAAGACCGACACCTTTGCGGTCCCCCTCCCCGGAAGCGAGATGTGGGCCGGAGTCGATAACTTTGTCAAGGGCATGACCTTCGGCAAATACCCCTTCTGGAACAGCGTGAAGTACAGCGTGGTCATTACCCTGCTGTCCACCGCCCTCATCCTGGTGGGCACCTCCATGGCCGCGTGGTATATCGCCCGGGTGAACTCCCTGTTCTGCAAGATCCTCTACTTCCTGTGCGTGTTCTCCATGGTGGTCCCCTTCCAGATGGTGATGTTCACCCTGTCTAACACCGCGGACCAACTCAAGCTGAACACCCCCTGGACCATCCCCATCGTATACCTGGGCTTCGGTGCAGGCTTGGCTATCTTCATGTTCGTGGGCTTCGTCAAGTCCATCCCCCTGGAGATTGAGGAAGCCGCCGCCATCGACGGCTGCGGGCCGGTGCGCACCTTCTTTATGGTGGTAGTGCCCATGCTGAAGCCCACCATGATTTCCGTGGGCATCCTGGAGATCATGTGGGTGTGGAACGACTATCTGCTCCCCTACCTGGTGCTGGACCTGGAGAAGTACCGCACCATCACCATCCACATCCAGTACCTGAAGGGCAGCTACGGCACCGTGGATCTGGGCGCCACCACGGCCCTGATCCTGCTGTCCATTATCCCGGTCATCGTGTTCTACCTCACCTGCCAGAAGCACATCATCAAGGGTGTGGCCGCCGGCGCGGTGAAGGGCTAAGGCTTTCATCCCCCGCCTGGGGCAGAATCTCCATAAAAAGGGGTTGCAATCAAAGGCGCGAATGAGGTAGAATAGTCGATTGGAACAGGAGGGACGCGAATGACCATCAAAGACATCGCCCGTATTTCCGGTGTAGGCGTGGCCACCGTGTCCCGAGTGCTGAACAACCACCCCGACGTCAGTGAGGAGACCCGCCGGAAGGTAATGGCGGTGGTGGCAGAGCAAGGCTTCCAGCCCAACACCAACGCCAAGCATCTCAAGCAGCAGGCCAGCAGCAGTATTGCCATCATTGTCAAGGGAACCATGAATATGCTCTTCGCCGATCTGGTGGAGCGCTGCCAGCAGCTGCTCCAGGACGCGGGGCGGGACGCCGCCGTCTACTATCTGGACGAGGATGCCAATGAGGTGGTCTACGCCCTCCAACTGTGCCGGGAGCGCAAGCCCCTGGGTATGCTGTTCCTGGGGGGGGACCGCGAGCTGTTCCAGTCCGAATTTCGGGGGATCACGATCCCCTGCGTGCTGCTGACCAATACCGCCGTAGACCTGGGGTTTGACAACCTGTCCTCCGTCACCACCGACGACCGGGAGGCCTCCCGTCAAGCGGTGCGGTTTTTGGCGGAGAGGGGCCACCGCCGTATCGGGATGTTGGGAGGCAACTGGTCCTGCTTCCAGATCGGCTACAGCCGTTATCTGGGCTGCCAGCAGGCTTGTCAGGAGCTGGGCCTCCCCTTCGACGGGAGATCCCAGTGTGAGCCGTGCCGCTACTCCCTGGAAGACGGCTACGCCGCCGCCCGGGTGCTGTTGGAGCGCTGCCCTGACCTGACCGCCGTTTTCGCCGTCAGCGATGTAATGGCCCTGGGGGCCATTCGTGCCCTGCATGATTTGGGCAAGCGGGTCCCTGAGGACATCTCCGTCATGGGCTATGACGGAGTGGCCATTGGGCAGTACTCCCTGCCCCGGCTGGCCACCGTCCGTCAGGATACCCAGCAGCTGGCTGAACGCGGGGTGGAGGCCCTCCTCCGCAGCATCCAGCGCCGAAGTCCCCCGGTGCATGAGATGATCCCCTTCCAATTGATCGAGGGGGAAAGCGTTGCACAACTTAACTGATGAAAGGGCCGCCTGTGGGCGGCCCTTTGTCCTGTTACGCAAGGTAATTAAAAAGCAAAAGGGGCAAAAAGTCAAGAAATGAGGTATCTTTATGGCAAAGAATACAGCAAAAAAGTACCGCAATCAGGTTATCTATTCGGTATTTGTCCGCAACCACAGCCAGGAGGGCACCTTTGAGGCTGTCTGCCGGGATCTGGAGCGGATCAAGTCCCTGGGCGTGGACATCATCTGGCTGATGCCCATCCATCCCATCGGCAAGAAGGCCCGCAAGGGCACCATCGGCAGCCCTTACGCCATTTCCGATTACCGCGCGGTCCATCCGGACTATGGCACCCTGGAGGACTTCCGGCATCTGACCGATGAGATCCACCGGCTGGGCATGAAGTGTATCATTGATGTCGTGTACAATCACACCTCGCCGGATTCCTGGCTGGTTCAGAACCATCCAGAGTGGTTCTATCATAAGCCCGACGGAAGCTTGGGCAACCATGTCGGGGACTGGACCGACATTGTGGACCTGGACTACACCAACCCCGGTCTGTGGGATTACCAGATCGAAACATTAAAATATTGGGCCTCCATGGTGGACGGCTTCCGATGCGACGTGGCCTCCCTGGTGCCCCTGGACTTCTGGCTCCGGGCCAGAGAGGAAGTGGAGGCTGTCCATCCAGGCTGTATCTGGCTGGCAGAGTCGGTGCATACGGAGTTCGTCGCCGCGGCCCGGGCCGAGGGCCTCCCCGCTTTGTCTGACTCGGAAATTTTCCAGGCGTTTGACATCAGCTATGAGTATGATATTTTCACCCGTTTCCAGGGCTATCTGGAGGGAAATCTTCCCTTAAGCCGGTACGCCGAGGCCATCAGCCAGCAGGAAACGATCTACCCGGATAACTATGTAAAGCTCCGTTTCCTGGAAAACCATGACCAGCTCCGTGCCGCGGCCGCCATCCCTGACGCGGCTGCCCTTCTGAACTGGACGGCGTTCCTCTATTTCCAAAAAGGGACGACGCTGCTTTACGGCGGTCAGGAATGCAGCTGCGCCCACCTGCCCAATCTCTTTGAGAAAGATCCTGTGGACTGGACCTCCGGCCCGGACCGGACAGAGCAGCTGCGGCGGCTTTACACGCTGAAGCAGCATCCGCTGCTGACAGACAGCTCCTATTCGGTCCGCGCCCTGGGCGGTGACATCCTTTACGCAACCCATTGTGGCAGGGAATCTCAGCTAACCGGCATTTTTAGTTTGAAGGGGAATTGCGGTTTGGTGAACGTAGAGGCTCTCGACGGAATCTATCCGAATCTCGCGGATGGCGGCAGCGTAGAAGTTAAATTCGGCCGGGTGAGCTGCCAGGGTAATCCTATCATTTTTGAATCTCCCAGATTGAAGAATTGACGAATGTGCGGCAAAGCATTGGAGCGACCCTGCGAATCAGTGTCAAGCCCCCAAAATGCCCCGGCAGATGGACTGCCGGGGCATCCTTTATTTTACCTTGATTGCGAACACTAGGCCGGCCAGCAGGACCAGCACGGAGACGCCCAGCAAAACAAACGTCTCAGCCGAAAGATTGGACAATGCGGCGCCGTCCTCGGGATACGTCTGCCCCCAATCCCGCTGCGGGGAACGCGCCGCGTCCTCCCGGTCTTGCCCAGCGTCAGAGCCAAAGGGCCTTCCTCCCGTTTCCTGGAACTCTTTTTGATCCGGCCGGTCTCCGCCATCGGGCATATCCGCCCCATCGGGCGGCTGCATACCGTCAGGGCGCTCCCGGTTTCCCGGAAAGTCGGAATCGTCGGGCAATCCGCCCATGCCGTTTGCGGGAGGGCCCCCTTCCGATGCTCCGGGCGGTTCCATATTTTTCCCACCGGCAGAGCCCTGGCCGCCGCGCGTCCCGCCCCCAAACATCCCGGCCGTCACAAAGCCGGAGGACGGGGTGTTGTCAATCGTAATCTGCTCCCGCTCGCCGCCAATCGTAAGCGTGCAGACATCGCCTACCCGCAGTCCGGGCGCGCTGAGCACAGCGGAGGAAAAGCCGCAGGGAATTTCCCCGGAAAGCAGTTCACGGCCAGCGGAATCCGCCAGGCTGACTGCCGTCCCTACCGCCGCCGACGTGCTGTACATCAGAAAGCCCTGGGGCGAGGCGGCGTCAAAGCCCTCCGCCATCATGCTGCCGCCGCAGGCGATGACGGTGCCGCCGCTGACGATACACTCGCCGCCGTTTTCATGCCCATAGTCCAGGGCGCAGTTCCCGCCGCTGTCCGAAACGCTGACGAAAACCCTGCCACCCTCTATGTAGATGCTGCCGTTGGAATCCAGTCCGTCCCCGTCCCGGCCGGAGGGGTTGGTAATTGTGATGTCGCCGCCGGTGATCCGAATGACGGAACCGTCCCCGCTCCCATTGGCGTTGATTCCATCGTCTGACGCCACAATGTCAACGGTTCCGCCGGCGATGGTGATGTCAATGGCCTCCAGCCCTTCGTAGCAGGCGGGTATGGCAATGCTGCCCGATTCCACATAGAGAAACGCCGTCTCATCGTCATTGGACATCGTAATGCCGTCGTCACCGGCGGAGATGGAGAGCGCGGCCCCCCGGATCCGCACGCTGTCATTGGCGTGGATACCGTCCTGCGCGGCGCTGATCGTGATGTCTCCGCCGGCGATCACCAGGTCGTCGTTGCATACCACACCGTGCCTGTACCCCCCGTCGATCACCAGGGCGCCGCTCCCGTTGATGGTCAAATCGTCCCGGGAATAGATCGTCCCGTCCACACCAGACGCAATTATCTCCGCGTCGTACTGCGCGCCGGAGGTGATAGTGCTCTTTGTGCCGTCCGCCAGCGTCAGGAACACCTTGTCCGCCTGCTCGACCCGGATCGCCGCGCCGTCGTCGCAGTGGAGCGTCACCCCGTCCAGGGACACCCATATCTTTGCTCAACCGTAGATCCGGCAGTGGTTAGTCTACACGAAGAGCCAAAAACGAACTTAAACCAACGCTGAAATTTCTGTAAACATTTTGTTACGCGTTGATTCCGGCCAACTGAGATATGCTGATCGTCAAAAGACGCGGCGGGCCAAAGGTACCGGACGGGGACAAGTGAAATTTGGGGTTTACAAATGGGAAAGGCTATGATATAGTATCGGAAACTTGGGAATTTCCCAAAATACGGCAACAATAGGGGGCGGCTTATCTGTGAAACAGGGACTTTATACGCTCTGCCAGCGCAGGGCGCTGGCCCGCGGCGTCTGGGAGCTGCGACTCTCGGGGGACACCGCGTCCATCACCGCGCCGGGGCAGTTTGTCAACATCCAACTGGACGGCTGCTTTCTGCGGCGGCCCATCTCGGTCTGCCACTGGGATAAGGACAGTCTGACCCTTGTGTTCAAGGTGGTGGGCAAAGGGACGGCGGCTCTGGCCGAACTGCGGGAAGGCCAAACACTGGATCTCTTGTGCGGCCTGGGCAACGGCTTCGACCTGTCCCGCTGCGGGCAGCGCCCCCTGCTGGTGGGGGGCGGCCTTGGGGTCGCGCCCCTCTACGGTCTCGCCAAAGCCCTGCTGGCGGAGGGCAAAAAACCGGCGGCGGTGCTGGGCTTCAACAGCAAAGACGACATCTTCTATGAGGAAGAGTTCCGCGCCCTGGGCGTGGACACCGTGATCACCACCGTGGATGGGAGCGCCGGGGTGAAGGGCTTTGTTACCGACGCCCTGCCCGAGCAGTATGACGTGTTCTGCGCCTGCGGCCCCCTGCCCATGATGAAGGCGGTGTGCGCCGCCGCCCCCACCCCCGGCTTTGTGAGCCTGGAGGAGCGGATGGGCTGCGGCTTCGGCGCCTGCATGGGGTGCAGCTGCGAGACAAAAGCGGGAAGCAAGCGGATCTGCCGGGACGGCCCGGTATTTGCAAAGGAGGAACTCCTATGGTAAGCACCCAGGTGGAGCTGTCCGGCATCCGGCTGGACAACCCGGTCATCCCCTCCAGCGGAACCTTCGGCTACGGCTATGAATTCGCCGAGCTATACGACATCAACTGCCTGGGCACACTCTCCTTCAAGGGAACTACCGTGGAACCCAGGTTTGGGAACCCCACCCCCCGCATCGCGGACGCTCCCGCCGGGATGCTCAACGCCGTGGGCCTTCAAAACCCCGGGGTGGAGCGGGTGATTGCCGAGGAGCTGCCCAGGCTGCGCTCCGTCTTTCACAAGCCTATCATGGCCAATGTGGGCGGTTTTTCCGTGGAGGATTATGCGCGCACCTGCGCCCTGCTGGACAAGGAGGAGCAGATCGGCTGGCTGGAGGTCAACATCTCCTGCCCTAACGTCCACGGCGGCGGCATGAGCTTCGGCACCAGCCCGGAAATGGCGGCGGAGGTGACCCGGGCGGTGAAGTCGGTCACCACCAAGCCGGTCTATATGAAGCTGAGCCCCAACGTGACGGACATCGCCGCCATCGCCCGGGCCTGCGAGGGGGCGGGGGCGGACGGCATCAGCCTCATCAACACCCTGCTGGCCATGCGCCTCAACCTGAACACCCGGCGGCCCGTGCTGGCCAACCAGACGGGCGGACTGTCCGGCCCGGCCATTTTCCCGGTGGCGGTGCGGATGGTATACCAGGTCTACGAGGCGGTGGGTATCCCCATCATCGGCATGGGCGGGGTGTCCTCGGCGGAGGATGTGATCGAGCTCATGCTGGCGGGGGCCACGGCGGTACAGGTGGGCGCGGCCAACCTGGTAAACCCCTTCGCCTGCCGGGACATCATTGCCGCCCTGCCCCGGGTCATGGAACAATACGGAATACAGGATTTAAACGAAATCATAGGAGGTGCCCACCATGGGTAACAATGTGACAGATATGACTACTTCAGACGCTATTTCCAAACAAATTGCCCAGGATCTGCTGGAGATCCACGCGGTTTTCTTTCGCCCCGACCAGCCCTTTACCTGGGCCAGCGGCATCAAAAGCCCGGTGTACTGCGACAACCGGCTGACCCTCACCGCGCCGAAGGTACGCAATGATGTGGAGCACGCCCTCATGGAGACCGTCCGCCGGGAGTACCCTGACGTGGAAGTCCTGATGGGCACCTCCACCGCAGGCATCGCCCACGCCGCCATCACGGGCCATCTTATGGGGCTGCCCATGGGCTACGTCCGCTCCGGCCAAAAGGATCATGGCCGACAGAACCAGATCGAGGGCCGGCTGGAGCCGGGCCAGAAGGTGGTGGTCATCGAGGATCTGATCTCCACCGGCGGCAGCGTCATCGAGGTGGTGGAGGCCCTCCGGGATGCGGGGGCCGAGGTGCTGGGCATCGCCAGCATCTTTACCTACGGAATGAAAAAGGGGCTTGACCGGCTGGCCGCCGCCAACGTACGCAATGTGAGCCTCACCGATTTCGACACCATCGCCCAGGCGGCGGCGGACGGGGGCTACATCGCCCCCGAAGATATCGCCCGCCTCCTCGCCTTCCGGAACAATCCCTCGGACGAGAGCTGGATCAAAGCGTGAGCCCTCCCTTGACTTTGCTCTCCGGCCCGTTTATACTGGATAAAATCGGATAAACAGAGCAAATCAAAGAGTAGGAGAATTGCCAATGATATCAAAAGAAATTTGTGAGCGCGTGCTGCAAAAAGCCGCCTCCACCGGCGCGGATTACGCCGAGATCTTTGCCGAAAACACCCTGAACCACACCGTCAACCTGGTGGGCGGCAAGGTGGATTCGGTGCATGACGCCCAGATCGCCGGCGCCGCTGTGCGGGTGTTTTTGGGTCTGCGCAGCGTGATGGCCACCACGGTGGACACCACCGAGGCCGGTCTGCTGCGCTGCGCCCAGCGGGCCGCCGAGGCCCTGGCCGAGGGCAAGGCCGAGGTGTCCGTCACCCTGCGGGAGCGTCTGTCCGGGGACATCCACCCCATTCTCGTCGCCCCCACCAGCGTGTCCAACGCTGACAAGGCAGCCCTGCTGAAGGAGGCCTGTGCCGCCGCCAGCGGCTATGATGCCGCCATCGTACAGGTAACGGGCGCCCTGCTGGATGTGGATCACCGCATCCTGGTGGCCACCAGCGAGGGCCTGTGGACCCAGGACCGACAGATCCGCACCCGGATGATGGTCAACGCCGTGGCCGAAGTAAACGGCGAGACCCAGACCGGCGGCTGCCGCCCCGGCGCCCGCCGCGGCATGGAGCTGTTTGAGACGGTGGATCCCCGGGAAGTGGGGCTCCACGCCGCCCGGCAGGCCGTCACCATGGCCGGGGCCGGCTACTGCCCCGCCGGGGTGATGCCGGTGGCCATCGGCAACGGATTCGGCGGCGTCATCTTCCACGAGGCCTGCGGCCACTCGCTGGAGGCCTCCAGCGTGGCCTACGGCAACAGCCAGTTCTGCGGCAAGCTGGGCCAGAAGATCGCCCATGAAAAGGTCACCGCCATTGACGATGGCACCATCCCCAACGACTGGGGCTCCATCAACATCGACGACGAGGGCACCCCCGCCCGCCGCAATGTACTCATCGAAAACGGCGTGCTGAAATCCTACATGATCGACAAGTTCAACGGCCGCCGCATGGGCATGGCCCCCACCGGCAATGCCCGCCGGCAGAGCTTCAGCTTCGTGCCCACCTCCCGCATGACCAACACCTTCATCGCCCCCGGCAACGACAAAAACGAGGACATCATCTCCTCCATCGAGTACGGGCTGTACGCCAAGGAGATGGGGGGCGGCTCGGTCAACCCGGTCACCGGCGAGTTCAACTTCGCCGTCAACGAGGGCTATCTCATCCGCAACGGCAAGGTCTGTGAGCCGGTGCGGGGGGCCAGCCTGGTGGGCAAGGGCTCCGAAGTGATCCAGAAGATCGACATGGTGGGCAGCGACCTGCTGTGCGGCCAGGGTATGTGCGGCTCGTCCAGCGGCTCCATCCCCACCAACGTGGGGCAGCCGCTCATCCGCGTATCGTCCATCACCGTGGGCGGCAGATAAAGGAGGGCTTACGATCATGGATTTTCAGACATTCCGGCAGTTCGTGGCCGATGAGGCCGCCGCGCTGCGCATCGAAGCGTATGAGCTGTACTATGAGCTGTTTGAGAGCACTTCCGCGTCTGCTTTCCGCCATGAGATCAACGAGTTTTCCAGCAGCAGCGAGGGCGGAGTCTGCCTGCGCTGTCTGGTGAACGGCAAAATGGGCTATGCCTCCACCCAGCTTCTGAGCGAGGAGAGCGCCCGCGCCCTGGTGCGCCGGGCCGCCGACAACGCCGCCACGCTGGAAAACGACCAGCCGGAGTACCTGGCGGAGGGCGGGCAGAACTACCAGGACGTAACCACCAATGACGCGCCCAGGCCCACCGCCGACGCCCTGCGCCGGGCCGCACTGGCGGGACAAGACGCCCTGTACGCCCAGGCGGGCGTGGTGGACGGCAGTGAGACCCAGATTTTTTCCGAGCGCATCTGCATCGCCATCTGCAATTCCAAGGGGCTGGACCTGCGGTACGAGAACAGCTTTGACGGCGCTGCGCTGGCTGCCGTGGTCAGCGACGGCACGGAGGGCGGCGAGAAAGCCAACGAGTACAAAATCAGTCTGGGTGAGCTGGACAAGCTTGACCTGGGTGCCGACGCCGCTGAGGCCGCCGACGGGGCCCGGGCCGCTCTGGGCGCGGGGGTGCCCCCCACCGGGGCCATGCCGGTGGTCTTTTCCCCCAAGGCCATGTCCCAGCTGTTGGGCACCTACGCCGGGGTTTTCTCCGCCGAGAACGTGCAGAAGGGCCTCTCTCTGCTGAAGGACAAGGAGGGCGAGACCATCGCCGCCCCCATCGTCACCCTGGTGGACGACCCCTTCTACGCCAAGAGCGCCATGCCCATGCCCTTCGACGCCGAGGGCAGCCCCACTTTCCGGAAAAACGTGATCGAAAACGGGGTACTGAACACCCTGCTGTACAACCTGCGCACCGCGGCGGCAGCCGGCAAGGCCACCACGGGCAACGCCGCCAAGGAGAACTATGACGCCCAGGTGGAAATCCAACCCTTTACCATGTACCTGGCCAGCGGCGAGCTGACCCAGGAGCAGCTACTGGAGAAGGCCGGGAACGGCGTGCTCATTGACTTCCTGGGCGGCCTCCACGCGGGGGCCAACACCATCAGCGGCGACTTCTCCCTGCAAAGCGCCGGCTTCCTGATCGAAAACGGCAAAAAGACCGCGCCGGTGCGCTCCTTCACCGTGGCGGGCAACTTCTTCAGCCTGCTCAAGGGCATCGCCGCTGTGGGCAACGACCCCAAGACACCCACCTCCGAATCCCCCACCGCCTTCGTCAGCCCCAGCGTGCTGGTAGAGGGCCTGTCCATCGCGGGCAAATAATGGGCGAGCCGCGTCTTGGCAAACCGCAAAAAATTAACAGCCGCGCAGAGGCGAAATGCCTCCGCGCGGCGATTTATTTGCCTTGACACTACCATCGCAAGCCGACCTCATTTTGCTGGAGACTGCAACTGAATTTGCGCAAAACTCTTGACACTACCCCACAGGCCTCTTTTCACCGGCCGGTATGCTTTTCCCGCAGCCGTACCCGCAATCAGAGCACTGGCAGCCGCAGCTCCTCTTCCCACTCCGTCTGTTCCTTCGGATCATCGCGGCGGCCAGCAAAACCATCGCCCCCACCGCGATTGCAACAATCATATCAGCGCCGTTCATTATATCCCTCCTAAACGCCGATGGCCAGGCAAACACCCCGCACGAAAAACGCCACGATCCAGGCGACCGCACATTGCCAAAGCACGACGCCCACTGCCCATCTGCCCCCAAGCTCCCGGCGGATCGCGGCGATGGAGGCCACACAGGGGGTATACAAAAGTGAAAACACCAGCATCGTCGCGGCGTCAACCGACGTCAACGCGGCCTGGATCCCGCCGCCGAACAGCAGCTCCATGGTAGAGACCACGCTTTCCTTTGCCATGAAACCGCTGACCAGCGAGGTCACGATGCGCCAGTCGCCCAGCCCGAGGGGGGCCAGAATCGGGGCCAGCCAGCCAACCACCGCCGCCATCAGGCTCTCCGAAGGCGTGGATACGGTGTTCAGATGTAAATCAAAGCTTTGCAAAAACCACACCACGATGGTGGCCAGCAAAATGATGCTGAACGCCTTGTTCAAAAAATCCTTGGCTTTTTCCCACAAAAGCTGCGCCACGTTTTTCGCCCCGGGCATCCGATAATTCGGGAGCTCCATCACAAAGGGAACCGCCTCGCCCTTGAACAGCGTCTCTTTAAACAGCAGGGCCACCACGATGGCCACGGCGATACCCAGCAGGTACAGCCCGGTCATGATAAGCCCCCCCTGTCCGGGAAAAAACGCGCCCACAAAGAAGGCGTAGATGGGGAGCTTTGCCGTGCAGCTCATAAACGGCGTGAGCAGGATGGTCATTTTTCGGTCGCGCTTACTGGGCAGGGTCCTGGTCGACATCACAGCCGGCACTGTGCAGCCAAAGCCGATCAGCATCGGCACGATGCTGCGCCCTGAAAGCCCCAGCTTTCGCAGCAGCTTATCCATAAAGAACGCCACGCGGGCGACATACCCGCTGTCCTCCATGATGGACAGGAAGAAAAACAGCGTAACCACGATGGGCAGGAAGCTCAGGACGCTCCCCACACCGCCAAAGATCCCGTCGATTACCAGGCTGTGAAGCGCTTCGTTGACATGGGCGGCGGTCATCCAACCGTCTACCGCCAAAGAGAGCGCGTCGATCCCCGTCTCCAGAAGCTCCTGGAAGAATGCGCCGATCACATTAAACGTCAGGTAAAAGACCAGCCCCATGATGGCAATAAAACAGGGGATGGCCGTCCATTTCCCGGTGAGGACCCTGTCGATTTTTTCCGAGCGGATGCGCTCGCGGCTCTCCCGGGGCTTCTGCACCGTGCGCTCACAGACATGTTCAATAAAGTCAAAGCGCATATCAGCAATGGCGGCGCTGCGGTCCATTCCGCCCTCCCGCTCCATCTGCGCGACAATGTGCTCGATGGTCTCTTTCTCATTCTGATCCAGCTTCAACTGCTCCAGAATCAGCGCATCCCCCTCGATCACCTTGGTGGCGGAAAACCGCAGCGGCAGACCGGCCTGCTCCGCGTGGTCCTCGAGGATAGCGCCCACCGCGTGGATCGCCCGGTGGATCGCGCCGCCGTGGTCGTCCTTGCTGCAAAAATCCTGCTTCCTTGGCCGCTCCTGATACTGGGCGATATGTAGGGCATGGTCTATCAGCTCCCGCACCCCTTGATTTTTCGCGGCGGAAATGGGGACCACGGGGACGCCCAGCATAGCCTCCATCCCATTGATATCGATGGAGCCGTTGTTGTTGGTAACCTCGTCCATCATGTTGAGGGCCACCACCAGGGGGACGTTCATTTCCAGAAGCTGCATGGTCAGGTACAGGTTGCGCTCGATATTGGTGGCATCCACGATGTTGATGATGGCACGGGGCCGCTCTCCCAGGACAAAATTCCGGGAGACAATCTCCTCGCTGCTGTAGGGCGACATGGAATAGATCCCCGGCAGATCGGTGACCCGCGTTTC
Source organism: uncultured bacterium (assembly GCA_947176765.1). Classification (GTDB taxonomy): domain Bacteria; phylum Bacillota; class Clostridia; order Oscillospirales; family Oscillospiraceae; genus Enterenecus. Next base: position 13,591 of record CAMWRX010000061.1, read on the forward strand.
AGGGTGCCCCTTGATGGGCCCGTCCTTCCGATCCACGGTCACGCCCGGAAAATTACCCACGTGCTGGTTGGCGCCGGTCAGTTGGTTAAACAGAGTGGTCTTTCCGCAGTTCTGGTTGCCCACAAGGGCGAAAGTGAGCAGCGTCCCCTCCGGCAGCGCCTCGCCATCCCCCCTGGCGTGATATTTTCCGTCCTCCCCCAGCCCCGGGTGCTCCGAGGGATCAAACCGGTCCACACGGCAGTGCTGATTCGTCCTCTCCTGAATGGGCCTGACGGCAATCTGATCCGCATCCGCCAGCCGGAGGGTCAGCTCATAGCCGTGGATCTGCAATTCAACGGGATCCCCCATAGGCGCGAACTTCACCACCGTGACTTCCGCACCCGGGATCACACCCATATCCAGAAAATGCTGCCGGAGCGCGCCCTCTCCGCCTACCTCCGTAATCACGGCACTCTCTCCGGCCTTCAGGTTCTTTAAGGTCATATCCATAAACGCATCTCTCCTGTCATCGGCTGAATTGTACCATAGCCGGCGGGGAAAATCTACCGCATTTCCGCATTTTACAGTAAATAGCTCTTTCGCACTTAATGATATACTGCACCCTGCGAATCAAAGAGCAGAAAATTTTTGTTGCAAATCACCAAAAAACATGGTAAAATATGAATAATATTTGCTCACAGGACCATAAGATTTGCCCAGCGGGGTTTGCTGAAGCTGTCTGAACGTCCGTGCCGTGGGGGGCGTCCGAGTTGATGCGAACCTTTTGCAGGCACAGCAGAACCGATAGGGAGGTGAGAGAACAGAATCACAGACCATCGCCGGCTGTCACGGCGGGGCTGCTACTTCTTACTTTGCACGAATAAAAAAGAGAGGAGCGGAACATATGGAAAACAAGAGAAGCAAAAAGGATTATGGGGGGCTTGGCCTGCTGCCCCTGCTGATTTTCCTGGCTCTCTACATTGGAAGCGGTATCGTCTACGCGATTCTGGGGACGCCGAAGCCCTTCACCGTCATGATTCGGTACGCCCCCCTGCTGGTGGGCCTGCTGGTGGGCCTGATTTTCTTTGACCGGGAGGAGACCATCGCCCAGAAGGCAGAGATTTACTTTGCCAGCGCGGGCCGGTCCGGGGCCATGCAGCTGTGCCTGATTATCCTGATGGCCGGAGGCTTTGCCGGCGCGGCGGACGCCATTGGCGGCAAATCCTCCATGGCCAACCTGGCCGTGGCGCTGATCCCGTCCAACTTTGTGATCCCCGGAATTTTCATCCTCTGCGCGGTGATGTCCATCTGCATCGGCACCTCCATCGGCACCCTGGCGGCTATTCTGCCTGTGGCGCAGGCCATGTGCGAGGGCACCGGGCTGAGCCTGGGCCTGGCTGCGGCGGCGGCCATCGGCGGCGCCTACTTTGGGGACAACCTGTCCATGATCTCTGACACCACCATCGGCGCGACCCAGGGCGTGGGCGCGGAGATGAAAGACAAATTCCGCATGAACTTCCGCATCGCCCTTCCGGCGGCCCTGGTGGCGGTGGTGGCCTTCTACTTCACCGGCATGGGCAGCGCCGCGAGTTCTGTGGCAATGGAGGCGGGGGAATATAATCTGCTGACCATCCTCCCCTACTTCGCGGTCCTGGTTCTGGCCATCATCGGCATGGACGTGGTTCTGGTTCTGGCCATCGGCATGGCCCTCACGGGGGTCCTGGGCATTGCCACCGGCACCTCCTTCATCGCGTGGATCAACGGCATCTCCTCCGGCATGGAGGGTATGTTCTGGTTCGTGTCCTTTGCCATCATGATCTCCGGCGTGGTGGGCCTGGTGCGCTACTACGGCGGTCTGGACTGGATGGTGGATAAGCTCACCAAGCCGGTCAAGGGTGAGAAGAGCTGCGAGTACATCCTGGTCCTGATTCCTTTGATTGTCTCCGCCCTGATCGCCAACGTCACCCTGGGCATCATCATCACGGTGCCCATCGTGAAGGAACTGGGCGACCGGTACAAAATCGCCCCCAAGCGCATGGCCAGCCTGATCGACATCGGCGGCTGTCTGGGCGTCACCTTTGTCCCCCACGCCAACGCCATTTTGATGGCCCAGGCGCAGATGGGCTGCGAGTTCAACGAGATCGTCCCCTATTCCTTCTACACCTTCGCCCTGGCCATTGCCACTATCCTCACTATTCAGCTTGGCCTTCTGAAGGGCAAGGAGGGCAAAAAAGACGCCAAGGCGAAGGGCTGACCTGCTTTTAAACGGCTGCGGTAATCCTTCATTTTCGCAGCGAACGATGGGCGGAGCCAGCAGCCTGAACGCAAAGG
>CAMWRX010000062.1 GCA_947176765.1 uncultured bacterium
GGGGGCGCAGGGGCCGGTAAGCCCGGTCTTAGACAGCGCCCGATCCAGGCGGGCAAATTCCGCCTCGCCATCGGCGCAGGTGAGGATGCACACCACATGGCCCCGGTCGGCCATCTCCGGGTATACGCCCTGTTCCCGCAGGGCGTCCGCCAGGGCGAAACCGTTTGGGCTGAACAGGGTGAGCCGGGTGGGGTCCAGGGACAGGCCGTCTTTTTCCGTGAGGGACGGCCAGGGTTGGCGCAGGGCTTCCGCAAGACGGGCCGTTTCCCGATAGCGGGCCGTGCCCTCCCCCTCCATGTAGTCCCGCGCCAGATCCAGCGCGGCCATGAGGACATAGGACGGAGACGAGGTGCCGTACACCGCGCCCCACCGCTGGAGCTGGGCCAGATCAAAGCCGTTGGCAAACAGCAGGGCGGTCTGGCCGGGGGCGGGCAGGGTTTTGTGGGCGGACATGACCACCACGTCCGCTGCCTGGAAGCCGGCATAGCCCAGGAAGGGCAGGTGCGCCCCGTGGGCGCCGTCCACCATAAGCTTTGCGCCATGGGCGTGGCACGCCGCCGCAATGGCGGGGATGTCCGACAACACACCGTAATAGGTGGGGGATGTGATACAAACAGTTTTGATTTCTGGGTGCTTTTTGAGGGTTTCTTCCACTGCCTCGGGCAGGATGGGGCCGGTTATACCTTCTTCCTCCAGCCAGGGGCGGGTGAGAAAGTGGGGCATCAGATCCAGCAAGGCCAGGGCGTGATAGGCGGAGCGGTGGCTGCCCCGATCCAGGGCCACCGCGCTCCCCTGCCCTGACAGAAGGGCCAGTCCCGCGTGTACCCCCTGGGTGGAACCCCCAGTGAGGAACAGGCAGGAATCAAAGCCAAAACGCTTGGCCCAGCAGCCTTCGGCTGCCTGGATGGCGTCGGGTTCGTCCCCGAACAGGTTGCCGGTAGCGCCGTTTTCCGTGAAGTCGATCCCGGAGGGCCAGGGGAAGCCTCCTGGAAATGGCATCCCATGGTGGCCGGGCATATCCAGCCGGAGGGGATTTTGGGCGGCCAATGCCCGGAGGCTGTCGTAAAGCGGGGTGGGCATGGCTCACCGCCCGCCCAGAAAGGCTTCCGCTTTTTGGAGGGTCTCCCGGTCGGAGGAATGGGTGAGCCGCTCCATGGCTGCGTCAAAGGGCAGGAACCGGGCGTCCGCCACCTCCTCGGGCTGGCAGACGATCCCGCCGTCGTGGGCCCGGGCCAGGAAAAACACCACGTCCTTGGTGCAATGGGGGTGGGGGGAGTAGGTGATGACCTCCCGGAAGCCGTCGAGGAAGTCCACCGTCAAGCTGGTTTCCTCCATGATTTCGCGGGTAGCGGTCTCGCGCTCTGTCTCCTTATGCTCCACATGGCCCTTACACAGGGTGACATGGCCCTTGGTGCTGGTGAGGATGAGGTAAAAACGCCTGCCGTTGTCATCCTCGCGGAAGATCACCGCGCCGCAGCTTTTTTCCTGTTTCATATTGTCAAGTCCTTTGATAATGAGTGTAATATTTTCTTCAATCGGCTTTGTCCCGTCCACGGAGAGTACGGGGCAGTGGAGCGTGCCGAGCCAGTCCTCCACATCACGCTCCGATCTTGATGCGGCCATGCGGAAAAACTGCTCCTCCTGCTGGTACAGGTCGCCGCCGGGCAGCATCCTGTTTCCGAATTTTTGGAAAGAGCGGTTCCTTACCCGCTGCATCCGTATTTCCTTGGGAACTTGGAGAAACACGGCGCATTGGAAAAATGAGGGGATGGCCTGCCCAAAATCGGCCTTCACTGATGCAAGCACGAAGCTTTCATGCCTCCGGATTTCAGACAGAAAAAGCGCTTCCACTTCGCTTCGTGAACGGGGGCTGTCATATAGGTAATTTGGGTTCGTTTTCGGGAAATAGAGGTCTTCGATGTCGATGAAGTGACAGTCAAGGCGCCCGGCCAACGCCCGGCCCAGCGTACTTTTGCCGCTGCCGTTGCAGCCGCATACAAGAATGCCGCTCACTCGTCCGTCTCGTCGCCGGCCAGCTCCAGCAGGCGCATACCCGCGGTGCCGGTGACGGGCAGGGAAAACACGATGGACTGGGCCTTGGTGTTCAGCCCCGCCTTGTCCATGATGGCCCGCATGATGCGGTTCCGGGTCTCCGACTTCACCACGATGAACACCATCTCTTTCTCGTTCACCAGGGAGAAACCCAGGAATTTCTCCGCCTTCTCCATGCCGGTGCCCTTGGCGTGGAGGACGGTGCCGCCCCCGGCCTGTTGCTCCCGGGCGGCGTCCATAATCAGCTCGGTGTGGCCCTGGTTGGCGATGACCACCAGCAGCTCGTATTTCGTGTCCTTCAAGACGCTCTCCTCCCCTTTTTCAAAGCCTTGGCCGTCGGTGAGAAAGGCCAGCGGCTTCTTGCCGCCGATGCTGGCCAGCGGGATGATAAAGGCGATGCCCGTGCCGGGCACGTCGATCTTCAGCTCCCGCTGCATGGCGGCCTTCACCGCCCGCCATGTGCTCCGGGTGACCATGGAGAAGGTGACCTCCTTCTCCGTCTTTTCCAGCCCGAAGTAGTCCAGCAGCTCGCTGCGCGCCGTCCCCGCGCCCAGGGCGCTCAGGGTGACGGCGACGTTGTGCCGGGCAAACAGCTCCAAAAACCGCCTGGCGGAGCTGCGCTCGGTGATGGTGACCATCAAATACAATTCGTTCAAGCCGCTCCCTCCCCCTTATAGTTCAATAATAGCATCGTCATCTAGCTCGTCAAAGGACAGCACAGGGGCGGGCTGGGCCTTGGCGGCGTGCTGGCGGATCTGGTAGACCACGCCCAGGATCTGAATGGCGATGAGGGGCGTCATGGCCACCATGGCCACCACCCCGAAGGCGTCGGTGACGATGTTCCCGCCCACCGCCACGCAGGCCCCCTGGGCGAAGGGGAGCAGGAAGGTGGCCGTCATGGGGCCGGAGGCCACGCCGCCGGAGTCGAAGGCGATGGCGGTAAAAATTCTCGGCACAAAGAAGGACAAGATAATGGCAATGGCATAGCCCGGGATGAGGAACCACAGGATGGACACCCCTGTCAGCACCCGCACCATGGCAAGGCCGATGGACACAGCCACGCCCACGGACAGGCTGGCCCCCATGGCGGAGGAGGAGATGGCGCCGTCGGTGATCTCTTCCACTTGGCGGTTGAGCACGTAGACGGCGGGCTCCGCCTTGACGATGAAGTAGCCGATGACCATGCCCACCGGGACGATGAGCCAGCGGTGGTCAAGCCCCGCCATGACCTGCCCTAAGTAATTGCCCGCGGGTATGAAGCCCACGTTGGCCCCAGTGAGAAACAAAACCAGGCCGATATAGGTATAGACCAGGCCCACGCCGATCTTTTTCAGTTTCCGGGCGGACAGCTTCAGGGATACCACTTGGAAAATCCCGAACAGGGCCGTGATGGGCAGAAGGGAAATGGCGATTTCCTTCATGTAAGTGGGCAGGCCGGAGCGGAACAGCGCCCACAGCTCCACCGAGTTGGAGATCTCCGGCAGGACGGGGGCGGTATACGCGCCGTCCTCGGGGCGGAAAATCATGCCCAGAATGAGCACTGCCAGGATGGGGCCGATGGAACACAGGGCCACCAGGCCGAAACTGTCGTCCGCCGCGTGGCGGTCATTACGGATGGCGGAGATGCCCACGCCCAGGGCCATGATGAAGGGGACGGTCATGGGGCCGGTGGTGACACCGCCGGAGTCGAAGGCCACGGCCAGGAAGTCCCGGGGGACGAACAGGGCCAGGACAAACACCACAATATAGAAAAACACCAGCATGGGGGGCAGGGGGATGGCGAACAGCATACGCAGCAGCGCCAGCACCAGGAAGATGCCCACCCCCGCCGCCACCGCCAGGATCAGCGTCATATTGGGGACGGCGGGCACCTGCCCCGCCAGCACCTGGAGGTCGGGCTCCGAAATGGTGATGAGAAAGCCCAGCAGAAAGCCCATGGCAATGATGACCGGCAGGCTGCGGCTGCGAGTGACGGCGGTGCCCACCCGCTCCCCCATGGGGGTCATGCTAGCCTCCGCCCCCAGGGTGAAGAACATCACGCCCACAATAATCATGGCCGCGCCCAGAAGGAAGCACAGCAGGATGCTGGGGGAAATAGGGGCCACGCTGAAGCACAGCGCCACCACGATGCCCACGATGGGCAGCACCGCGCTCAGCGCTTCCAGCAGCTTTGCCTTTAACTTTGGGAGGGAACCGCGCAACCGCTCCACCATCCTTTCCATGGCATATACTTCACCATTTTATCAATATGCAGCAGTATATCAAAAAGTGAGGGGTTTGCCAACACCCAGGCAGAAATTTTTGTTGACGCTTACAGCGCCGCCGGAGAGAAAAAAGCGGTTTGCGGTTGTTTTCGGCGGTGGAATGTGGTATCATAAACGCGTATGAACATATGCAACCTGTCTACAGGCCGGGCCTGCCCGGCGGAGCGGAGGCGCGATGGAACAAAACAGAACGGCCTTTGGCCGTATGCCAGACGGAACTCAGGTGGACAAGCTCACCCTGCGGGGCGGGACGATGTCCTGTGAGATCATTACCTACGGCGGCGCGGTGCGCTCGCTTATGGTTCCTGACCGGGACGGAAACCCGGTGGATGTGGTGCTGGGGTTCGATACCCTGGACGACTACCGGGCGCAGGACAAGTATATCGGCGCTCTGGTGGGCCGGTACGCCAACCGCATCGGCGGGGCGAAGTTCACCTTGAACGGCGTGGAGTACCCCCTTGCCGCCAACAACGGGGAAAACGCCCTCCACGGCGGACTGGCGGGCTTTGACAAGCAGGTGTGGACGGTGGAGGCGCAGACGGACAATTCCGTCACCCTATCCCTCACAAGCCCCGATGGGCAGGAGGGCTACCCCGGCACGCTGAAGGTGCGGGTGACCTACACTCTGGGATGCGGTGCGCTCAGCATCGACTACCGGGCCGTGAGCGACAGGGATACCGTATGCAATCTCACCAACCACTGCTACTTCAACCTGTCCGGGCACGACAGCGGCAGCGTGGAGAGCCAGGACATCCGGCTGAACGCCTCCCGGTACACCCCCATTGTCCCCGGCTCCATCCCCACCGGGGAGATTGCCCCGGTGGACGGCACGTTCATGGATCTGCGCCATGTCCAGCCCATTGGGGCCTGCATCGACGAGGACTTTGACCAGCTTGCCATGGCGGGGGGCTGGGACCACAACTGGGTCATCGACGGTTGGGACGGCAAGCTGCGCCCCGCTGCCTGGGCCTGGTCGCCGGATACGTGTATTGTGATGGAGACCTTTACCACCATGCCCGGTGTGCAGTTCTACGCGGGCAACTACCTGGACGGCTGCCCCGCCGGCAAGGGGGGCGCCCCCTACGGCAAGCGCTGCGGCTTCTGCCTGGAGACTCAGTTCTTCCCCGACACCCCCAACTGGCCCGAGTTCCCCTCCTGTGTCCTGAGGGCCGGGGAGGAGTACCACAGCACCACCATTTATCGCTTTTCCGCCCCCGACCCCAGGGAGCTGGATCTGTCTTAACAACGAATTCCCGCAAACCGCTCGCGCCTCATTGTGCGGTCTTGCCGAAAGAAAGAAGGAATTTTATGACTGCCAACGAGAAAAAGGCGCTGCAAATCACCGCTTGCAAGGTGCGCATCGGCATCATTGAGAGCACCCATGCCGCCAAGGCGGGCCACCCGGGCGGAAGCCTGTCCTCCGCCGAGCTGTTTACCTACCTCTATTTCAAAGAGATGGACGTGGATCCCGCGGATCCCGAGAAGCGGAACCGGGACCGGTTCGTGCTGTCCAAGGGCCACTGCGCGCCCGGGCTGTACGCCGCGCTGGCGCTGAAGGGGTTCTTCCCCTGGGAGGACCTCAAGACCCTGCGCCACATTGACAGCTACCTCCAGGGCCACCCGGACATGAAGGCCATCCCCGGGGTGGATATGTCCACCGGTTCCCTGGGCCAGGGCGTCTCCGCCGCCTGCGGCATGGCGCTGGCCGCCAAGAAGCAGGGCAACCCCTGCCGGGTGTATACCCTGCTGGGGGACGGCGAGATCCAGGAGGGCCAGGTGTGGGAGGCTTTGATGTTCGCCCACCACTACAAGCTGGACAACCTGTGCGTGGTCATCGACAACAACGGCCTTCAAATCGACGGGCCGGTGGAGCAGGTCATGAGCCCATACCCCATTTTGGACAAGCTGCGGGCCTTTGGCCTGGAGGCCATGGAGGTGGACGGCCACGACTTTGACGCGCTGGAAAACGCCTTCGACCAGGCCCGCACCGTGATGGGCCGCCCCTTCGCCATTGTGATGAAAACCACCAAGGGCAAGGGGGTCAGCTATATGGAGAACCAGGCGGGCTGGCACGGCAAGGCCCCCAACGACGAGCAGGCCGAGGCGGCGCTGAAGGAATTGAACGCCGAACTGGCCAGACTGGAGGCGATGTAAAATGGCGGACGTGAAGAAAATCGCCACCCGGACGGGGTACGGCGAGGCCCTGAAGGAGCTGGGCGCCATCCATGACAACATCGTGGTGTTCGACGCGGATTTGGCGGGTTCCACCATGACTGGGGTGTTTGGCAAGGCGTTCCCAGACCGGCACTTCAACTGCGGCATCGCCGAGGGCAACATGATGGCCGCCGCCGCCGGAGCCGCCGCCATGGGCATGGTGGCGTTCGCCTCCTCCTTCGCCATGTTTGCGGCGGGGAGAGCCTATGAGCAGGTGCGCAACTCCATCGGCTATACCCGGCTGAACGTGAAGATCGGCGCCTCCCACGGCGGCATCTCCGTGGGCGAGGACGGCGCCTCCCACCAGTGCCTGGAGGACTTCGCCCTCATGCGCTCCATCCCCGGCATGGTGGTCATGTCCCCCGCCGACGCGGTGGAGGCCAGGGCCATGGTCAAAGCCGCCTACGAGCACGAGGGCCCGGTGTATATGCGCTTTGGGCGCTCCCCGGTGCCCGTGTTCCACGACGAGGACAGCTTCGAGTTCACCATCGGCAAGGGCGATGTCATGCGGGACGGCACGGACGTGGCCATCATTGCCAACGGCCTGCTGGTGGCCGAGGCAGTGGAGGCCGGGAAGCTGCTGGCCCAGCGGGGCATCGAGGCCCGGATCATCAACATGGCCACCATCAAGCCCCTGGACGAGGAGCTGGTGCTCAAAGCGGCGGCTGACTGCGGGAAGATCGTCACCTGTGAGGAGCATTCCGTCATCGGCGGGCTGGGCGAGGCGGTGTGCTCCCTGCTCAGCGAGAAGCGGCCCACCCCGGTGCGGCGCATCGGCACCAACGACGTGTTCGGCCACTCCGGCCCGGCGGCGGCGCTGCTGGAGGAGTTCGGCCTGTGCGCGGACAACATCGCCAAGGTGGCGGAGGAATTTGTGAGAGCTTGACCAAGTCAAAGAGCGGCCCCAAAGGGGGGCCGCTCTTTTTGCCGCAAAGATCCGAAACTGAATCATTTTTCCGAAATTCTGAAAATCGTGGATTTCACCGGGAAATTCCTCTTGACAGAACTTATGTCAACCGGATCGCGCGGAAAAATTTCTGAGACAGTGTTGCACAATTGTGTGGAAGTTTCTGTTGAAGTTGTGGAAGCCTTGAAAATAAGGGGGTTGCCATAAAATGGGACGCAGGATGCTGATAAATACCGCTGGATTTCGGCCAATTTTATTTTGTGCGTTCCGTCAAAAATAATTTATGGACAAGGGCATAAAGAGGGGGCCGTGCGGAACAAAATTCCGGCACGGCCCTTTTGCTTGATTATCGCAGCAGCGTGTTCTCCGCCGGGACGGCGTTCAGCGAGCTGCCGGTGGAAAAGTACTGCGCCAGGATGCCGGCGGCAATCTCCGCCAGGCTGCCGCCGGCGTCGCCGCCCTCCGCCACCAGGCACAGGGCCACCTGGGGATTGTCATAGGGGGCGAAGCACACGAACACGGCGTTGGTGGAGGCCGCCCTGGAGGAAGTCTCGGCGGTACCTGTCTTACAGCCCACCTCCACAGGCAGGGCGTCGAAGTAGCGGGCCATGCTCCAGGTTTTGGACAGGTCGTACATCCCCTGCTTGACAGCCGCCAGATGCTCGGGATCAATGTCGATGGTGTCCAGCAGCTCCGGCTCACACACCTGGGTCACCTGGCTGTAATCGCTGGACTTGAGCTCTTTTAGGAGGTGGCATTGGTAGTGGTTGCCGCCGTTCACCAGGGTGGCCACGTAGTTGGCCAGCTGGAGGGGGGTGAACTGGTTGGTGTCCTGGCCGATGGAGGCGTACATGGTCAGGCCCTCGTACCAGTCCTGACCGAAGTGCTTGGAGGTTTCCGGGCCGGACACCCAGCCCTTGTACTCCGGGATCTCGATGCCGGTGTACTCGCCCAGGCCGAATTTTTGGGCGTATTCCCGGAGGACGGCGATGGTGGTGCGCCGCCCCACGTCGTAAAAGAAGATGTTGCAGGAGTCCTTGATGGCGTCCGTCACGGTTTCCAGCCCGTGCCGCCCGGGATTGATCCAGCAGGCGGGGGATACGTCGGGATAGAAGTAGTACCGGCCGGTACACTCCACTTTTTCCCGGGTGGTGATGACCCCCTCGGACAGGGCCGCCACGGCGGTACACATTTTAAAGGTGGAGCCGGGGGCATACAGGCCCTGGGTGGCCCGGTTGTACAGGGGCCTGTTCTCCGTGTCGTTGACCAGCTCTGCGTAGTTCTCCCAGAAGGTGGACAGGTCATAGGTGGGATAGGAGGCCAGGGCCAGCACGCCGCCCGTCATATCCACCACCGCCGCCGCCATGCCGCCGGACTCCTTCTGCTTGGCGGCGTACTGGGCCAGCAGGTCCTCCACGGTGGACTGGAAGGCGCTGTCGATGGTGAGCACCACGTTGCTCCCCGGCTCGGGCCGGGTCTGCCACTCCTGGCTGATGATGTTGTTGTTCTGATCCTTCTCAATCAGCCGGGTGCCGCTGGAGCCGTGGAGGTAGCTCTCAAAGGCCAACTCCGCCCCGGCTCTGCCCACGGTGGCGTTCATGGGATAGCCCAGCTCCTTGTAGTGCTCCGAGGATTCCGCGGGGATGGCCCCCGTATAGCCCAGCACGTGGGCGGCGCAGTTGGTGCTGTACTTCCGGGAGGTGGACACCTCCACCCGCACCCCGCTCAGGCCGCGCTCCTTTACCTTGGTGATGAAGGTGATGTCCACCCCCCGGGCAAAGATATAGGGGTTGTTGTTCACCTCATACCGGCGCAGATACAGCTCGTACAGCACCCCGGCCAGATCCCGGTCAGCCTGGGTAACGGAGCCGCTCTGATCCAGCAGGCCGGAGGCCTGGCCACCGGCCGCCAGCGCGCCGGCCAGCGTCCGGTTTGGCAGGCGGGGAGGGTTCTTTTTCTCAATCAGGCCGAAGGTCTGGCACATGGTGGTCAGCAGTCTGCCCGCGGTGAACTGGGCTTTGGTGGCATCCTTCGCCCAGCCGCACTTCACCGCCAGACGGCCCAACGACGTGGGAATGGTTGTTTCCTTCCCCTCCTCCGTCACCGATACGAAGTAGAGAGGGGTGTCGGTGGTGTACGCCCAGGGGGCGGTTTTGGAGATGGGCAGGGAGTCCGCCCAGGTGACCCCCTCCTCCCGGCAGATGTCCAGAAGCTGGGCAAGGATGGACAGGCGGTCAGAGCCCATGGCGTCCCAGTCCAGCTCCACATTGTAGCTTATCTCGTTGGACACCAGAACGCGGCCGTAGCGGTCCAGGATCTCCCCCCGGACGCTGTCCACCCCCTCCCTGGACAGAGTGCTCGTTTCAGAGTTGGTCAGGTAGTTGTCCCCGTTCACGATCTGGGTCTGGTAGAGTACAGCGGCAAAGCCCAGCAGCACGGCGCAGAACAGGGCGATGAGCAGATGGGAGCGCAGACGGAGACGGCGGGCCTCCCGCTCCGCCTTTTCCTCCTGGATATGGGATGGGTCGAAGGGGTTATTCATGGTAGATCCTCCCGTAGTTGACACAGCAGAACCGGCCCGCCCAGTATACCGGCAGCGCCAGGGCCAGGGTCCACAGAAGCTCCGGCACCGCCACCCGGAGCAGCACCTGGGGCGGAGCGGTATGGGCGATCAGACGGCCGCCCACCGTCCACAGCTCCCAGATCAGGGCGGCAACCGCGGAGCAGATGAGGTGGCCCAGTACGTCCCGCCGGAGGACGTATTGGGTGGTCAGCCCCGCCGCCCAGCCGAACAGAGAGAGCGCGGCGATACACCCCGGGCTCAGGTGGCCCAGGCTGGACATCACCGCCCCGCAGGCCCCGCCGTAGATGGCGCCGAAGGGCGCGCCCTCCAGCGTCCCCCCCGCCACCGCCAGGATGGGCAGCAGCAGGGGCAGGGCGATGGGCAGCGGGCCCAGCACATAGTAATTGACCACCGCCACCAGCCACAGGGTGAGCAGGTAGGCAGTCCATTGGATGATGATGTCTCGTCGGGTCATTGGCATTTAGGGTCTCCTTCTAATTCGCCGAACAGTGCCCAGGTGGAGCAGTCAATGATTTTGATATCGGCGAACTGTCCAATGAGGGCTTGGTCGCCGTTGAGGTGCACCAGGCGGTTGCCCGCTGTCCGGGCGGTCAGGTTGTTCCGGGGATCCTCCCCCGCGCCGTCAATGAGACAGCGCTGAACCGTGCCGATGTAAGAGCGGTGTTTTTCCAGGGAAATACGGTTCTGGGCCTCCACCAGCCGGTCAAAGTTGGCGGATTTCTCTTCCTTGGGCATAGGGTCGGGCAGTTCAGCGGCGGGGGTGCCCTTCCGGGGGGAGTAGATGAAGGTGAACAGGGCGTCGAAGCGCACCTCTTCAATCAAAGACAGGGTGTCCTCGAACTCCGGGGTGGTCTCGCCGGGGAAGCCCACGATCACGTCGCTGGTGAGCACCACGTTGGGGATGCGCTCCCGGAGGGCGCGCACCTTGTCCAGGTACTGCTCCCGGGTATAGCGGCGGTTCATGGCCGTCAGCACCCGGGTGTTCCCCGACTGGAAGGGCAGGTGTATCACCGGGGCCACTTTATCGCACCTGGCCATCACGTCGAAGAGCTTCTCCGTGGCGTCCTTGGGGTGGGAGGTCATGAAGCGCAGGAGGAATTGGCCGGGGATGGCGGCGGCCTGCTCCAGCAGGGTGGGGAAGTCGATCCCGCCCTCCAGATCCTTGCCGTAGGAGTTCACGTTCTGGCCCAGCAGGGTGATGTCCTTGTAGCCCTGGGCCGCCAGCTCGCGGATTTCATTGAGGATGATTTCCGGCTCCCGGCTGCGCTCCCTCCCCCGGGTGTAGGGTACGATGCAGTAGGAGCAGAAGTTATTGCAGCCGTACATGATGGACACCCAGGCCTTCAGCTTCCCCGAGCGGCGGACGGGCAGGCCCTCGGCGATGGCGCCGTCAGAAGGTTCCGTCTCGAACACCCGGCCCCGGCGCAGGTACACCCGGCGCAGGAACTCCGGGAACCGCCAAAGGGCCTGGGGGCCAAATACTAAATCCACATGGCGGTAGGACTGGCGCAGCCGCTCCGCTACATGGGGCTCCTGGGCCATGCAGCCGCACAGGCAGATGATCTGGTTGGGGTTGCGCCGCTTGCCGTGGACCAGCGCCCCCACGTTGCCGAACACCCGCTGCTCCGCGTGCTCCCGGATGGCGCAGGTGTTGATGACGATGACGTCCGCTCCTTTGTCGGTGTCGGTGATCTCGTAGCCCATGTCGCACAGCATACCCCGCAGCAGCTCCGAGTCGGCCTCGTTCTGCTGGCAGCCGTAGGTGTCCACATAGGCCAGGGGGGCGGGGGATTTTTGGGCGTTCAGGGCGCGCAGCTCCGCGCAGTATTCCTTCTGCCGCTGGATGTCCTCAGCGGGGATGACGGGTGTGGTTCGTTTCAAGGAAGAGCCCTCCAATAAAAATTTGTGGGATAAGCCGGGAAAGTTTCCCTTGACATTTGTTATGTCGCCCACAAAAGCGTGGTGTTGAGATTGTTGAAAACTCGGTGGAAGTTGTTGAAAACCTAGCGGCGGCAGGGATTTGCGCCGTCGGGCCGGGAAACGGCTTGTTACAGTTTTGTAACTTTTCGAGGGTAAAAAACTGGACAAATGAATTATGGAACGTTGTCCTGTGGTGGGCGGTGTGTGCCCCTACCGGACGCTCAGCCGCTGGGCCACCACACGGGCGGCCTTCACGCCGGAAGCCCCGGCTTGCGCCAGCCCGCGGGTTACCCCCGCGCCGTCGCCCACGGCGAAGAAGCCGGGCAGGGCGGTTTCCAGCTCATTGGACAGCTTGATGCGGGCGGAGTAAAACTTCACCTCCGCGCCATAGAGCAGGGTGTCGTAGTTGGCGGTGCCGGGGGCCAGTTTGTCCAGGGCGTAGATCATCTCGATGATGTCGTCAAGCTGCCGCTTGGGCAGGGCCAGCGATAAGTCCCCCGGCACGGCGGCGGTGAGGGTGGGGCGGACGAAGGACTTGGACATCCGGTGGTCGTTGGTGCGGCGGCCCCCCACCAGATCACCGAAGCGCTGCACCAGCACCCCGCCTGCCAGCATGTTGGACAGCGAGGCGATGTGCTTGCCGTAGCGGTAGGGCTCGTTAAAGGGGGAGGTGAAGCGGTTGGACACCAGCAGGGCGAAGTTGGTGTTCTCCGAGCGCAAAGCCGGGTCGGAGTAGGAGTGGCCGTTCACCGTGTTGATGCCCTCCACGTTCTCCGCCACCACATGGCCGTAGGGGTTCATGCAGAAGGTGCGCACCTGGTCGCCGTACTGCTTGGTGCGGTAGATCAGCTTGGACTCGTACACCACGTCGGTGATGTGCTCAAACACCGTGGCGGGCAGCTCCACCCGCACGCCGATGTCCACCTGGTTGTTCAGCAGCTCCAGGCCAAGGGCTTTGCACTGGTTGGAAAACCACTCTGCCCCGGAGCGGCCTGGGCCGGCGATGAGATAGGGGGCGGTGAAGCGCTCGCCTTTCTCCGTGACCAGGGTGTATACGCCGTCCTTGGCCTCGATGTCCGTGACGGCGGTGTCAAATAGGAAGGTGTGCTTTTCCCGGATGGCCTCGTAAATGCTGGTGAGGATCTTCAGGTTGTTCTCCGTACCCAGGTGCTTGCACCTGGCCTGAAGCAGATGGAGGTCGTACTTCAGCGCCTCCCGCTCCAGCGCCTTTGCCTCGGGGGTGGAGGTGGAGTAGACCTCTGTCGTCGCGCCGTGCTTCACGTTGAGCGCGTCCACATAGTCGATCAGCTCCATGACCTCTTTTTGCTCCAGGAAATCGGTGAGCCAGCCGCCGAAGGCGGTGGTGAAATTGAATTTGCCGTCGGAGAAGGCCCCTGCCCCGCCAAAGCCGCACATGGTGGAGCACACCTTACACTGGACGCAGGAGCGCACCTTGCCCGCCACGATGGGGCACTGGCGGCGGTAGATGTCCGCCCCCTGGTCAATGACCAAAACCTTGGCGGAGGGGCACGTCAACGCCAGCTCGTAGGCGGCGTAAATGCCCGCCTCGCCGGTGCCCAGGATCATCACGTCGTAATTGGTGTTCATAGGGGGTGCTCCTTTACCGTTTTTGCTCTGACACATAAAAAGACACTATATTATAACATCAAAGCGCCCGGTTGTACAGGCGGATATTTGTTTGGACGCATAATTTACATTTCGTTCAGGGATACTGTGGAAAAGAAGCGTGAGGATAGACGCGCAGGGGAGCTTGGAACGGAGCGAGCTTTGCAAACCAAGAAATACGCAAGTATTTCTGTTTGTAAAGCGAGACGAAGCGAAAGCGGCCCGGCGGCGCGTCCAATCCGAGCGTGACACCAGGATCAGGAGACAACGCCATGGGTATTTTCGGGACAAAAAAACAGACGCCGCCGCCCCACCCCCGGCAGGAGCCACGGTATGACTGCCCTGTCACGGCGGACGCCATCGCCAACGTGTTCGACCGGTGCGCCGACTTCAACCGCCGGACGCTCTACCTGAACAACGATCCCCGGCGGCAGGTGGAAATGCTGTTTATCGCCGGACAGGTGCGCAACGAGCGGGCGTGCGATTACGTGCTTCGGCCCCTGACCCAGAACGAGGCCCTGCGGAACGCCCCGGATATGGACGCCGCCTTCGACCTCATGGAAAAGGGCGGGCTGTACTCCCTGGTGGTTCAGAGCCGGGAGAAGGCGGACCAGGTGATCTTCGATATGATCGACGGGTCGGTGGCCCTGTTTTTCCCGGGGAAGGACAAGGTGCTCACCCTGTCGGCGGGGACGGAGGAAAAGCGCTCCGTTTCCGACCCGGAGAACGAGCCGGACGTGAAGGGGGCCAAGGATTCCTTTGTGGAGAGCGTGCGCACTAACACGTCCCTGGTGCGGCGGCGGTTCCGGGCCCCGGAGCTGAAGATCGAGGAGCAGGCCGTGGGGCGGCAGTCGGTGACGCCGGTGGACGTATTATATGTGGACGGCATCGCCAACCCCGACCTGGCGGCCCAGGTGAAGGCCAAGCTGGAGCAGATCGACATCGACGCGCTGCTGATGACGGGCAATCTGGAGCAGTATGTCGTCGACGAGAGCCACACGGCCTTTCCCCTGACGGCCTACACCGAGCGGCCCGACCGCTTCTGCGCGGCGCTGGCGGAGGGCCGGGTGGGGGTGCTGGTGGACGGTATCCCCATGGGCTGGCTGTTCCCCGCCACCCTGGACAGCTTTTTCCGCACGGGACAGGACCGGAGTACCAGCTGGGCGGTGGCCGGGGCGCTGTCCGTGCTGCGGTATGTGTGTATGCTGGTCACGCTGTTTCTGCCGGGGCTGTACGCGGCGGCGGTGCTGTTTCACCCGGAGCTGATCCCGGTGAAGCTCACCCTGTCCATTATTGCGGCCAAGGCGGACGTGCCGTTTTCCACCTTGACCGAGATACTGGTCATGCTGCTGGCCTTTGAGGTCTTGCAGGAGGCGGGGCTGCGCCTGCCCTCCTCCATCGGGCAGACGGTGTCCATTTTGGGCGGGCTGGTGGTGGGCACGGCGGCGGTGGAGGCCAAGCTGGTCTCCCCCGCTGTGCTGGTGGTGGTGGCCATCGCGGGCATCGCCGGGTACACCGCCCCCAGCCAGGACTTCGCCGGGGCGCTGCGCATCTGGCGGTTTGGGCTGACCATCGCCGGGGGGCTGACAGGACTGACGGGTCTGGTGCTGCTGGGGCTGGCGCTGGTGTACCGGCTGGCCATGCTGGAGACCTTTGGCATTGCGTATCTCACCCCCTTTGCCTCCAACGCCGGAAAGCAGAAGGAGGGGCACGTGGTGCTGCGGGAGCCGCTGCCCGAGGTCAAGACCCGGCCCGACTACTTGAATACGGAGAACAGGAGGAATCAGGGGTGAGAAAATGGCTGCTGCTGGCGGTGGCGCTGGCTGTGCTTCTGGCGGGCTGGCGGCCCGCGCCGAAAGAACCGGAGGGCCTGGGCCTGGTGCGGGTGCTGGGCGTGGACGGCGCGGGGCCGGTCGCCCTGGCGGCGGTGTGCGGCGGGGACGACCAGGGGGACCAGGAC
>CAMWRX010000063.1 GCA_947176765.1 uncultured bacterium
TGATGTCATCATGGGCGAGGAAGCCCAGGTCATCTTCAACGACTTCTTTGCCAAGCTGGAAGCGGCTCTGGCCCAGGCGGCGTAAAATCCCATCACAAACCAATCAACGGCAGAGGGCCGGACGCGAAAGCGTCCGGCCCTTTTTAAAGCCCGGTCAGATCAAAGGCGGGGATAAAGCCCTCGCCCACGGCGTCCAGCTCCTGGACGTAACCCGGCAGACCCAGGTTTTCCATATACGCCCGGGCGGCGCGCAGCTCAGAGGGCCGCAGGGGGCGGCGCAGCTCCGGGAAGCCGTCCAGCTCCCCCACCGGCGTGTACTGGGCCATGAGGGAGAACAGCACCGCGCCGGTTGGGAACGTCTCCGCGACCCAGTCCATCACCCGCTTGGCCTCGTTTACCTGTCCCGGCAGGATGAGGTGCCGGATCAGCACGCCGCTTTTCAGCAGGCCGTTTTCCAGCCGCGCCGGCCCCCGCTGACGGTACATCTCCAAAATTGCGGCTTTGGCGGCCTCTGGGTAATCCCCCGCGCTGGAGTACTTGGCGGCAATCTCTTGCGTGACGTATTTCAGGTCGGGCAGATATACGTCCACTTTGCCCTCCAGTGTGCGCAAAACCTCTGGGCGCTCGTACCCGCCGCTGTTCCACACCACCGGCAGACTGTTGGGAACGGGCCGCTCCAGCACCCGGCTGAGCACATGGGTGAACTGGGTGGGGGTGACCAGCTCGATGCAGGAAGCGCCCTGATCCGCCAGCCGCTGAAAGACGACGTACAGCTGGTCCTCGGTGAGCGCTTTGCCGAAATTCTCCTGGCTGATGGAGCGGTTCTGGCAGAACACGCAGCCCAGGGTGCAGCCGGAGAAAAACACTGTCCCCGCCCCGGTTGTGCCGGAGAGGCAGGGCTCCTCCCACAGGTGGAGGGCGGCCCGGGCGCACACGGGGAGGGCGGGCATTTGGCAGAAGCCCTCGCCATGGTCAGCGCCCCGCAAGGCCCCGCACCGCCGGGGGCAGAGGGAGCAGATCATTTTTGCATCTTCATTGGCTGTTGTCATGCTGCGCCCGTTCGCGACGCGCGGCTTCCCTCCGACTCGGGCAAAGCCTGCCTCCGCTATGCGGCGGCTGGGCTTTTTCCCTCGCTCCAGTCCATCCGCGCTGCTCACGACGGCTCCGCACTTCTTTCCGGCCCCAAATCTCCCGCTTTCCAGTGCTTCCGGCATAGGCCGATGTAGCAGTCGTTGGCCCCCAGCACCACCTGCTCCCCCTCCTTGAGTACCACGCCGTTTTCGTCAAACCGGGCGTTGCAGATGGCCTTTTTGCCGCACCAGCAGATGGTCTTGACCTCCTCAATGATGTCCGCGCAGGCCAGCAATGCCTCCGAACCGGGGAACAGCCGCCCGCTGAAGTCCGCCCGCAGGCCGTAGCAGATCACCGGCACGTTCATGTCGTCCACGATCTCGGTGAGGTAGTCCACCTGGGCGTGGGAGAGAAACTGGGCCTCGTCCACGATGACGCACTGGTAGGCGCGGATGTCGGCGGCGGACATTTTTTCCAGATCCTCGAACCAGACGCAGGCGTAATTCAGCCCGATGCGGGAGTTGACCACGCTTTCCCCCTCCCGCTGGTCCATGGCGGGCTTCACCATCAGCGCCTGCTGGCCCCGCTCCTCGTAGTTGTAGCGCACCATCAATGCGTTGGCGGATTTGCTGGAGCCCATCACGCCGTAGCGGAAATACAGCTTTGCCATGTCAGTTTCCTCCGTTCAATCTCTCTTTCGCCAGCTCCAGCGCCCGGTCAAAGGCGTTGGGGACGGCGTATTTCTGCTCTAATTCCATTCTATCGGCCCACACCCAGCGGTCGGGCAGTTCGTCTGAGGCCGCCTCCACCGCCCGCAGGGCCATGTGCCACTCGATGTGGGTGAAGATGTGCTTTGCCTGTCCGGCGTACTCCTGGGTCAGGGCTTCGATGCCCCATGCCCCCGGAAGGGGGCCGACCCCCGGCTCGTTGGGGAACTCCCACAGCCCCGCCAGCAGACCCCGTGTTGGGCGGCGGCGCAGGGCCACCCGATCCGCATGGAAGATGAGCCACACGGTCCGCTCCTCCACCCGCCGGGGCTTTTTGGGCGCTTTGACGGGCAGTTCCCCGATCCGATTCTGGGCCAGGGCGGCGCAGAAGCCTTTTGCTGGGCAGCGGTCACACAGCGGCGCGCCGCGAGGCAGGCACACCGTGGCCCCCAGCTCCATCAGCGCCTGGTTAAACGCCCCCGCGGCGCTGACGGGAATGACCGCTTCCAGAGCCTGGGTCACCTTTTCCTTCATTTGGGGTGTGGAGATGTCCCCATCGTCCCCCACGATCCGGGCATATACCCGCAGTACGTTGCCGTCCACGGCGGGGACGGCCTGCCCAAAGGCGATAGAGCAGATGGCCCCGGCGGTGTAATCCCCCACGCCAGGGAGGGCGCGGATGGCGGCATAATCCGGCGGAAACGTCCCGCCATAGTCCTCTACGATGACTTTCGCCGCCTTTTGCAGGTTCCGGGCCCGGGAGTAGTACCCCAGTCCCTGCCACAGCTTCATCAGCCGCTCCTCCGGGAGGGCGGCCAGCGCGGCCACGTCGGGCGCGTCCTCCAAAAACCGCTTATAGTAGTCCAACACCGCCGCCACACGGGTCTGCTGGAGCATGATCTCCGACAGCCAGACGTGGTAAGGCGTGGGGTCGTCCCGCCAGGGCAGCCGCCGGGCGTTGTCCCGGAACCACTCCAGCAGGGGGATGGGCAGTCGTTCCAATGCGTCCACGGCGGGCCTCCCAATTCGATAAGATGTCTCATTTTATCACGGATACCGGGATTCATCAAGCCTTGACAGAGATCATTCCCTGCCGTAAAATAAGCAAAAATCCAACGAGGTGATCTGCTATGGCTGCTTGGACAAACCAGGACATTTTGAACGCTGCCCTGCGGCAGTCCGCCATCGACTCGGGCTGTGAGCCGGAAGATTTTCTCCGCACGGACAACGTAGTCGTGACATCCCAAGTGCACCCTAAAGCCAGAAAATACCTGGAGCTGCCGTTTTCCTGCGACCTGGTCTTCTATGGGAGCAACATCGTGGCCTCGGTGGAGGAAAAGTACCGGGACATGGTGTCCGACTACATCAACCGGTTCCCACCGGAGCGCTGCTTTGAGACGCCAAATCTCCATGTGCTGAATGACGCGCTGCAAACGATGGGCCAGCGGATCTGCTTCATGGCGGAGTACTTCCTGCCGGATCTAGGGGCGCTGAAGCCGCTGGACTGTCCGTATCCCCTGAAGCTCCTGCATCAGAGCGACTTTGGGCCGCTGTACACCGACCAGTGGAGCAACGCCCTGTGCGAGAAGCGCAAAGAGCTGGATGTGTTGGGCCTGGGCGCCTATGACGGCGGGACGCTGGTGGGCTTCGCGGCCTGCTCGGCGGACTGCGAGGATATGTGGCAGATCGGCATCGACGTGCTGCCGGGATACCGCAGGCAGGGGATTGCGTCCGCCCTTACCTCCCGGCTGGCGCTGGAGATTTTGGAGCGGGGAAAGGTCCCCTTCTACTGCGCGGCCTGGAGCAACATCAAATCGGTGCGCAGCGCCGTCAAAAGCGGCTTCCGCCCCGCCTGGGTGGAGGTAACGGCGAAAAGGGTGGAACAGGTGGAAAAAATGAACGCAAAAGGCTGAAAAGCCCGCCCCCACCGGACGGACAGGGGCTTGCTTTTTTCCGCCGGCTGTGGCATACTGGTGGCACAGTGTTCCGACGGTTGGAGACAAGAAAGGGGCTGCGGCGAAATCATGCTGGAGGCGCGTGGGCTGTGCAAGAGCTATGGAGGGCGGCAGGTGCTCTCGCCCGTCAGCTTCCTGCTGCCGCCGGGCCAGAGCCTGGGGTTGGCGGGCAGCAACGGCTCGGGGAAATCCACCCTGCTGCGGCTGGTGGCCCAGATCGAGCGGCCGGACAGCGGCGATGTTTTGTTTGAGGGCCGCAGCGTCCTGGGTGACCGGCAGTTTCTGCGCCGGCAGATTGGCTACGCCCCCCAGAGCGCCGAGTTGGCCCGGGAGCTGACCGTGGGAGAGCAGCTTACGCTGTGGCAGCGGGCGTGCGGTTTGACGGGCCCTCTGCCGGAGGATATTCTGGAGCTGCTGGGGCTGGAGCCCCTGCTGCGCCGCCCCATCCGCGCCCTGTCGGGAGGAATGGCCCAGCGAGTGAGCATTGCCATGGCGCTGCTGCCCAGGCCGCGGATCCTGCTGATGGACGAGGCCACCGCCGGGCTGGATCGGGACTATGTGCCCCGGCTGCTGGACTGGCTGGAGGAATTCCTGGCCGGAGGCGGAAGCCTGGTGTGGTGCAGCCACCACCAGGCGGAGCTGGACCGGCTGTGCGGCGCGGTGCTGCGGCTGGAGGACGGCCGGCTGCTGTCTTAGAACGATATGGGCAAAAAATGAGAATGGAGGAATCATGATGTTTTGTGTGCAATGCGGAAAAGAGATCAGTGACGCGGCAAAATTCTGCCCCCACTGCGGCGCGGTGACCACCGCGTCCGCTCCCAAGCCGGGGTTCACGCTGAACTCGGCGCCCACGCAGGGAAGCGCCGCCGGTACGGGCTCCTATTCCTATGGGACGTCTCCGTCCTATTCGGCGGGAGTGGGCGGCAGCGCCCCGACGCCCCCGGAGGATACCGAGAAGCACGGGAAGAAGGGCCTGTTCATCGGCGGGGCTGTGGCGGCAGTGGCGGTCGTGGCGGCGGTGGTGTTCATGCTTGTTTCCGGCGTGTTCTCCTCCCCCAAGGGAAGGGTGGAGGCCGCCTTCGCCAAGACCATGTCCGCTTTCTCCAAGGCCGGGGAAGGAATGGGCCTCCCCGATATGGCAGAGCTGACCCAGAGCAAGTCCGTCAGCCAGAGCTTCAGCATGGAGCTGAACAGCGTCAACAGCGAACTGGTCGGCTATGACCTGTCCTCCCTGCGGGGGCTGGGCCTGCGCGTGAACACGGACTATGACCAGAAGGGGCGCAAGGCGGGCGGCGAGCTGGCCGCGTTCTGGGGAGACAATGAGATTTTCTCCTTCCTGATGGCGGCGAACGACAACGTGCTCAGCTTTGCCTCCCCCCAGTTCACCGGGGGTGACGCCTACGGGCTGGACACTGAGACCCTGGGCGCCGACCTGGTCCGGCTGGGCGCGGAGGACGATTACATCGACATCAGCAAGATTGGCTTCAACCTCTTCGATCTGGCGGAGGAGACCGCCCCCAGCCAGCAGCCTAAGGAGATGGAGCAGAAGCTCAAGGAGGCCGCCAAGAAGCTGGATGCCGCCATTAAAGTGGAAAAGGCAGGCAAAAAGACCATTGAGGTCAATGAAAACAGCGTGAACGCGGCCAAATACCTGGTCACCATCCCTGAGCAGGCCATGGAGGATTACATCGATGCTCTGTCGGACGCCATGGCGATGGTGGACAGCCAGGAGCAGTCGCGAAAGTTCCTGCGGGGCATTGGGCTGGACGAGGACACCATCAGGGATATCCTGCCGGATATGAGCGGCATGGATCCCTACGGCGAGATGTTTGACGCGCTGAAGCAGGTGCTTCAAGAGATGGGGGACCTGGAGCTGGAGGTTTATCTCGACGACGGCTACGTGTGCGCGGTGGAGTATTCCAAGGAGCAGAACGGCAGCAGGCTGGAGCTTGGCCTGTACCTGGGCGGCGGCGACAACTATGTGGACGATTTCAGCTTCAGGATCGCCGTGGATGACGAGGAAATTGTGGTGGAGTCCACCGGCAACCATGGCGGCAAGGACGGCGTGTTTACCGACGCGACAACCCTCCGCACGCGCTCCGGCGGGAGCACCCTGTTCCGGATCAGCTCCAACTTCAGCTATGAGCCCAAGACCAAGGCCGACAACTTTGAGTGGCGGCTCAACCTGAACAATATGGCCTCCGTGAAGATGGCGGGCCAGCTCACCACCGGGAAGGACTCCCTCGACCTTCAGCTGGACGATGTGTCCCTGATGACCGCCGGGATGGAGATATGCTCGCTGTCGATGGACTATTACGTGGGCCCGTTTGACGGTGTGGCGGTGTTCCAGCCCAACGCGACGCTGCTGGGCGACATGGATCTGGATGACCTGGAGAGCCTGTACTACGACATCGAGTACTACGCCCAGGAATGGCAGTACGATATGCTGGCCCTGATCCCGGAGGATCTGCTCTGGGCTTTCTACTGATCAACGGATGGATACGCTCCGCTTTTTCAAAACTTATTTGATCTTGACTTTGGGCAGGCTCCGCCAACAGCTCTGGCTGTTGGCAGGGCTTGCCCTATTATGCCTTCTTCTGCCCATCGGGGCGGGGGCGGCGGCGCAGCAGCTCCTGTCCCAAGGGGTGGGGCTGGAGGGCGTCACCCTGGCCATCGCCGCGCCCGAGGGAGACGGGACGCCCCGCCAGTTGGAGCAGTATATGAACGGGATGGAGGATATCGCCCAATACTGCCATATCGTCGCCATGGAGGAGGGGCAGGCCCTGGCGGCGCTGGAGCGGGGGGAGGTCACGGCGGCGCTGCTTCTGCCGGAGAACTTTATCCAAGGGGTGCGGTACGGGGAAAACCCGGATCTGCGGCTTGTGGTGGCGGGGGACCGGCCGCTGGAGTCCCTGCTGCTGCTGTGGGTGGGGCAGGGCGCCTCGGACATTTTATCCGCCTTCCAGAGCGGGGTATATGCCGTGCTGGAGCTGTATGAGGAGAACCCGCCCGTGGGGCTGAGCTGGGATCAGGCGATGATCGACATCAATCTGCGCTACATCACCATGGCGCTGGATCGGTCGAATTCCTTCCGGATTCAGATGGTGTCCGCCACCCAGGCCCTGCCCATCCCCCTCCACTATGCCCTGTCCCTGCTGGCCTATTTCGCGCTGTCCGCCGCGCCGGTGTTCATGCCGGTTTACAGCGGCGGCTGGCTGCGGTTCCAGCGGCGGCTGCGGGGGGCGGGCCGGGGATGCGCTGTGGGCTTCGCGGCCGGATGGGCCGCCGGAATGCCCGCGCTGGCCCTTCTGCTGGCCCCCGCGCTGCTGGCGGCGGGGGAGGGGCAGCGTCCGCTGGCCCTGCTGGGGGCGGCTGTGATAATGGCGGCGTTCTGCTCCCTGTTCTGCGCCCTGTGCTGCCTGGTAGCGGGGAGCGCCGCGGGCTGCGGGGCGCTGGCCTTTCTGGCGTCCCTGGCGTCGCTGGGCCTGGCGGGGGGGATCGTCCCGCCCGTGCTGCTGCCCCGCACCATCCAGCGGCTGGGCTGGCTGTCCCCGGTGACCTGGCTGCGGCAGTTGGCCGCTTGGCCCATGGGCTATGAGGTGCCGTCCTCCACCTGGGTCTGCCTGGCCCTGTCCACCATCGGGATGGGGTTGCTGGCCTGGGTTCTGTACCGCCGCGAGGTGGACCGGCAGGAGGTGGAGCGGTGAGCTTTTTGTGGATTTCCCTGAAAAACGCCCTGCGGGCCCAGGCCGCCAGCTGGCGGATGTGGCTTCTGCTGCTCCTGCTGCCGGCGCTGACCTTCAGTGCGCGCCTCGCCCTTCCGGCGGAGGAGGCGGCCACCCCCGTCCAGGTGGGGGTGGTGCTGCCCGCCCGGGGCGGGGAGGAGCTTTGGAATCGGCTGGACGAGCGCAGCGGGCTGGTGGTGACGTTCTGCCAGTCGGACGCGGAT
The DNA here is from genome assembly GCA_947176765.1 of uncultured bacterium. GTDB lineage: Bacteria > Bacillota > Clostridia > Oscillospirales > Oscillospiraceae > Enterenecus. The sequence goes on from CAMWRX010000063.1 coordinate 7,683, forward strand.
CAGGCGGAGCGCCAGGTGGCGGCGGGCCGCTGGGACTGTGCCCTGGTGCTGCCGGAGGACTTTGAGGCGCGGCTGGCCCGGCGCGACACCGATGAGCTGTTTACCCTGCTGGTGGGCCCCGGCTCCACCGTCTACCCCATGGTGCGGGAGACGGTGACGGCCTGTGTGGCCGAGCTGACCGCCCCCGACGTGGCGGAGGACTATCTGGTGGACAGCGGCATCCTGGACCGGGCGGGGGCCGCCCATGCGCGGCCCCGGCTGGAGAAGACGCTGCTGGAGCAGGAGCGGGTGCTGGTGTCCATGGAGACGGTGGATGGACGCCCGCTAGACCCCATCACGCTGGCGGACAGCGGGGTGGACGGCCTGCTGGCGGGGCTGATTGCCATTGTGCTGTCCATTTGGGCGCTGTTTGCCGCCATGGATCTGGGCCGATGGCTGGACAGCCCCTTTGCCCGTCGGCTGCGCCCCCTGCGGGGGACGACGGTTTTGCTTTTGCCCCGGATGGCGGGGGCGCTGCTCCCCGCCCTGTGCTCCGGGGCGCTGGCCCTGCTGGCGCTGGAGCGGCCATGGGCCTGCCTTCTGCCGCTGACGGCCTACCTGATGTTCTGGGGGGCGTTGGCGCTGCTTTTGGCCCGGTGCAGGGCGGTGTGGAGCGCCCTGCCGGCGGCGGTGCCCTTTGTGCCGGTGGTGGCGCTGCTGCTGTCCCCGGTGCTGATCGACCTGTCCCTGCTGTTCCCCGTTTTGGCCCCGGCGGTGCGGTGGTCGCCGGTATCCCTCTATCTGCGGGCCTGCGGCGGGAGCTGGGGGGACGGCCTGCTCTTAGCCGCTGTTGGGATCGCGGTGCCGGCGGCGCTGTGGATGGCAGACCGGTGCGCAAAGCAAAAAGGCCCGGGTTAAAAAGCCGCAAAAAAGCCCTTCCCATTTTCGGACAGTCCAGTTATAATAAAGAAAAGAGGCGGAAAACTGTCCTCCCTTTGAAAGCCTTATCATTTTACTGAGTAAAGGAGCGCGTTTTATGTCCATCTTAGTTTGCGGCGGCGCCGGTTACATCGGCAGCCACACCTGTGTGGAGCTTCTCAACGCGGGATACGACGTTGTGGTGGCGGACAACCTGGTCAACTCCAGCGAGGAGGCCCTGCGCCGGGTGGAGAAGATCACCGGGAAGACCGTCCCCTTTATTAAGACGGAGCTGTGCCATGACGACGAGGTTGAGGCGCTGTTCGCCCAGCACCCGGACATCGACGCGGTGATCCACTTTGCCGGTCTGAAGGCGGTGGGGGAGAGCGTGGCCAAGCCCCTGGAGTACTACTCCAACAACCTCATCAGCACGCTGTACCTGCTGAGTGCCATGCGGCGCCATGGGGTGAAGAACTTTGTGTTCTCCTCCTCCGCCACGGTGTACGGCGACCCCGCCACCGTTCCCATCCGGGAGGACTTCCCCACCGGCGGCACCACCAACCCCTACGGCACCTCCAAGCTGTTCCAGGAGAAGATCCTGATGGATGTGTGCGCCGCCGACCCTGAGCTGAACGTGGCGCTGCTGCGGTACTTCAACCCCATCGGCGCCCACGAGTCCGGCCTGATGGGGGAGGACCCCAACGGCATCCCCAACAACCTGGTGCCCTATATCGCCAAGGTGTCGGTGGGCCAGCTGGAGAAGCTCCACGTCTACGGCAACGACTACCCCACCCCCGACGGCACCGGCGTGCGGGACTATATCCATGTGGTCGACTTGGCCCGGGGCCATGTGGCGGCGGTGAAGAAGCTGGAGGGCAAGTGCGGCCTGTTCGTGTGCAATCTGGGCACAGGAAAGGGCTACAGCGTGCTGGACGTGCTCCACGCCTATGAGAAGGCCTGCGGGAAGGAGCTGCCCTACGTCATCGAGGCCCGCCGCCCCGGGGACATCGCCGTGTGCTATGCCGACCCTGCCAAAGCAAAAGAGGAGCTGGGCTGGGAGGCCAAGCTGGGCATCGAGGAGATGTGCGCCTCCTCCTACAAATGGCAGTCCATGAACCCCAACGGCTACAAAGGCTGACCCGTTTCAAAAACAGACAGGGGTTCGGGAGGGAATGATATGAGCATGGTACAGGCAGAGCAGACCCTGCGGGAAGTGTTGGCGGCTTACGACTTCGGCGGCAGTGTGGAAAACACCAGCCGTTTTGGAGAGGGCCACATCAACGACACCTTCCGGGCGGATGTCCTTCTGGTGGATGGGAGCCGCCGGAAGGTGATCGTCCAGCGGATCAGCCCCGTGGCCTTTAAGCAGCCCTACCAATTGATGGAGAACGTGGTTAACGTCACCAGGTATCTGGGCAGGGAGATCGAAAAGCTGGGGGGAGACCCCAGCCGGGAAACCCTGACCGTCATCCGAACCCGGGATGGCAGCTCCTGCGTCACCGACAGCGAAGGCGGCGTGTGGCGGGCCTTCCTCTTTGTGGAGGGGACGGTGTGCTATCAATCCGCCGAGACGCGGTCGCTGTTCGCCGCCTCCGGCCGGGCCTTCGGCCGCTTCCAGCGGCTGCTGCGGGACTACCCCGCCGAAACCCTCCACGAGACGATCCCCCGCTTCCATGACACGGAAAACCGGCTCCAGAACCTGAAGAACGCCGTGGCCGCCGATCCCCTGGGCCGGGCCAAGGACTGCCAGGCGGACATTGACTTCATGCTTGCCCGGGAGAAGGACTGCTCCGCCGCCCTCCAGGCCCAGCGGGACGGGGTGCTCCCCCTGCGGGTCACCCACAACGACACCAAGCTGAACAACGTCCTTATGGACGAACAGACCGGCGAGGCCCTGTGCGTCATTGACCTGGATACCGTGATGCCCGGGCTGGTCATCAATGACTTCGGCGACTCCATCCGCTTTGGCGCAAACCACAGCGCCGAGGACGAGCCGGATCTCTCCAAGGTGAACCTGGATGTGGAGCTGTTTGAAATCTACACCGCCGCCTTTTTGGAGGAGGCGGGGGACGCCCTCACCGAGGCGGAAATCCGCTACCTCCCCTGGGGGGCTAAGCTGATGACGCTGGAGTGCGGCATCCGCTTCCTCACCGACTATTTGGAGGGGGACAGCTACTTCCACATCAGCCGCCCGGGCCAGAACCTGGATCGGGCCCGCACCCAGTGCAAGCTGGTGGCGGACATGGAAGAGCACTGGGACGAGCTCAACGCCATTGTGGCCAAGTACATCCCCAATTAGGCGTAAAAGACGTGAAAAAGGAAGGCCGGCGGCTGCCGGCCTTCCTTTTTGCTGCTTTATCGAACCGCGCTGGGCCGCCTCTGGCTGCCTTTCAGCTTGAACTTCTTCGTCTCGTCCTCCAGGAGGTGGACCTGCTCGAACAGCTCCGTGCTGACGGCAGCGGACTCCTCGCTGCTGGCGGAGTTGGTCTGCACCACAGAGGAGATCTGGCCAATGGCCTGGGACACCTGGGAGAGGGATCCCGCCTCCTCCTTGATGGCCTCGGCGATGGTGGCGATGGCGTCATTGGACTGTACCACCAGATCCTGGGTCTTTTTCAGGGAATCGGATACCTCGTCCACGATCTCGGTGCCCCGCTGGGTGGCCTGGATGGAGTTCCCGATGAGATCCTTGGTGGCCTTGGCGGCCTCGTCGGATTTGGAGGCCAGGTTGCGCACCTCGTCGGCCACTACGGCGAAGCCCTTGCCCGCCGAACCCGCGCGGGCGGCCTCCACCGCCGCGTTCAGCGCCAGGATGTTGGTCTGGAAGGCGATGTTCTCGATGGTGGCGATGATTTTGCCGATCTGCTCAGAGGCGTCGGCGATGTCCGCCATGGCGGACACCATCTGCTCCATCTGCTGACTGCTCACCTTCACCTGCTCGCCGGTGAGTCGGGCGCTCTGCTGGGCCCCGGCGGCGGTCTGGGCGTTGCGGGTGGCGCTCTTGGACAGGTCGTCCACCGTGGCATACAGCTCCTGTACCGCGCTGGCCTGCTCGGTGGCGCCTTGGGCCAGGCCCTGGGCGCTGCTGGACAACTGCTCGGCGTGGCTGCTCACCCGCTGCTCCGCCTGGACGATGTTGCCCAACGCGCCGGATACGGCGGCGGTAAAGCGCTCCAGCGCCTCCTCAATGGACTGGAAGTCGCCGATGTACGGGGTGGAGGTGGACGCATCGAAATTGCCCTTGGCCAGCTCGTCCATCACCCGGTCAATATCATCCACATAGATATGAATCCGTTCCATGGACTGCTCCAGGGTTTGGGCCAACTGACCCAGCTCATTATTGGAGCTGTATTCCAGGTTGAGCGTCAGGTTGCCGTCCTGAAGGGGCCGAACCTTGTCGGTGATGAGCAGCAGCGGCTTGATGACGTAGTTCATCACATAGACCACCAGGCTGATGAGCGCAATGAGGTTCAGTAGCAGGCACACGACGGTGGAGCCGTGCATGAGGGAGATGATGCCGCTCATTTTACCGGCGTACTCACTGCTGAGGGCCTCGCCCCGTTCCACGATCTGATCCAGCAGGCCCACCAGCTTGGTCAGGTTGGCCTGGATGGTATTCTGATAATACAGCCGGGCCTCGCCGGGATTTTCTGCCAGCAGCTCCAGGGCGGTGCCCGCGGAGGCGTGGAGCTCCTTGTGAAGCGGCTCAATCTGGGCGCGCAGGGCGTTGACCTGGCTGTCGTCCAGATCCATATCGCCGTACAGCCACTTGCCCAGCACGCAGCCGGTGTGATCCATGCTGCCGGTGAACTCCGTCCCGGCGTACAGGGCGCTGCTCAGGTTGGTCGCCCACTTGTAGTGGGCCGCCTCCGCCCGCTGGACGTGATCCAGCATGGACGTGGCCTGGACGCTGAGCTTCTGGGTGCCCTCGATGCGCAGGATGTTGGCGGTGGTTACGCCGCTGAACAGCAGCACGGCAACGATGGCGCAGATGACCCGGATGCCGACCGATCTTTTGATGCTTTTACCCATGGTGCAGCCCCTCCCTAAATGTATCTTACTTCTATTATATCGGAGAATTCTCCCAAACGCAATAGGGGAGTGGGGCGCGGTTTGTTTTTCCAGAAACGTGGGGAGGAGTTTGCAGACCGCCTATTGACTTTCTCGATTGCCTGTGCTATGATCAGTTCAACAGCTATTATAAAATTATCAGTAGAGAAAAATATAATAGTGAGAGGAGAGAATGTTCCGATGAAGAAGGATTACATGGCTCGGCTGGAGCGGGCCGCCCGGTGGCGGTTGCCGCCCCAGGAGGCGGAGGACGTCATCGCCGACTATCGTGACATCGTGGGCACGCCGCCCCGGTCTGAGGATGAACTGCGCCGGGAGTTGGGTAAGCCCCGGAACGTGATCCGGCCCCTTATCCAGAAAAAGCCGTACTACACATGGTTGGCGGTGTATGTTGCCTTGGCCGCCTGCGTTTACCTCCTTGGCCACACCGGGTTTGGCTTCTACAGCTGGGAGTTTTACCGGCTGTGCTTTGAGCTGGGGCACTTCCACTTGGGCCCTGTGTTTGCCCTGCTGGGCATGGCACTGGCGCTGGTCTGGTTCCGGCGGCGGAGGGACGAACCGAAATCCCCCGTCCCGAAAGGAATTATCATCACTCTGGCAGTCCTGCTGGTCTGGATCGGGCTGGTGTTCCTGTTCAACTGGGCTGTCCTTTGCGCAAAGGACGACTTTTTCGCCATGTGGGGGATGATGGAACCCTTGATTGGGCCCCGCGGACACCTGGTATACCGTTCCATGCACCTCTCGACGTGGGCCATGTGCCTCCTCCCATTTTTTGTCTCCTACACGGCGCTGTATTGGCTGGTAAAGGCCCGTGTCCGCGACCGCCGGTGGGCGGCGGCGTACGTCCTGGCCCTGACCGCCATCGTGATAACCATGGAAACGGTGGCGCTCGTCACGTCCATGGACCCCACCCTTTTCATTGAAATCGGTCTGCGGGCCAACCTGCCCAAATGCGCTGTCATTACCGTCATCGGCTTGATTGGTACGGGGGTCGCCCTATGCTGAAAAAGGACCTCATCGAGCTGTGCCTGCTCCACCTGCTCTCCCAGGGGGATCAGTACGGCTACGAGCTGCTGAGACGGCTCCACGACGCTTTCCCTGACACCCAGGAGAGCGCTGTCTATGCCATCCTCCGGGGGCTGTGTCGGGAGGGGTGTTCGGAGCAGTACACCGGCCAGACCTCTGACGGCCCCGCCCGGAAATACTACCGCCTGACGGATAGCGGGACGGCGCGGTACGGCGAATTGCTCCGGCAGTGGCGGACGCTGCTGGCCGCGCTGGGGGCCCTGGGGATCAACTGACATTTGAATGAGTACGAACGGGCGCTCCGCCAAATTTGGCGGAGCGCCCGTTCGTAGTGCTATGATAGAAGGAAGGAGAAATTTACTTTACGCCCATCCAGCCGGAGATGACCATGCGCTGGACTTCGGAGGTGCCCTCGTAGATCTCGGTGATCTTGGCGTCGCGCATCATGCGCTCAAAGGGATACTCACGGGTGTAGCCGTAGCCGCCGGTGAGCTGGAGGGTGCGGCGGGTCACGTCGGAAGCGGTCTCGGAGGCCACCAGCTTGGCCATGGCGGCCAGATGGCTGTGGGGCTCGTGATCCTGCTTGGCCTGGGCGGCGCGGTAGACCAGCAGACGGGCGGCGTCCACCTTGGCCTGCATATCGGCCAGCTGGAACTGGGTGTTCTGGAACTGGCTGATGCGGCGGCCGAACTGGATGCGCTCCTTGGTGTACTTCACGCACTCGTCGATGGAGGCCTGGGCGATGCCCAGGGCCTGGGCCGCGATGCCGATACGGCCGCCGTCCAGGGTGGTCATGGCAACCTTGAAGCCCTTGTTCAGCTCGCCCAGCAGGTTCTCCTTGGGAACGATGCAGTCCTCAAACACCAGCTCGCAGGTGGAGGAGCCGCGGATGCCCATCTTCTTCTCGTGGGAGCCCACCTTGAAGCCGGGGAAGTCCTTCTCCACGATGAAGGCGGAGATGCCCTTGGTGCCCAGGGACTTGTCGGTCATGGCGAACACCACGAACACGTTGGCGTAGCCGGCGTTGGTGATGAAGATCTTGGAGCCGTTGAGCACCCAGT
>CAMWRX010000064.1 GCA_947176765.1 uncultured bacterium
GCGCGGGCGGGGTCGTCCGGATACTGGGCCAGCTCCACCAGCAGCCGGGGGGAGCCCATGTCCCGCAGGCCCTGCTTTGCCAGGGCCGCTGTGCAGGCGTTGTGGTGGGCCCGGAGCACCTGGTGAAATATGATGCCTGGGCGTTCGTCCATAGGGACACCTCCTAATCGTTCGCGGGCTAATCATTAGTGCGCTCACTATTTTACCCGCCAGGGCTGAAATGTCAAGAGGGCGTATGTGAAAATTTTGTTAACTGTATTTGCGCGTACCCGGGGAAGGGAATGCCGCCGCTCTGTGCTAGCGCGTACCCGGGGAAGTGAGCACCGCCGCTCCGGACGGGCTAAACCCATCGGCTCACCGAGGGCGCTCGCCTCCGGGTTAACTCGCCCGCGCTCCGCTGCCGGTACTCCCTCCCCCGGGTCAAATAAATGGGGGAAGCAAAAAACCAGCCGCATGGCGGCTGGTTTTATTGCGGGGTTTCTTCTTCCTTTTGGATGTCCTCAAGGCATTGTTCAATCATGCTGACAACGACATTATTGAAGCTGGTATTGTTTTCCTGCGCGATTTTTTCAATTGCGTCAATTAAATTTTGATGCAAATATAGACTTTTATAGCCAGCCTCCACTTTGTTTCTGGTCTTTTTCGGATTAAATGGCATTAGAATCACCTCATAGATATTCTAATTCAAAACACATGAATATAACATATGAGGAAACATACTATGATTTTTAACATATTGTATTTTTCTCATAGATATGTTATACTCTACCCGAGGTGAGAAAAATGCCGGATTATAGAGAAATGTATATCCATTTGTTCCAGGAGACGGAAAAAGCGGTACGGATTTTAATCAAAGCCCAGCAGGACTGTGAGGAGATGTACATCAATTCCCCAGAGCCGGAGCTTACCATTCTGGAGCCGCCCATGGCGGGCGGGGACGCATAAAAAGGCGGCGCGTGGCAGACCACGCGCCGCTTTTGGTTTTATGGAGTAGGGGGTTCGTCCGCGCCGCCGTCCGTCCCAAGAGTGGGAGTTTCGTCCGCATTACCTATTCCGAGGACGGGTGGGTCTGCATCGTCCGCCTTGGGTGCGGGCAGGAGCAGACAGCCTCCCAGCAGGAAGGGGATGGCGTAGGTCAAAGGCATGGCGTAGCGGTAGCTGCCGCTCACCGGGGAGACCAGCAGCACCGCGATGGACAAAATGCAGGGCAGTAGGGGCAGAAGCAGGCCGTACCGTTTCCGGCGCAGGGCGTCCAGGAAGAAGAACAGGATCACCCACGGGAAGAAGCCGATGCTGAACAGCAGCCCCATCCCCGGTATGTGCTGGACACCCCGCAGGGCCAGCATGATGGGGGTCTCCCACCGCTCCAACCGGGCGGGCAGGGGCACGCACAGCTCCGGGTAGGCCATGACCTCCCGGTTGTCGTAGTGGGTGTAGGACAGCGGCGTCTCGTGCTGGACGTAGAATCCGGCGTACACGTTGCTGATGAGGGCCTGGACGTAGGCGTCGGGGTGGCGGCGGAGCATTTGCAGCCACGCTTTGTAGTAGGCGGACATCTCCTCATCGGTGGCGTCCTGGTTGAAGGTGAATTTGATGTTGTCCGACTGCATGGGGTCGTACAGCACGCCGAAGCGGTCATAGTCCAAGATGGCGCGGATGGCGTCCTCCTCCTCCTGGCTCACGTCGTCCGGGTAGGTGAGGACGCACCGAGCAGTCTGCTGGAACAGCAGGCCCAGGGTTTCCTGTTTGCCGCCGGGAGCCACGTTCCACATGGGCAGGAGGATGCCCGTCCAGACGACCTGGAACAGGGCGGCGGGGAGCAGCAGGGAGACAGCGGCCCGACCCCGGACGCCCTTGTATGCCAGGCAGGCCAGCCCGATGAGGACAATGAAGTACACCCCCTGGTTTTTGGAGAACATCACCAGCCAGGCGTTACAAAACAGCAGGACGCAGAACCGATTCTGCTTCAGGCACGCGCCACGGGTGCGTGCCAACTCAAACAGCAGCACCGTCAGGGTCAGGCAGGCCAGGGAGAACAGGGAGTCTTTCAGCATGGTGATGGCGTACAACGGGAACAGGGGGAACAGGGCGGTGAACACCAGGCCGGCCCGCGTGGCCTTTTCCGACAGGCCCAGGTGGCGCAGGTAGAACCAGCTTCCGGCCATGGCCAGGGCGGTGGCAAAAAGCTGGAGCAGGTTGTAGGCCGCCACGCCATAGCTGATGTTCCCCAGGGCCAGCCCAAACTGGGCGAACAGGCCGAAGAGTAGGGTGGTGAAATAGGGGTGGTGGTTGGTGGCGTAGACGTTTTCCCCCCGGACGGGGGAGTATTTCAGCCAGTCGGTGGGGTAGTGGAGGGCCCATGCGATCTGCATACTGGTGTCCGGGTTGTTCAGCCCAGGGAAGAAGAGGAGGTAGTAGGGTAGCCAGCACAGGGCGACCAGCCCCGCCACCGTCAGCAGCCGTTTCCAGGAGAAGGGAGCGGGGGCCAGGGTTTGCTCTCCGACCCGGTCAACCAGCCGGAAGGCCAGCAAGGCGAGACAAGCGGACAAGAGCCCCTGCCCCAAAAAGATGACAAAGGCCCGGAACAGCACGAACCGGGTGCCGAACACGGCATTCCAGTTCTGGTTTTCGGCGTAGGAGCGGCCCAGCACCTGCATGAAGGAGAACAGCGCGCCGAACACCCCAGACGTCACCAGCTCCCGGAGGTTAGGCCGCAGGCGGCAGACGGCGTACAGCAGCGCCCCCGCCCCCAGGGCCAGGCAGGAGGAGACGCCCACATCTGCCCGGAAGGAGCGCAGGCAGTAGATGAAAAAGCGGTACAGGCCGCCGTACCCGGCCAGCGCCTCGTCCCCGGCGTAGTAGGGGGCAATGCTCATGGTGCAGGTCAGACTGGCGGCGATGAGAATTGACAACAGGGCCAGCAGCGCCGCGCCCCACACACGGCGTCCTTTTAGTTTGCTCATAGGCCGTTCATCCACCTCACATACTGGTCATGGACCTGCTGGAGCTTGAACTCAAAATCCCGGCAGTCCTTTTGGCGCACGTTGTCCAGCAGCAGTCCGCAGAACAGGGACATCAGCGCCGCCACCATGACAAAACCGCTGACGATCAGGGTGGGGAACCGGGGCACCAGGCCGGTGCGGATGTAGGTGACCAGGATGGGGATGAACAACCCCACGCTCACCGCCGCCAGCAGCAGGGCCAGCAGCCCGAAAAACCGCAGGGGGCAGTAGCCCCGGAACAGCCGCGCGATGGTCCTCAGCACCTTGGCCCCGTCGGTATAGGTGTTCAGCTTGGACTGGCTGCCCTCGGAGCGGTCGCGGTAGTCCACCACCACGTTTTCCACGTACATCTTTTTGTCCACGGCGTGTATGGTCATTTCCGTCTCAATCTCGAACCCGGCGGACAGCACGGGGAAGGTCTTGACGAACTGGTAGCTGAAGGCCCGGTAGCCGGTCATAATGTCCCGGATATTGCTGTGGAACAGGCCGTTGATGGAGGCGCGCACCAGGGAGTTGCCGAAGTTGTGGAAGGGCCGCTTGTTCTCCTGGAAGTAGGTGGAGGACAGCCGGTCGCCCACCACCATATCGGCCCCCTGCTCCAGCACCAGGCGGACCATCTCGGGGGCGGCAACCGCAGGATAGGTGTCGTCCCCGTCCAGCATCAGGTAGCACTGGGCGTCGATCTCCCGGAACATCCGGCGGATGACGTTCCCCTTGCCCTGGCGGTACTCCCGGCGCACCACGGCCCCGGCCTGCCGGGCCAGCTCCCCGGTGCCGTCGGTGGAGTTGTTGTCGTAGACGTAGACCACCGCCCCCGGCAGGGCGGCGGAGATGTCCCGCACCACCTTGGCGATGGACTGGCTCTCGTTGTAGCAGGGGATCAGGACGGCAATCTTATCCATAGATCATGTTTCCTCCCCCGTGCGGCCCGTGCCGCGCTTTTTCTGGAATGTATTTGCAAGAATGGTATCATAAATAGACAGGGGTGTCAAGGACGCCCCCGTCCCCGCGCCGCCGTTGGCGTCACTGTTCCGACTTCTGAATATGGGCCCTGATCTCCGCCTCGTGTTCCAGGCAGTAGGCGTAGCTGTTTTTCATAAAGTGCTCCATGCTTTGGGCGCGGTACATCTCGTCCAGCGTGTCCAGGACCGGCGCGCCGCCCGCCTCCATATCGAAGAAGTAGGGATAGATGCAGCCGCCGTTTTCCCGGGGGAAGTAGGGGTTGATGGAGCTGAGCCGGGGATCCCGCATGACGGACTCCACCACCATTTCGCTGAGGATCCATTTTAGGGACGGCGTCTCGTATTCTTCCCAGCGATCCCCGAACAGCCGGTTCCACACATGGAACCAGACGAAGTGGATGATCTCGTGGATGCTCAGCCCGATGGCGCCCCGCTCGCTGTTCAGATAAAAGACATCGAAGCGCCGCTCCCGCAAAAAGCGCGGGCAGACAGGGTTCATGCTCACATGGCACCGCAGGTCGTTGAACAGGTTGGCGCAGTCCACCCCGAAAGCGTCCGTCAGGGCCGCGGTGATCTGCCCCCTGCAATCCGCCCAGTGCCGGGAATACAGGCGCACCTTTTCGTGGATAGTGCCCTCCAGCTGGACGTAAACGTCCCGCAGAGTGCGCTCAATATAATCCTTCCGCTCCGGGAAGGGCAGGCGGTTGGCGTAAGCCTTGTCGAGCTGGGGGTAGAAATGGTAGAGGGGCTCCGACCAAAAGGCGGATTGGCCCTCTTCCTGGAATGCCATGATGCTTTGGAGCATATCGTTTATGCCGGGATTGACAAAGGTTACGTCCATGTGTCGTGCCTCCATCCAGGTTTTATCAACCGGGTTCATTTTATCATAGACGCCTGCTTGATTCAATGCGCAGAAGGGAAAGAACGAAAGAAGCCCTCCCCGCCTGGGGAGGGCTTCTTCTATTCTGAAGCGTACCAGCGCAATACGTCGGTGGTGCCCGCCCGGCGCAGGGCCGCGCAGGACACCAGCATATCCGTGTTCAGCACGATAAAAGCGGGGGGCCCCAGCCAGGCCGGAATGCCCGCCGCCAGCGAGGCTACCAGCGGGTGGACGGCGTACACCAGCAGCAGAGACAGCACCGTCCAGCAGGCGGAGAACACCGGGCACACCAGTCCACCCAGGCTGCCGGAAAAATTGGAATAATCCCAGAACTCCACCCCCAGCACGAAGCGGTAGAACGCCCCCATAATGAACTCCGCCCCGGTGGTTGCCAGCGCCCCCACCGCCATCACCCACAGGGGGCTTTTGATCATGGGGGCCAGCCACACCACCAGGCACGCCCCCAGCCCGTACACCGGGCACAGGGGGAGGAGAAGCAGGCATTTGCGGTCCTTTTTGGGGTGGTGGATGGCCCGGGCGAAGGCCACCTCCAGCAAAAAGCCCGCGAAGCTGTAGATGATGAAATACCAGAGCCAGCGCATAAAAAAATCTCCCACCCAATTTTCTTTTTGTATTCCCGCCCCGCAAGGGGTGGGAATACGTATCCTGGAAATAGGATGGGAGAACGGGAGGATTTCATACAAAGCAATTTTTACTTTTTATGGGTTTGCCGCCAGCGCAGCCAGCCCAATACCGCCGTCACCGCCGCACTGAACATCAGGTCACAGGAAAGGAATACGGCCCAGGTAAGCAAAGAGTGGTAGGGCCGGACGGCATAGTCGAAGATCCACCAGCACAACCCTGCTGTAGGGATAGGGAGCACCAGCCAGTTTGCCGCGATGTAAAAGGTGAGGCGGGCAGTCTTGTGGTCGCTGCCCATGCGGGGCACGGCCAGCTCGAACAGAAGCAGCCCCAGCACCTGGATGATGAGGCCGATGATGAGCGGGCCGGAAGTCTGCTCGTGGAGCCAGCCGCCCAACGCCAGCAACAGGCCAATGGCGCACACCGCCATGGACAGGACGCGGGCGTTGTGTACCCAGCCCTGTTCGTCCAGGTGGACGGCGCTTGCATGGGCGGCGCTTGCGCCGCCGGACCGGTCGTTCGCTGGGTGGCCGGAAGGCCACCGGATCAGTCGTTCGCCCGAAGGGCGAATGATGATCCCAGGCGAATGACGGTCCTTGGGGGTGTCGGACGCGCCCTGCTCCCCCGTCTGCGGGCCAGGCAGGGCCGCGCCCTGCTCGTCCACCTCGTCCCGGAGCAGGTAGTCTCAGCTCACCCCAAACAGACGGCTGAGCTGGATCACGTTTTCCGTGTCCGGCATGGTCTCGTCCAGCTCCCATTTGCTCACCGCCTGCCGGGACACGGTGAGCTGGGCGGCAAGCTGCTCCTGGGACAGGCCGCTCTGCCTGCGCAGCTGCTGCAATTTTTCTCCTAGTTTCACGATAATATACCTCCTGAGTACGGCGGCGTGCCGGGTTCGCTAGCGTGCCTCAATGATAGCCGGTTTCCCCTTTTCGGTCAACCAAATCAGGCTGGAATTTCCGCAACTTCAGGTTGCGGAGAAGATATTGAAGTTTTTTCACGCCGAAGGGATTGACAAGGCTGGGGTTTTGTGCTATCTTATTTAGGCTGATATTTGCGGATGCGCCCATTCATGCGGGTGTAGTTCAATGGTAGAATCCCAGCCTTCCAAGCTGGTCGCGTGGGTTCGATTCCCATCACCCGCTCCATACGCGCCTGTAGCTCAGGTGGATAGAGCAACTGCCTTCTAAGCAGTGGGCCAGGGGTTCGAGTCCCTTCAGGCGTGCCAAGGCGGTCGGCAGACCGCCGGGCCGGTCGTTCGCCCGAAGGGCGAATGACGGTCCATCCGTTCGCCACAAGCAGATAATGGCCCATAGTGCAGCCGAATGACGTCCCACTTATTCGCCGCGAGTGGATAACGTCCATAGCGTAGGCAAATGACGGCTCACAACAGCGTTTCCCTCCCGTCAGCAACAATTCCATATGGTGGGTATAGCTCAGCTGGCAGAGCACCGGATTGTGGTTCCGGGTGTCGTGGGTTCGAGCCCCATTACCCACCCCATACTGTGGCTGAGGGCCGGAGCGTCCGCTCCGGCCCTTGCCGCACTTCCACATTGGGGTGTAGCCAAGTGGTAAGGCACGGGACTTTGACTCCCGCATTCGCTGGTTCGAGTCCAGCCATCCCAGCCACGTCGTCGGGGCAAAGTCCGCTAAGCTTCGCTTCCGCCTGCGGCGAAAGCTGCGCCCGCTCCCTTGCCCCTCCTCTCCCCACGAAAGCTGGAGGGCGCTTTCGCGGGGGCCCCATTTAGGGCAAAGTCCGTTATTTCCTCTCCCCAGGCCGTCTGAGGGACGGCGGTTCGGGACTCTTTGAAGCGCAAAGCCCTGTTCCCCACACGAGCTGGATTTGTCTGGCTCGCGTGAGGAACCAAATGAAATTTGACCCAGTAGCTCAGTTGGTAGAGCAACGCCCTTTTAAGGCGAAGGTCCGGGGTTCGAGTCCCCGCTGGGTCACCAAAAAGAAAGACACGCAAAGCGTGTCTTTCTTTTTGGGTACCAAGGCAGTCCGCAGGACTGCCTGACCGGTCGTTCGCCGCAAGGCGAATGACGGTCCCTTTTTTCACTTTGCAGAGCAGGAAAGCATTTTTGCCACATTGCGCCAAAAATAAAAGGACTGCCTATGGCAGTCCTTTTATTTTTGGTGACCAGGCAGTCCTATGGACTGCCTGACCGGTCGTTCGCCGGGCAGCCGGAAGGCTGCCGGGCCCACCGGGCCGCCAGTTGGTCGATGTACGCGGCGTAGTCCCCGTCGTCGTCACAGATGGCAAAGCGATAGTCCATAGTCGCCCCTCCCCCCGCGCCTCCTGTCAGAAGCGGAAATAGATGAACGGATTGTACTTGGAGCTGATGATAATGATAACGCACACCCCGGCCAGGGCCAGATGGATGAGGTTGTTGGCCGCCAGCGCCCCGGCGGAATTGGACTGGCTCAGGCGGAGCCTGCGGGGCATGGGCAGCATCCATACCAGCCCCAGGGGGAGGAAAAACAGGCCGTACAGCACGGACAGGTTCGCCGCCGCCATGGCAACCCAGTCGGTGGGGCGGTAGAGGAACATCTGGCTCAGCGCCACCAGCAGCTGGCTGAAGTCGGTCAGGTTGAACAGCACCCAGCCCACCGTCACAAAGAACATGGCGTACAGCCAGCCCACAAATTTGGGGAGCCTGTCCAGCGCCTTGTGGAGCCACAGCTTTTCCACCAGCAGCAGTACGGCGTAGTACAGCCCCCACAGCAGGAAGTTCCACTGGGCTCCGTGCCAGAAGCCGGTGAGGCCCCACACGATGAGGATATTCAGCATCCAGCGGCCCCGGTCAACCCGGTTGCCGCCCAGGGGGATGTAGATGTAGTCTCGGAACCAGGTGGACAGGGAGATGTGCCACCGCCGCCAGAAGTCGGTGATGGAGGTTGCGACATAGGGGTGGTCGAAGTTCTCCAGGAAGTGGAAACCGAAAACGCGGCCCAGGCCGATGGCCATGTCGCTGTAGCCGGAGAAGTCGAAGTAGATTTGCAGGGTATAGGCCACCGCCGCCACCCAGTACATGGCGGTGCCGTACAGGGCCGGATCCCCGGCATAAATGGTCTCCGCCAGGGCGGCGGCGGAGTTGGCCATGATGACCTTTTTCGCCAGCCCCTGGATGAACCGCCGCATCCCCGCCGCCGCGTCGTCCAGGGTCTCCCGGCGGGTGCGGATCTCGTGTTCCACCGTCTGATAGCGGACGATGGGCCCGGCGATGAGCTGTGGGAAAAAGCTGACATACAGCAGCAGATAGAAGTAATTGCGCTGTACCGCCACCTTCCCACGGTACAGGTCGATGACGTAGGACAGGATCTGGAAAGTGTAGAAGCTGATGCCGATGGGCAGGGTGATGGCCGGGACGGACAGCCGCCCGCCTGCCAGGAGGTTCAGGTTGTCCACGGCGAAGTTCAGATACTTGAACACGAACAGGTTAGAGACCAGCAGCGCCACGGTGACAACAAAGGCGGTCTTTTTCCGCCTGGGCTCATCCCGCCAGCGCTCCATCAGCAGGCCGCCGAGATAGGCCGCAAAAGCGGCCAACAGCATCAAAACCAGCAGCCGGGGCTCACCCCAGGCGTAGAACACCAGGGACGCCGCCAGCAGCACCGCGTTGCGCCACACCCGGTTGTTCCACACAAAATACAGCACAAACACCAGGGGGAAAAAGCCGTATACAAAAGGCAGAGTACTAAATACCATACGCTCAGCCCTCCAGCAGGAACTCGTCCATGATGAAATAGTCGATGTTCCCGATCAGCAGCACCTGGGTGATGTCGTGCTCCTTAACGTAATCGGTGAAGGAGAACGGTTTGCCCATGTATGCCTCATAGTATCGAAGGTCTACGGAATAGGTGTTGTTGAAATGGGAGGCCAGCAGTTTGAGCACCGCGTTGTCATAGGACTCGCCCAGGACAAGCAGATTCTCCCGTCCGGTCTGCCCAGTGGAAAAGACCACCTCGCCGCTGTCCCAGCCGTAGAACGCGCCGTAGGAGGGCGCACCCCCCTGTCCGGCAAAAAACGCGTCCTGCGCGCCGTAGTCGCCGGGATAGCCGCTCACCGTGACATCCATGTGGGGGAACTCAAAGGGGTAGGCGAGGAAGGGCTCGCGGAACGCGGCGGTGATTCCGATGGCCTTGGAGCCGGAGAACGTTCCCAGCTCCGCCGCATCCCCGGTGGGACGCAGGGGGGCGCTCTCCGCGCCCAGCAGTTCCAGAAGCTGGGTGTAGCCCCGGTAGGAGCCGTTCAGGTTCCAGTGGTGGTCGGTGCGGTAGAACCAGGTACTGAACTCATCGAAGCTGTCCACGGCAAACCGGCCCAGCCGATCCGGCTCCAGCTCCAGGCGGTCAAAGAGGTAATCGCAGGCAGGGACTTTCTCCCCCGTCTCAAAGTTGATGTCGGTGTCCTTCTCGATGAAATAGACGTAAAAATCCAGCTCTGGGTGCGCGGCAAAATATTCGTTATAGTTGTCCGCCTTTTTCTCCAGCGGCTGGGTCAGGGCGGAGAGCGACCTGGGGGAATAGGTGATGTACCGGTTGAACACCAGGATGCCCATATAGTTCACATACTGCCCCTCGCACCTGGACAGGATGGGGTCGGCTGCCGCCTTGAGGTAGTAGGACGAGGTGCGGTGGAACACCTTTTTGTATATCTCGGCCAGCTGAACCTGGTCGGACAGGGCGGCGTCCACGCTGTCCTGGAAGGAGCCGTCCAGCCAGCCCGACAAGGTGAGGGGGGCCAGCTTTTCCGCGTAGCGGTTTTCATAGGTGTTGATTTCTTTGGGAAGGAACACCGTCCGCCCCAGCCCCGCCAGCAGCAGGACCAGGATCAGCCCCACAAAGGCGGCATTGATCGCTTTTTTTGTCAAGGATTTCCACCCTCCTTTGCGTGAAAAAAGCCTGTATCCAAGCCTACCCGGCTGCGGATACAGGCTCCAGATTTTTCTAGCAGTCCACGGTGATGTTGTCGGTGCGGGAGTTCAATTTTGTCACCCGCCCCGCAGGGGCGGGTGACAATCCTAACAATCTACGGTGATGTTGTCCGTGCCGTGGGCCTCAAACTCGTCGATGTAAGCGTCGATGCGCTGGGCCAGCTCATCGTAATTGCTCTCGTCAATGGGCACGTCGTCCATGTCCCGGCGGGCCAGATCCTCGGCCAGGATCTCAAAAAAGACGTTGTTCTCGTACTCCATGATGGCCTCATGGATGCCCCCCTCGGCAAAGGCCTTGGAGGGGACGATTTCCCCCTGGTAGGTATCCGCCAGGGTGGGCATACCCTCCTGGGCGGCGCGGGCGAACAGCAGGCTCTCCACCTCGTCGTAATCCTTGAACCGATCCTCCCCCCGGGTGGAATTGAGGATCCAGTTCCCGATGTATACCATGTCCAGCAGCCGGCGAAGCTGCTTGCGTGTCAGTTCCAGTTCCATCCTTAGCCCTCCTTCGGCTGAACTCAACTCTATATTATACAATCCCATCCCCGCTTGTCAATGGGCATACTTGGCGCTTCTCCCTCATAGCGGACATTCTTCCCGCCCTCTGGGCGGGAAGGGGGGAAATGGCGGCATACTTAGCGCGCCCCCCTCATATAGTCAAGGCAGGATGACATTTGACGACGGAGCGTGATGACAATGGACGACTACAGAGGGGAAAACAGGATCGTGCTGCGGGGACAGACGGCGGGGGAGCCCGCTCTTTCCCATCGAAACCACGGGGTGGACTACTATGTGGCGCCCCTGCGGGTGCCCCGGCTGAGCGGGGTGGACGACGTGCTGAATATCGTGACGGCGAACCCGGACCCGGCGCTGTGGACGGCGGGGCAGTGGGTGAGCGTCCAGGGGGAGGTGCGCTCCTACAACAACCGCTCCGGCCAGGGCAGCAAGCTGGTGATCACGGTGCTGGCGCGCTCGGTCCAGCCGGACACGGTGGAGGAGGGGGAGAACCGCCTGGTGCTGGCCGGGGCGCTGTGCCGCAAGCCGGTGGTGAGACGCACGCCCCTGGGGCGGGAGATCTGCGACATACTTCTGGCGGTGAACCGCCCCTACGGGCGGGCGGATTACTTACCCTGTATCGCGTGGGGCTCTCTCGCGGCCCACTGCGGGGAGCTGGACGTGGGGGAACGGCTGCGGCTGGAGGGCAGGCTCCAGAGCCGCCAGTACCACAAGCTCATCGACGGGGAGCAGGTGGCCCGGACGG
This sequence comes from uncultured bacterium, assembly GCA_947176765.1. Lineage (GTDB taxonomy): Bacteria > Bacillota > Clostridia > Oscillospirales > Oscillospiraceae > Enterenecus. Next base: position 11,686 of record CAMWRX010000064.1, read on the forward strand.
CGTTTGAAATTTCAGTGATGAATCTTCTGCCCGAAGAAGATCAGTCGTAGACCTCCGGGCACACCTCCCGGATCTTTGCCCGGATGGCGCGCAGGTCGGCAAAGGTGTCCGGCTTCTTGGTGGGGTCGCGGAGCAGGGCGGCGGGGTGGTAGATGGCGGTGTAAAATACGCCGTCCTTTTCCACCCATTGGCCGTGCTCGCGGGTGATGCGGTAGTTGGGACTGATGAGGCGCAGCGCGGCAATGCGGCCCAGGCAGATTACGATTTTGGGCCGGATCAGCTCCAGCTGCTCCCACAGGTAGCCGATGCAGGCGTCCTGCTCGGTGTTCAGGGGATCCCGGTTTTTGGGCGGGCGGCATTTGACGATGTTGGTGATGTAAAAATTCTTCTCCCGGCTCAGGCCGATGAGGGACAGCATCTCGTCCAACAGCTGGCCGCCCCGGCCCACGAAGGGCTCGCCCTGCAAGTCCTCGTTTTCGCCGGGGCCCTCGCCGATGAACATGACCCGGGCATTTTTCGGGCCCTTGCCGAACACCACGTTGGTGCGGGTATCCGCCAAGGCGCATTTCTGGCAGGCAAGACAGCGGCGCTGTAATTCTTCCCAGTTTGGCATGGGGCAATCCCTCCCGATAAGCTGTTTTATGAAATAATACCACAAATCCCGCCGATGGGCTACAGGAACTTTGGACAATCTTTGATTGACAACCCCCGAAAATGGGAGTAAAATTTCTTTATCAAGTTAAATCGACAAAGGCATCGACGAAGACCGCCCCTCACGGCGTCCGACAGAGAACGCGGGCCACCGACTGAAAGCCCGCCCCGGAAAGACGAGATGGCGCAACGCTTCTGAGCCGACGGTTCGAATCCCCAAAGAGGGGGGCGTAGGGCCGTCCGTCCTCCCCACGTTACCGGGGCTCGAGAGAGGCCCCTTGCTGGAGGGGCAACGCGGGTGGTACCGCGGATTCAACTGTTGATTCCGTCCCGGACTGTACGTTTGTACAGTCCGGGATTTCTATTTTCCTTTTTCCCGCCGAAGGCGGGGGAGAGACAGGATCAAACACCATCAGAGAGGAATGAACGTTATGAAGTTCGTCACGGGCGAGAGCAAAAAGCTGACCACTTATCAGGAAATCGCGGAGGGCGGGCAGAATAACCCCGTCGCCGTCCACGGCGCTGTCCACACCCTGCGGGACATGGGCGGCTTGGCGTTCCTCACCCTGCGCATGGCAAGGGGAGCCGTCCAGTGTGTATGTGCCCCGGATGTGCTGCCCGAGGGCCTGTGCGAGGAGTGCTGCGTGGAGCTGTCCGGCACGGTGCGGGAGGAATCCCGCGCCCCCGGCGGGTTTGAGATTGCAGCGGAGCGTATCGACGTGCTGTCCCGGCCCGCCGCCCCCATGCCGGTGCCCCTGGGCAAGGGCCCGCTGAAGCTGAACCTGGACACCGAGCTGGCCCTGCGGCCCGCCGCCCTGCGCCACCTGCGGGAACGGGCGGTGTTCAAGGTGCAGGAGGGGCTGGTGCGGGCCTTCCGAGACTACCTCACCGGGAAGGGCTTCACCGAGGTGCACACCCCCAAGATCGTCCACGCGGGCGCGGAGGGCGGCTCCAACATCTTTAAGCTGGACTACTTCGGCAAAAAGGCGTACCTGGCCCAGTCCCCCCAGTTTTACAAGCAGACCATGGTGGGGGTGTACGAGCGGGTATTCGAGGTGGGCCCCGTGTTCCGGGCGGAGAAGCACGCCACCCCCCGGCACCTCAACGAGTACACCGGCCTGGACTTTGAGATGGGGTATATCGAATCCTTCTACGATGTGATCGAGATGGAGACGGGCTATCTCCGCCATGCCATGGCGCTGCTGGCCAAGGAGTATGCCGGGGAGCTGGAGCTGCTGGGGGTGGAGCTGCCGGCGGCGGACAAGATCCCCTGCCTGCGGTTTGACGACGCCAAGCGGCTGGCGGCGGACAAGTACGGCTACAAGATCCGCGACCCCTACGACCTGGAGCCGGAGGAGGAAGTTCACATCGGGCGGTACGCCCGGGAGGAGCTGGGCAGCGACTTCGTATTTGTCACCCACTACCCCTCCAAGAAGCGGCCCTTCTACGCCATGGACGACCCGGACGACCCGAAATACACCCTGTCCTTCGACCTGCTGTTCCGGGGGATGGAGGTGACCACCGGGGGCCAGCGGGTGCATGACTACGCCGCCCAGGTGGCCAAGATGGAGGAGCGGGGCATGGACCCAGCGGGGTTTGAGAGCTATTTGATGATCCACAAGCATGGGATGCCGCCCCACGGCGGACTGGGCATCGGCCTGGAGCGGCTGACCATGAAGCTGTGCGGGCTGGACAACGTGCGGTACGCGTCCCTGTTCCCGCGGGACAGAAGC
>CAMWRX010000065.1 GCA_947176765.1 uncultured bacterium
GGACGCGGCGGACGCGCCCCCCATCGGGGTCATCATCGCCATCGCGGCCATCCCGACGGTGATGATTATCGGGATACTGGCGGCGCTGTACCAGCGCATCAAGCAGATCAGAGGAGGGGAAGAGGATGCTGCTGCTCAATATTGACCACATCCCCGGACGGGAGATCGAGGCGCTGGCCCTGGTGAAGGGCTCGGTGGTCCAGTGCAAGAGCGTCGGCAAGGACTTTATGGCCGGGATGAAAACCTTCGTGGGCGGGGAAATCGAGAGCTATACCGATATGCTCAACGAGGCCCGGCAGCTTGCCACCAAGCGGATGGTGGACGAGGCGGAACAACTGGGCGCGGACGCGGTGGTGAACATCCGCTATGCCTCCGCCTCCATCATGCAGGGGGCGGCGGAGATCACCGTGTACGGCACCGCGGTCAGATACAAATAACGTGTAACAGCAGCCTTTGACCTGCTGTAACCTTTGCGAAAACACGGATTCTGCTGAAAAATGTAAAATAAGCTTGACACGAAATGTAAAGCGTGCTATACTCCGATTGTAAAGCAAACCTTACATCACTTTTCCAAGGGAGAGATTGACTATGCTTCGCATCGAACACTATTCCAAAACCTACCCCGGAGGGAAAAAGGCCGTGGATGACCTGACCCTCCATGTGCGCCCCGGCGAGATCTACGGCTTCATCGGCCACAACGGGGCGGGCAAGACCACCACCCTGCGGGCCTGCGCGGGCGTGATGGACTTCACCCAGGGCACCATCACCATCGACGGCCACGACGTGAAAAAGGATCCGGTGGGGGCCAAGCGGGTCACCGCCTTCCTGCCCGACAACCCGGATCTGTATGAGTTCATGAAGGGCATCGACTACCTCAACTTCATCGCCGACCTCTACGACATCCCGGCGGAGCAGCGCACGAAGGACATCGGCAAATTCGGCGACGCCTTTGAGCTGACGGGCAACCTGGGCTCCCCCATCGGCAGCTACTCCCACGGTATGCGGCAGAAGCTGGCCCTCATTTCCGCCTTTATCCGCCGGCCCCGCCTGCTCATCCTGGATGAGCCCTTCGTGGGTCTGGATCCCTCCGCCTCCCACCTGATGAAGGGCTTCCTGGCCGACCTGTGCCAGAGCGGCTCGGCGGTGTTCTTCTCCACCCATGTGCTGGAGGTGGCGGAAAAGCTGTGCCACCAGATCGCCATCATCAAGGACGGGCGGCTGGTGAAGTCCGGCCCCACCGAGGCGCTGGTGGGCGACTCCTCCCTGGAGAACGTGTTCCTGGAGCTGGAGGGAGAGCAATGAAAAAGTTCTTCGCGCTGCTGAAGGTCAGCGTCAAATCCATGCTGCTGTCCTCCACCAATACCCCGGGCCGGAACCGCAAGAAGGCGGCCTCCGGCATCGGAGCCATTGTACTCATCGCCTTTCTGGGGCTGTACCTGTCCGGTCTCTACAGTTTTATGCTGATGGAGGTGCTGGCCCCCGTCCACATGGAGGTACTGGTGTTCATCTTCATGGGCATAGCCGCGCTGGCCATGGGACTGCTGTTCACCACCTTCGCGGTGAAGGGCGTGGTGTTCGGCGGCAAGGACAACGATCTGCTGCTGAGTATGCCCGTGTCCTCCACCGTGCTGATGACCAGCCGGGTCACAGCCATCTACCTGGAGAACCTGCTGTTCTCCTTCTTCGTGCTGGGCCCCGCCGGGGCGGTGTGCGCCTTTTTGACCCAGAGCGGCGTGGGCCATAATCTGCTGTTCTGGGTGCGGCTGCTCATCGCCGTGCTGGCCCTTCCCCTGCTGGACACGGCGCTGTCCGTGCTGTTCGGGGCGCTGGTGGCCTTTCTGTCCGCAAAGGTATCCAAGGGCGGGGCGCTGGGGCAGAACATTGTCATGGCGCTGTACATGGTGGCAGTGTTCTGGTTCTCCTTCAACCTCAGCGGCATGATCGAGGACCTGGCCGCCAACGCCGCCGGAATCAAAGAGTCCCTGAGCTGGGCCGCCCCCATCCTGTGGATGGGCGACGGCATCCTGGGTGACTGGAAGCTGCTGCTGGCCTTTGTCGCCTGCTGCGCCGTCCCCCTCGCGCTGGTGGTGTTTGGGCTGGGCAAGGTGTACCGTCAGGCGGTCACCGCCTTTGCCGCCCGCTCCGCCCGAAACGACTACAAGCTGTCCGCCCAGTCCGCGTCGGGCCAGACAAAGGCCCTGCTGGTCAAGGAGGCCAAGCGTTTCTTCGGCACCCCCATGTATCTGTGGAACTGCGGCCTCGGCCTCATCATGCTGCTGGCCGCAGGTATCGCGGCGCTGGTGATGCGGGACGACCTGCGGGCATTCATCGCCATGACCGGGGGGCTCCTGCCGGTGCTGCCCCTGGCGGCAGCGGTGGTGGGCTTCTGCCTGTGCACCTGCATCATCACGGCCCCCGCCATCAGCCTGGAGGGCAAATATCTCTGGATCCTGCGGGAGGCCCCCATGGAGGAGAGCGCCCTGCTGTGGATCAAGGTGGGCTTCCAGCTCCTGCTCAGCCTGCCCTGCACCGTCATCGCGGGGGTGTGCATCGCCATCGCCGTGGAGCTGCCCGCGTGGCAGGGGGCGGTGCTGGTGGTCTCCATGCTGGTCTTTGCCGTGGGCCAGGCGGTGTTCGGAATGCTCATGGGCCTGTGCTTCCCCAAGCTGGACGCGGTGAACGAGACGGTGGTGATGAAGCAGTCCCTGGCCGCCTTCCTGGGGATGTTCGTGCCCATGGCGGCGCTGGCCCTGTGCGGGCTGCTGTACTGGCTGGGCGGCAAGATAGCGGAGTGGGCCGCGCTGGCGTTCCCCGTCGCCCTGCTGGCCGTGCTGACTGTACTGTGTACCGTCATCCTCGTCAAACGGGGACCGGCCATGCTGAAGGCGCTGTAAATTCAAGCCCCCGGCGCTATGCGTCGGGGGCTTGTTGTTGACACCGGCAGGACAAACCTTTATAATCAGGGACAGGCCAAGCAGAAAAGGAGGGTGGATCAGCATGGCGGAAAAAGAGGGTATGGCGGGAAAGCTCTACTTGGTTCCCACCCCCATCGGAAACCTGGGGGACATCTCCCGCCGCGCCGCCGAGACCTTGGCGGAGGCGGATTTTATCGCCGCCGAGGACACCCGGGTGACGGTGAAGCTGCTGAACCATCTGGAGCTGAAAAAGCCCATGGTGATCTATCACCGGCATAACTGTGAGACCGCGGGCCCTGCCATCCTCCAACGGCTGGAGGCGGGCGAGACGTGCGCCCTGGTCACCGACGCGGGCACCCCCGCCATCTCCGACCCCGGGGAGGATCTGGTGGCCCTGTGCGCCGCCCACGGGGTCGCGGTGGAGTCCATCCCCGGCCCCTGCGCGCTGACCGTGGCGCTGTCCGTGTCCGGCCTGCCCACGGGGCGGTTCACCTTTGAGGGCTTCCTGCCCCTGAACAAGAAAAACCGCCGGGCCCAGCTGGACGCCCTGGCGGGGGAAGAGCGCACCATGATCTTCTACGAGGCCCCCCACAAGCTGCGCGCTACCCTGGACGATCTGGCGGCGGTTTTTGGCCCGGACCGGCCTATGGCGGTGTGCCGGGAGCTGACCAAGCTCCACGAGGAGGTGCTGCGCCTCCCCATCGGGGAAGCGGTGGAACATTTCGCCGCCCAGGAGCCCCGGGGGGAGTTTGTGCTGGTGGTGGGAGGGTGCCCGCCCCGGGACGAGGCGCCGGACGGGGATGCCGCCCTGGCCAGAGCGGAGCAGCTTCGCCGGGAAGGACTGCCGCTCAAAGAGGCGGCTGCCCGGGCAGCGGAAGAGTTCGGCGTGCGCAAGCGCCTGCTTTACAACCAAATCACAGAAAAAGAGGGACGGTGATCCCTCCGGACAGGGAGCCGCGGCCAGCGGCTCCCTGTTTTTTGCAGTAGGCATCCAAACATCCGGCCGCCAAAATGTCCTGATCCTGGAAACTTTTCTGGAAGCTCTTACCTGTATCGCCAACAGTTGGAAATGATAACAGTTGGTATAATATTTCTGGAAATTCTTGGAGATCAAATGCCACGCGAACTATGTCGAAACGTCGGAGATTTCCAAAAAAAATTTCGACAAAAAAAGCCGCCTTTTCGGCGGCTTTTCTCACAACATAGAGCAGGGGGAATTATTTGCCGCTCAGATCTTTCAAGCAGCTGGTGCAGATATTTTTCCCCTTGAAGGACGTGATTTCCCGGGAATCCCCACAGAAAATGCAGGCAGGCTGGTACTTGTTCAGGATGATGGACGGGCCGTCTACATAGATTTCCAGTGGGTCACGTTCCGCGATGTCCAGGGTGCGGCGCAGCTCAATCGGCAGCACGATGCGCCCCAATTCATCGACTTTTCGGACAATTCCGGTCGCTTTCATGTTCGAAATCCTCCTTGCATCAGGCAATGAATTTGTCATACATCTCATGCTACGTTCCTATTATAACATAACGTATAACTTTGTCAATCAAAAAATTGGGGAAAAAGCGTAATTATTGGGATTACTGTCGAATCATACCATACCGCCTTGATTTTGGGACATGATTTTGTCCGCCGCGCCGTATATATGGAGCAAGGAGACAAAGAGGAGGGATCTGGACATGGCGATGTCGCTGATCTGGACGGTGATGGTAGGGGCCGCCATCCTGTGCGGCCTGGCCACGGGGAACGGTCCGGCGGTGGCCAAGGGCGCGCTGGACGGCGCCGCCGCCGGGGTGGAGCTGTGCCTGTCCATGATGGGGGTGCTGTGCCTGTGGATGGGGGTCATGGAGGTAATGGAGCGCTCCGGCCTGGCCCGGGGGCTGTCCAAACTGCTGCGGCCCGCCATCCGGCGGCTGTACCCGGATTTCGCCCGGGACAGCAAGGTGATGGACGCGGTGAGCGCCAATCTGTCGGCCAATCTGCTGGGGCTGGGCAACGCCGCCACCCCCCTGGGCCTGGAGGCCGCCCGGCTCATGGCGGAGCACACCCCCGGCGTGGCGTCGGACGGGCTTTGTATGCTGGTGGTGTGCAACACGGCCTCCCTCCAGCTCATCCCCACCACGGTGGCCAGCGTCCGGGCGGCGGCGGGGAGCGCCAACCCCTTCGACATTCTGCCCGCGGTATGGCTGGCATCCACCGTGTCCATCATGGTGGGGGTGACGGCGGCGAAACTGTTCGCCCGTGTGTGGAGGTGAGGGAATGGATCTGATCTTCACCATGCTGGTGCCCTTCCTGATGCTGGCGGTGGCGCTGTGGGGACTGGTCAAACGGGTGGATCTGTGGACCGCCCTCACCGACGGGGCGGAAAAGGGATTGAAGGTGTCCCTGCGCATCATGCCGCCCCTGATCGGCCTGCTGACGGCGGTGTATATGCTGCGGGCCTCCGGGGCGCTGGAGCTGCTGGGGCAGGCGGTGGGGCCGCTGCTGACGGCGGTGGGCATCCCGGCGGAAACCATCGGGCTGCTGCTGGTGCGTCCCGTCAGCGGCTCGGCCGCTCTCGGCGTGGGCGCGGAGCTGATTGAAACCTACGGCCCCGACTCCCTGGTGGGCCGGACGGCGGCGGTAATGCTGGGCTCCACCGAGACCACGTTCTACACCATCGCGGTGTACTTCGGCGCGGCCAAGGTGGGCAAGACCCGGTACGCCGTCCCGGCGGCGCTGTGCGCGGACATCGCCGGGTTTTTGGCCGCGTCCTGGGCGGTAAGACTGCTGTTTTGAGCTTTTAGGGTTCCTCCTGATCCAGAACGGTCAGCTTTGATTCAGAGGCGCTGAGGTACATCTCCTCGCAGTCCCGCTGGGCTTCGATCAATATCTGGATGGCTTTTTCTGTATTCCGCATAAGATGGAGGTACATTTCTTTATAGTCTGGCATGCTCATCACCTCACTTTAGTTTTACAATGTAAAACAATATTTGTCAAGTGTATTGTTTAGCAATGTTTTATAATGCTAAACAAAGGGGTGGTGTGCATGGAGAAAACCAATGCTTATATCGGCATACGGGTAACTGACGAGTTCAAGGCACGCCTTGAGGCACAGGCACAAAAGGAGCGGCGTTCAGTTTCTAATTTAGTTCTCAAAGTGATGGAAGACTACCTGGAACAGCAGGAAAAGCAGGCATAAAAAATCCCCACCCTGACGGGTGGGGATTTTTTATATCCGAATTATTCCTCCGCCATGGCCTTCGCCGCGGCGATGGCCTTCTCCTGGGCGGCGGGCGGGCACTCCTCATACCGTACGAAATGCAGCGTGAAGGAGCCCCTGGACTGGGTCATGGCCCGCAGGTCGATGGCGTAGGTCATCATCTCGGCCATGGGCACCTCGGCCTCCAGGATCTGGTAGCCGTTGCCGGCGGAGTTCATGCCCATCACACGGCCCCGGCGCTTGGTGATGTCACCCATGACGTCGCCCATGTTGCTGTCAGGGATAGTGACCTTCAGCTCACCCACCGGCTCCAGCAGCACGGGGGAAGCCTCGGGCAGAGCGGCCTTGTAGGATAGCTGAGCGGCGGTCTTGAAGGCAATTTCAGAGGAGTCCACGGGGTGGTAGCTGCCGTCGTACAGCGTGGCCTTCAGGTTGACCATGGGATAGCCCGCCAGCACGCCGTGGATGCAGGCCTCGCGCAGGCCCTTCTCAACGGCGGGGAAGAAGTTCTTGGGCACCGCGCCGCCGACCACTTCCTCGCAGAACTCCAAATCGTCGCTGTCGCAGGGCTCGAAGCGGATCCACACATCGCCGAACTGGCCGGAACCGCCGGTCTGCTTCTTGTGGCGGCCCTGCTTGGACACCGGCTTGCGGATCTTCTCACGGTAAGCCACCCGGGGCTCGGACAGCTCCGCGTCCACGTTGAAGCGGCTCTTCAGCTTGCTCACCAGCACGTCCATCTGGATGTCGCCAGCGGCGGTGACCACCATCTGGTGGGTCTCGGCGTTGTTGACCACATGGAAGGTGGGGTCTTCCTCGTTCAGACGGCCCAGGCCGGCGGCGATCTTGTCCTCCTGGCCCCGGGTCTTGGGGGCAATGGCCTTGGAGAAGTTGGGCTCGGCGAAGGGGATGGGAGCCAGCTTGACAACCTTCCGGGCGTCGCACAGGGTGTCGCCGGTCTTGACGCGATCCATCTTACCGATGGCGCCGATGTCGCCGCAGACCAGCTCCTTGACCTCCTCGTTCTTCTTGCCGCGCATGGTGTACAGGCGGCCCAGCTTCTCGTTGGCGCCGGTGGTGGCGTTCACCAGGGTCATGTCGGAGGTGAGGCTGCCGGAGATAACCTTCACAAAGGAGAACTTGCCGTACTGGTCGGCCACGGTCTTGAACACGAAAGCGGCAGGAGCGCCGTTGGGATCCACGGCCACCTCGCTGTCCCCGGCGGACAGGGGCCTGCCCTCAACGGGGTTGGGAGCCAGGGCGACGACGTTGTCCAGCAACATGGCGCTTCCCAGTCCGCTGACAGCGGAGCCGCACAGCACGGGAACCAGGCTGCCGTCCCGCACGCCGATGGCCACGCCTTTGGCGATTTCCTCGGCATTGAGTTCCATGGTGTCGAAGAACTTTTCCATCAGTTCCTCGTCGGTGCCGGCGGCGGACTCCATCAGTTCGGCCCGGAGATTCTCCGCCTCGTCAGCCATGTCGCTGGGGATGGGCACCTCGGTCCGCTTACTGCCCTTGCCCATCTGATAGGCCTTGTTGACCACCAGGTCAATGACACAGGAGCCGTCGGGCGCGGGGGCGGACACGGGGGCGATGCTGTTGCCGTACTTGGCGCGGATAGCCTGCACGGTGGCGGAGTAGTCGGCGTTGTCCTCATCGGTCTTGGAAATGTAGATCAGGCGGGGCAGCTTGCGCTCCTCACAGTACTTCCACGCCTTCTCCAGTCCCACGGACACACCGTCCTTGGCGGAGCAGACCAGAATGGCGGCGTCGGCGGCGCACAGGGCCTGCGCCACCTCGCCGGCAAAGTCGAAGTTGCCAGGGGTGTCCAGCACATTGATCTTGCAGCCTTTATATTCCACGGGGGCCACAGCCAGGGAGATGGAGATCTGGCGCTTGACCTCCTCGGGGTCGCAGTCGCAGATGGTGTTGCCGTCGGGGGTCTTGCCCATGCGGTCGATGGCGCCGGTCACATACAGCAGACTCTCGGCCAGGGTGGTCTTACCGCTGCCACTGTGGCCCAGCAGGCAGATGTTGCGGATATTGCGGGGAGAATAGCTCATAGTTGTTTCCACTCCTTAACGATTAGTGCCGGCCCAACGGGGCGGCCAAAGCGTCCCAGACGCGCACATCCAGATGCCCGCATCCAGGCGCAAGCGTCGCTAAAAACAATTATACAATAATCCCTGCAATTTGGCAACGGTTATTTGAGGAATTTGACGAATCTTTTTTCGGATCCCCGGAGCAAGAGAAAACCGGATCGCAAGCGCGATCCGGTCTTTTGGTCACTTCCTGCAATACGCCGCTATGGCGTCGCTCATCTTTTGGGCGATGCCGGCGCCGTACTTGTCCAGGTTCTCCTTGAATCGGGGATCATTGACGTAGCTTTCCCCCAAACAGGCTAGAATCCCGTCGGTGCAGTTGTAGTGGTACTGGGTGATGTGGGCCTGCCAGCGCTTCACCAGCGCCTGCCCCTCCTCCCCTTCCGGATCGGCGCACGCGCCGAAGGCGGTAAAAATCTCCTCCATCTCGGCGTTGATCTGGGCCTCCTGCTCGGGGGTGTATTTGGCATGCTTCTCCCGGCTCTCCAGGAACGCCTCGGTATTGCCCCAGCGCTCCGCCGCCTCCTGGGCGTATTGGTTCTTTACAGCCTCCCAGTCCGCCTGGGTGGGCTTGGGTCTTTGATCGTACATTGCGATACCTCCAATCGTCTCATCCACCAGCCGCAGCATATCGTCCAGCCGCTGCCGCTTCATCATCAGCAGCGTCCGGTGCTTTTGCAGGGCCTCGGTGCGGTCGTTGTCGGGGGCGTCCAGGATGCGCCCGATCTGCTCCAGCGGCACGTCCAGCTCACGGTAAAACAGGATCTGCTGCAAAGACGCCATGGCCGTCTCATCGTAGAACCGATACCCGGCCTGGGTGATCTCCGACGGTTTCAGCAGCCCGATCTCATCGTAATAATGCAGTGTCCGCACACTGACGCCGGCGCGTTTTGCCGCCTCGCTGACCGATAATCTCATCGCTGTTCGCCTCCTCGAACAAGACTGTAACCCATGACGTAACGGGAGAGTCAAGGGGTTTTCAAAAATTTTTTCTGTACATGGGCCAAAAGCTGTGGTAGAATGCCTGTGACCGACCTCCACTTCGGTCCAACCGGCGGGCAGAGAGCCGCGGGCAGGAAAGCGCGTTCCTGCCCGGAAGGGACGCCCGCCGCTGTGCCAATGCGCTGGCACTCTAAATATAAATTGGAGGTATTTTTATGCGCAAGTTTTCTGTCCTTGATCTGGTGCTGGCCGCCATGGTGGCGGCGCTGTACGCCCTGCTGGGCTACTTCGGCGATATTTTGCAGCTTACCTTCGGCCCAATCCAGTGCCGTATCGCCGAGACCCTCACCGTCCTGCCCTTCCTGTTCCCGGCCACCGCGCCGGGGCTGGCCATTGGCTGCCTTATCACCAACCTGCTGTCCCCCTACGGGCCCATCGACGTGATTTTCGGCACCCTGGCCACCGCCATTGCCGCCTGGCTCACCGCAAAAATGCCCCGGTGGTATTTGGCGGCCCTGCCCCCTATCATCGTCAACGCCATCATCCTGCCCCCCATGTGGGCCTGGGCGGAGGTGGGGGCCGTGAACACCGCCTTCTGGACGGCCTGCGGCTTCAACGCGGTGACCTTCATCGTCGGCGAGGCGCTGGCCTGCTATGTGCTGGGCACGGTGCTGCTCAAGGCGCTGGCCCAAGTCGACTATCTCAAGCCGGTTATGCGCCAGACGGCGCAAGCCCGCTCAGTTTGATTGTCAGAGGCCCTGGACGGTGGAGCGTCCGGGGCCTTTATTTGACGAAACCAGGAAAACGACAGTCTCACGTCATTCCGCTTCGCGCATCTCGCGTCATTGCCGGCTGCGCCGGCAACGACCGCTCAGGCGGCGCATGACGCCGCCTTGGTGGAGCGCCCGGGGGAGCGGAACGTCTTTCAGTGGAACGGCAGTCGCATGATGCTTCGGCGTTATGCGGCTGCCGTTTTGCTGTGCTTACTCAGGAATCTCATGCCCTTCTGGCTGCTCTCATTTTCATCTTCTGAAGGCGCTTCGTGGTGTAAATCCACAGCGACACCAGATAGGAAACGCACAACATCACCACAGTAATCAACAGGAAAGAGAGGTGAACCATGGGGGAAGCTGTGCTCACCAGCTTCAGATCAGCCCCTGTGCTTCGGCCAATGCCGAGCAGGAGGAGGCACCACATCATAGCGCCTGTGCATATCTCGTTTTTGAAAAAATATCCGCTGGGGATGCTGACGCACATCATCAACACGCCAAACCAGACGCCCAAAATATAATTCGGCATGACATCCGCCAACGCAAAGCTGTGGATCGCGGCGGAGACGGCGCACACGGCAAAGCTGGTGAGGGAGGCCGCGGCCAGCAGCAGCCCGCAGAACACATACCGGCTCAACACAATATCGCGGTTTGTAATGGGCAGGACGGGGAGGTAATCCTTCCAATCGCTCTGCTCGTCAACCTTTACAATCTCGGTCAGAAACGCCTCGCCGATCATGGGGAGGCAGAGCGCAATATACCCCGTGCCCTCACCGGGGAACAGCAGAATCACAAGGAGCAGCAGCGCCACGCAGGCAATCCGGTACAGCGGGCCAAACCGCTTTTTGAATACGATAAAATCCTTTGAAACGAGCCCTGTCATGTCCTCTCCCCCTTAATGTATAAAAGCATGATGTCGTCAAGCGCAGCGGGATCAATGAGGTATCCGGGGTATTTCCTGGCAATACCCGCACGGTCCGCCACCAGAACCTGGTGCTCATAATCCTGCTTGCGCCACGCGACGATATCCTTTTTGTCCATGTTCGCGAATTGTTCCGCCCCACAGTGGACGATTCCGTAGTGATAAACCAGCTCGTCTTTGGGCTTGCAGAACAGCAACTTCCCCTCATGGAGGAACGCCACATAGTCCGCAATTTTTTCCAGATCGCTGGTGATGTGCGTGGAAAGCAGCACACTGTTTCCCTCGTCCTGCACAAAGTCCAGGAGCAGGTCAAGGATCTCGTCGCGCATCACAGGGTCCAGGCCGCTGGTCGCTTCATCAAGCAGCAGCAGCCTGGAGTGGTGCGCCAGGGCAATCGCAAAGTTCAGCTTGACCTTCATCCCCTTTGAGAACGTCCATAGCTCCTGCCCTGCCGGGAGATCGAATCTTTGAACGAGCGCCCGGAATTGCTCCCTGTCCCAGTCGGCATAAATGCGGCCCATCACCGTTTCAATATCGGAAATGGTAAACATGAGGGGGAGGTTGCACGTATCCTGCACCATACCGATGCTTTGCTTGAGCTCTTTTTCACAGATGATGTTGTCTTTCCCAAAAATGCGGATTTCTCCGCCGTCCTTTTCTATGGCATGGATCATCAGATTGATCGTGGTGGTTTTTCCCGCCCCATTTTCGCCGATCAAGCCCATAATCGTTCCGCTGGGAACAGTCAGGGTCAGCCCGTCCAGGCAGAACCCGGGATAGTGCTTGGTCAGCCTGTCAAGTTCTAGTACCGCACTCATCATCAACCCTCCACTTCATAGAACATAGTCAACAGTTCAATTAGTTTGCCCAGCGGTATTCCGTACGTCCGCCCGATATCAACCGCCTGCTGCAAATGGTTTTCCGCCTGCCGCTGCTGCTCTTCTTGAACAAAATCCCGGTTCTGCGCCGACACAAAGCTCCCCCGCCCCACGGTGGTCTCAATGAATCCGTCGCGCTGAAGATCCTCATATGCCTTTTGCACCGTAATCACGCTGATATGAAGGGATTTTGCCAAGGCCCGCATAGAGGGGATCGGGTCGCCTGTCTGCAATTCGCCGCGCATAATCATCGCTTTGAATTGCGATGTTATTTGTTCATAGATTGGCTTGCTGGTATTGCTGCTTATGATAATTTCCACGCAAAACACCCGTCCTATAATGTACTTATCTAATAAGTACATTATAGGACGGGTGGAAGAGTTTGTCAAGTGTTATGCCCACGCCTCCTTCAACAGCGCCGCGGCCTCGCCCAGTTCCATCTCCGTCAGCCCCGCGAAGCCCAGCACCACCGTGGAGGGCTTGGGCTCCACCCCATGGCAGTAGCGGCTCAGGGGGTGGATGCCCACCGACTTGGCCGCCGCCCGTGCCACCAGCTCCTCCTCGGTCAACCGGGGGAGCGTCACCAGAAAGTGCAGCCCCGCGTCCGCCCCGGAGATGGTCACGCCGGGGATTTCCCCCAGCGCCTCGGTGAACAGGGAGCATTTTTTGCGGTACAGGTTCCCTGTCCGCCGCAGGTGCCGCCCATACAGCCCCTGGGCCAGAAAGCGGCGCAAACTCTCCTGCTCAAACCGGGAGACGGTGCAGGCACCATGGGAAAAGGTGGCCCGGTAGCGCTCCAGCAGCTCGGGCGGCAAAATCATATACGCCACGCGGATGGCCGGGGCAATGGAGCGGGAAAAGGTGCCCATATACACCACCCGCCCCGCCCGGTCCAGCCCTTGCAAGGCCGGTATGGGCCGGGAGGAGTAGCGGAACTCGCTGTCGTAGTCGTCCTCGATGAGCCAGCGGTCAGGGGCGGACGCCGCCCAGTGGAGCAGACGGCTGCGCCGTCCGGCGGGCATGGTCACCCCCAGCGGGAACTGGTGGGAGGGGGTGACGTAGGCCAGCCCCGCACCGGAACGCTCCAGCGCCTCCGGGCACATCCCCTCCCCGTCCACAGGGATGGGAACAGCCTCCCGCCCGTGAAGGGAGGCTGCGGCGTACGCGGCGGGGTAGCCTGGGTCCTCCAGGGCAATGGCCTTCTGCTCGGGCAGGAGCTGGAGCAGGAGGGACAGCAGATAGTCCGCCCCTGCGCCCACCACCACCTGCTCCGGAGTACAGCGAACCCCCCGGTACTGGGCCAGCAGCTCGGTTAACGCGGCGCGCAGGGGGAGATCCCCCTGGGAATGGCCCCGCTGGAGCAGGCCGGGGTTCTCGTATACCGCCTCCTTGGTAATCCGCGCCCAGGAGGAGAAGGGGAACGCCGACGTGTCCACCGCGGAGGTGGAGCAGTCATAGGCCCACTTGGCTGCGGGGGCCGGGGCCGTCTCCGGGACAGACGCGGGGGC
>CAMWRX010000066.1 GCA_947176765.1 uncultured bacterium
ATGGTGCCGTCGTCGGTGACCCACAAATCAGCGGGTAGGATCATAGCTGGGCGGATGCCAAGCGCCACGGCACTGCACTGACACCCGCCATGATGACCATCCGCTTCAACGGTAAATGCGGATTCAGAGCGTTGCACTCCTGGGGCGTATGGGGTGCGCAGGAACCATCTCGCGGCCACACCATCTAGGAGTGCAATGCGCCTGCTGTCCTTGCCTATCGCTATGCACCCATGAAAGTAGGTCAAGGTTTTACCCTCGTTGGCAGGGGCATAGTCATGGTCAAAGCCTATCTCTCTGGCGTCCAGCAAGAAAATTTTTACCAAGCAACCAGCGGCTCCAGCATAAACAGACCCGCTATTTCTGTTGTAGTATGGAATTTTCACCGATTTGATCTGACTGCGGATGTCTGCATCAAACTTGTTCAAGAATTCGCCGTTCAAGTAGGCATTGATATCGCTCTTGTCATAGGCATTGATATCGCTGCTGTGCCACTTTCTGTTTTCGTAGATGTCCTTCATCAGCAGCCAGGTGCCGTCGCAGGACGCGTCGTACATCGTCCCCGGCAGGCCCTGGTGCACCACCAGGAACTCCCTGGCCACGCCACCCACATTCAGTTTTACGGTGGAGCCGACTTCCTTACTGCCCAATTTCATAATTGCCATAATCTCTCACTCCCTCCTCAGAATTCCAGCCGCGCCAGCGCGGTGTTCCACACGCCGGTGCAAACCAGGCCCGTCAGGCTCTCGAACGTCACCGTGTACGGGTTGCCGGATACGTCCGTGTTGTACATCAGCTCTACCAGGGCGATCCGGGCGTCCAGCCCAGCGCACAGCCCCAGCAGATACGGGTGGGCCTCCCGGTCCACGTTATGGGTCTGGATGGCCTCGGACAGATCTTCCCAGGTCACCCACGCCCCCGCCGGGTAGTCCAGCTTTGCGCCGGCGTCCGGCCCGATCTCCATCAGCACGGGGTACCGCCGCACGCACCCGCCGTATTTCAGCGGCACGGCGGTGTCCGGGCAGTCGCTGAGATCCCCGTAGAGGATGAGCGCCTCCTCCCCCTCCGCCCCGATGGCGAACACGCCGAACTCGTTGATCTGGAACGGCTCCTCGGTCTCGCTCAGGTCTGCGCGGTACTCGATCTCCAGGCTCACTGTGCAGTCCCGCCGCAGGGGGTCGGTGGAGGTGGCCACGGCCCGGGACTGCACCAGCCCCGCCAGCGTCCGCCAGTCCGCGTCCTCGGGCAGGACGCCGGAGCCCACCTCCACCCGGGTGATCTCCAGCTCGCCGCCCTCGGCGAACAGCTTCGCCTGGAGGGCGAACCCGGCCTTTGTCATGTATACGTTATAGCCCATCAGTTTTTACCTCCTTCATGGGTAATGTGACTGTGCTGTACCGCGTCCCCAGGGCAAACGCGGCAGGGATCCTCCCCGGGGGCAGTTGGGCGCGGTACGCCGGCGGCGCGGAGCGGGCCATGCGGGGGCCCAGGTGCGGGGTGATGGGGACGGTGCCAGCAAGAGCGGGAAACACATTTTCCAGCGCCATCCATATATTTTCTGGGATGATCGCCGAAAGCGTTTCAAAAAACTCGCTTGTTTTGCAGCTCATTTCCGCTGAAAGGTCCTGCTTGAGCCGGATATTCAGTGCATAATCCTCTACCCATTCCTCGTGCCTGTCTGCCCCAAACAACCCCGTCATCCAACTCTTGAGCCAGGGCATAGTGTAGGGCAGCTTTAGGTTCCACAGGGCCTTGATGCGGGCCTTGCGCAGCTCCAGGGTGTCCGTGTCCTTGGGGAAGATTTTCAGCTCCTTCTCCCACACGGATACCCCCCGGGCGTCGGCGGTCTCAAGGAACTGGTTGGCCAGTACCATGGCCACAACGTCCCAGGCCAGCGCGATTTCCGGCTCATTGGCCTCGTTGATGGCCTTGAACTCCACAACCTCCCGGAGTACCGGGGGCAGATAGTCTATCAGCTTCCTATCCACTGACTTCACCCCTCACGGGTATGCTGTCCGGGTCCAGCGCCAGATTGCTCTCCACGCCGTTGATCTTTGTGCCGCCGATGTCGGTGACCATAGCGGCACACCCGGAGAGGATACGGCTTTCAATCTGGGAAATGCGGACGGTCAAAAAATCAGAGCTGGCCCACATCTGCGCCAGCTCCGCAAAATAGTTGTCGATCACATCTTCCACATAGCTTCGTACCGCTTCCCAGCTCCAGCCCACGGCATAGGTCAGGTGTAGTTCAATATCCACCGGCTCCGGGGCCACGCCATCCACCTTCACCACATGGCCGATGGGCGCCAGGCCCAGCCCCTCCCCCGCGTTCTGGGTGGGATCCATTTTGGTCTGTACCTCCTCCAGCAGCGTTTTAGTGGGCGCGGTGAAGTTGGACGCCATGATAACAAGCCTGACGGTTCCACCGACGGTCAGCAGCTTTTGGGACGCCGCCGTAAACACCGCCGTCAGCCATGCCGCCACAGCAGGCTCTAGGGTGTCCTTCACAGCCTTAAACCACGCCTCCACCTCACCGCTAGGAATCAGTGTAGCGGGCCGCAGATTTCTGTTCCACACCGCATGGATTTTGACATCGCCCACACCGGGGATGGCCAGTACCTTTTCCCGATAATCGGCTTGGTTGCCGCCGAACGCCAGGGACTGGAAGCTATCCAAAACCCGCTGCCGGAACCGCTCCGTCTCCTCCTCGTCATCGCCGGGGATCAGCAGTTCCACCAACTCCGCATGGGTCAGACCCTCCAGGTACTCAATGGGGATCAGCTGACCGCTGTAATGGTTGGTCGCCGCTCCGACGCTCTCACAGGTCACCCGGTGACTCAGCCCCGTTGGGGTGTCGTCCTCTGGATCCATTCGACCCGTCACTACGAAATTCATGTCCTCGCAGGAGAAGCGGACTCCCTCCGGCACCTCCCGGTTGAACTCCGCCCGATAGACCGCAGAGCTGGCAGGATAAGGGGCCATGTTGCGGTCAGACGCCCGCTTGATGAGGTATTCGCGGGGGGCGGTAAGTAGATAAGGTCTTATTTTTCCCCTTGATCTTGACCGTCAGCTTAGCCGGGGTGGGAACCTCCATACCCCCCAGATAGCAGGTATAGCTCATGCGTGTACCCCCTCCGCAGCAGTGACCAGCGCCTCGGAGAACCCGTCAGTCAGCTCCCGAATCACGCCGTCCAGATCCATACTGCTATCGATGCGGTTCTGCATGCCGGTCATGTCGATTTTGACCTCTGCCGTGGTGAAGCGGTTGATGGCGTCCCGCTCCGCGATGTCCCGGAGGTATTTCAGCTCTTCACCGCTGATCTCCAAAGCGTCCGCCATACCGGCAGTATTGTCCGCGATGGCTCCCACGTCGTTTCCCAGGTCGTTCAATGGGCCGCCGGGAGTGTTTCCGTATTTCTCCATGAGATCATCCATGGTTCCTGGCTCATAGCCGAAGCCATCAAAGAAACCGCCAACTTTGTCGGCTACGCCGTCGCCCCAAGCTGCCCCGGCCTGGAACGCCTCGGAGGCCCAGCCCTCGGAAAAGGTGTCGAAGGTTCCGAAGCCTTCATTGAACGCGTCCGCCACACTGGTGAATTCCTCTGTACTGCCATAAGCGGCTGCGGATTTGGCGGCGTACTCTTCCGCCTTGTCAGTAATGCCGGAATAATCAAAACTCACAAAGGGCAGCTTATTCAGGGCTGCGCAGATGCCCTCCACCACCGTCAAGCCGGTGGCCAGCAGATCGTAGAACCACCCCTGCACATTGGCGATTACGTTGTGGAAAGCGGTGCCTATATTGGAGCAGCAGGCTCCCAGGGCGTTCCAGATACCCAGGGCGATGTTGGCCACGGTCAGGCCTAGATTGACAAAAAACCGTATGACCACATTGATGCCGCCGGTGATGACACCAAAACCCGTTTGGGCCACGCCGGTGGTCTCTGCTATCCAGTTACACAGGGCTACCAAGCCCGCTATGAGCGCGATAACTGCCACCACAATCCAGGTAATGGGACAGGCCAGCAGGGCGGCGTTAAGGCCGTATTGAGCAGCGGTTTCCGCAAAAGTAGCTCCAGTGGCCATCACTTGTGCCGCCGCTTTCACCCCTTCGGAGGCGGCATGCGCCGCATTGGCGGCGGCGACTATGCCTGATATAACAGCGTAGGCGGCCATAGCCGCCACGATGGCAAGCACAATAGGAGAAATGATACTCCAGTTATCAGCCACAGCGGTACCAAAGGAAATGGCTCCCTCCACCATCCCGGTCAAGAAGGTAATCACAAAGCCCAGCACAGTGGCCAAACCCATGGCGGCGTTCTCGATCTGGGGCAGATTGCTCTGCACCATGTTCACGAAATTCAATACCGCCGGATAGATCCCGGCGCCCACATTTTCCTTGATGTCCCCCAGGGTATTGTTCAGCTGAATCAGCTTGCCCTCTGGGATATTGCTCATGGTCTCATACAGCCCCGCCCAACCCTCGTCGATCACAGAGCCGATGACGGCAGCGGCCTGCATATCTGCGCTCATGCTCAGATACTCCGCTCCCAGCTCTTCCGCAATCTGGGCCTCGTTGGCGGTTCCCTCAATAATAGCCTTTTGGACGTCCGTAAACTCAAAGCCCTTTTTTGTCATGGCGTCATAGCTGCCCGTCATAATCTTGCCGATGCCGGTGGCATAGTCCACCATAGCCGTGGTGTCCAGCGCGCCGCCTCCGCTCATACCCATGGCGTAGTTGCTTAAGGTATCCATCATGGAGAGGATAGCCTCCCCGTCGGAAAAGTAGGTGGCCAGCTCCCCCGCTCCCGCGATCATGGCCTCGTCGCCGTAGATGCCCTTGCCTTGAATCGCACCGGCCTTATCCAGCACCTGATCGTAGTAGTCAAGGGATCCCATGTTGCCCATGACGGTTTTCAGCTGTACCTGGGCACCGATCTGCACGTCGGCAGCCCCCAGAGCATCCGCGGCAAAGCTCTTCGCCTTGCCTATGCTGGCATAAGCGGCCACCACGGAGGTCACCTTGCCCAGCAGGCCGTCCATCGCGGAAACGCCCTGGTTGATATTTTTATTCAGTTTTTCCTCCTCCTGGGCAGCGCGGCGGTAGTTCTCTGCCATCTCGTCCACCGCGCTGCTGGCCTCGACTAGCGCTCCCCGCGCCGCTTCAATGGCAGTTACATCCATAGCTTTGCCGGAGGCCCGCTGTACCTGCTCGAAGGAGGTTAAGGTGAGATCCAGCGCCCTGGTCATTTTCTTCAAAACGCCGCTCCAGCCGTCGTTCAGCACCATTTGGGATTTGATTGTGGCCACGAATTTACCTCCCCTGGCATAAAAGTGCCGCCCTCTCCAATGTCGGAGGGGCGGCTTATTGTTGTTCGCTTTATAGTTCTGTTACGATTCCCTGTCGGGCGATGCGGGGTTTGTACTGCTGGATCAGTTTCATGGCTTTATACGCAGCCTGAACCTTGAAAGACAGATAATCTATATTTTCGTCTTTCAAATAAGTGAAGATAATGAAATTCTCCACTGTTTTAGACTGCTTTTCCTTTACCCGGCCCCCGACCATAGCACCCAGTGGGCCAAACAGAGCACCACCTACGATAGCACCGCCAGCACTGCTGACATAAGCCTTCTGGATTTCGGTACTTGTTTTGAGATCCATAGCAGTAATTTTATCATAACTCAGGTTAAACGCGTTTCCGCTGCTATGAATGGCAATACAGGCATCTTCAAAGGACACTGTGCAAGCCGCAGATTGTGCCAGGGGCAGGCCCGCCATGTGTTCCACTACCAACATACGGCTGTTTCGGTCTTTCGCCTCTTGCCTTTGAGCTTTCAGCGCAGCTTTTCTAGCGGCTTTTTCCTCTTTGGGCTTACCCTTTCCAAAGAACAGCACCAGTCCAGCCGCAAGAAAGATGACGGCAATTACGATGGATGCAACAACCGAGTCTCCCTCTGATGCAGCTGCGCCGGCAAAACCGCCTACCGCCATGATTAGGCACAAAACTCCCACGATTTTTCTTACCATAGATGTACCCTCTCCCTTTCTCTGGATATTTCATCGTCCTTTCTTATTTTACGGTCTTGGATCTGCCGCGTTTGGGTTTGTCGGCGGACACAGGGGCCTCCCCGTTGGGTTCCTCGCCCTCCTCGGGGATAGGAGTACCCTCGGAGGAGTCGATGCCGCCAGGGGCCTCCTGCTGGCCTGCGTTGGGTATCTCAGGCTCCTCCTTGGCGGAAAGCTTCTGGCCGGGTTCCTCCCCGGCAGGAGCAGCAGTGGCCTCCAGGCGGGTGAGGATCTTCTGGGTGATGGTCTCCGTCATTTCGTCGGGAGTAGGCACATTCTCCGCCATGAACTGCACGATACCCTCCTGGGTGCGGGGCAGCTCAGTGGCGGGGCGGCCAGTCAAACGGCTGGCCAGGTTCCGCAGCGCGTCCTCAAAGGATACGCTGCAGGGACTCACGATGTTTTTACTCATAGCCGCACCTCTCAGTCCAGCTTTGCGTCGGGGTTGGCTGCCAGATACTCGGCCAGCTCGGCATAGGACATCTCAGCGGGCTTTTTGCCCCCGCTGGGCTTCTGGCCGTCGCCGCCCTCGCCGGGCTTCCAGCCCTCCCGGGTCACCGCGCCGAACATAAAGTCGGCGGTGGGGTCCTTCTTCAGCGCTTCGATCCGGGCGGCCAGGGTGACGCTCTCACCACCCACCTTGCCTGTGACCTTGGACGACTTTTGCTATCCTGGGAGGCGGTGCGTCTCCCGTGACCTCGGCGGTCATCGCCCCGCGCTGGACCGCCTACCTTATATAATATGGAGGAACACGCATTGAAACGAGCATCCACCCTTATCCTGGCGGCGCTGATGGCCTGCCTTTTAGCGCTCCCGGCCTACGCCGCCAGCTTTTACCCCATTTCTGTGGAGGAATACACCTACGGGCCCTTTGACGAGCTGCGCATTGATAAGGTGTACCAGCTCTCCCGGAGCGATGACCCCAAGGACATCCCCACGGAGGACTTTGACCGGGGCGGCTATCACTACACCCTTCTGGACGTGGTGAAAACCGACCAGGCCGAGACGGATACCAAGGATTACACCGAGGTAGTCACGCTGGAAACCGATACCAAGGACATGGCCCTCATCATCCAGCAGTTGGAGCTTTCCATCGACGTGACCACCGAGGACGGCTACACCGGCACCCTGACCCCGGACTATCCCGGTATCACTGTGGAGGCGGCGGGGTACAAGACCAGTTCCCGCACCGTCACCGCCACCCGGTCCTATCCCAACCTGTCCGACGCAGACACATCCCTGATCCCCCGCACCATTCAGGACAACGGGCGGACGCTGACCCTGGCCGACGTCCAGTGGCAGGAGGCCGGGGGCTTTTATAATGCCACAGCCACCTACAGCGGCACCGCCAGCAGCAAGTACGCCACCGGCTATATTGCCACAGTGGAATACAAAGGGGAAGTGACCAGGACAAGCTGTGACACAGTGATCTATACCGCCACATTTGCGTCTCATGGTGAGACGCATTTTGAGGATGATTCCCAGCCCACCCAGGCCCCCGCCGAGACGGAGGCTCCCGCTGCCCAGGACAGCGCGGGTATGAACTGGGCCGTTCTGGTGATCCCCGCCGCGCTGCTGCTGGGGCTTGCCGGTTTCGGGGGCTGGAAACTGACCAAGTACATCAAGGACAAGAAAAGAGGTTATGTGAAATGAAAAAACGTTTGACGGGCCTTGTGGCCGCCTGCTGCCTTTTGATGGCCCTGGCCCTGCCTGCCCACGCCCAGGACTACAACACCTTTAAGGCCCCGGACGCCGGGGACTTTGGCACCCCCACCAGCGACGATACCGTCTATGAGTGGACCGACCCCAACGTGGACAGGAGCAAGAACAGCGCCCTGATCCCGCCCGGCTTCGGCACGCCGTCCAGCTATCTCCCCAACTTCGGGGAGTTCCTGACGCCCAACCTCGCTGCGGGTGGCCCGCTGAATGGCGGCAACCTAATCCCCGGCACTGTTGGGACGGCCACGCTGCCCAGTGTGCCTACTGCGGGCGGCAGTTTTGGCACTGACTATCCCACTGTGAACTATGAGCCGGGGTCTGCAAGACGTCACTCCTAACTTCCGCCGTTGGTGCCCGCCAACGGCGGGGTATACGCGGCCAGCAGATCAGCCGGGGTAGCTCCGGCAGGCCGTACCAGACGCATTTAACGGAGAGGTGGTGGATGTGGCCTTAACGCTACGGCAGAGACAATTTGTGCAGGAA
Source organism: uncultured bacterium (assembly GCA_947176765.1). GTDB lineage: Bacteria > Bacillota > Clostridia > Oscillospirales > Oscillospiraceae > Enterenecus. The sequence continues at coordinate 8,264 of CAMWRX010000066.1, forward strand.
TATCTGGTGGACCTCAACGCCACGCAGGCCGCCATCCGGGCGGGATACAGCGAGAAAACGGCGGAGGTCATCGGATATGAGAACCTAAGAAAACCTCAGATTAAAGCCGCAATCGACCGTGCCATACAGGCCCGCAATCAGCGCACCGAAATCACCCAGGACAAGGTGATCCAGGAGCTGGCCAAGGTGGCCTTCGCCGATGGCACGATGTACGCCCGGGTGGTTGGCGGGGGGCGGGCGGTGGAGCTGACGGACACTGCCAAGCTCACTGCCGATCAGCGGGCCGCCATTTCCTGCGTCAAGGAGGGAAAGTACGGCATCGAGGTCAGCACCTACGACAAGGTGCGGGCCTTGGAGCTACTGGGCAAGCATCTGGGTGTGTTTGATAGCAGGGGCGGGAAGCCGCTTTCCAAGGAAAACAATCTGCTGGAGGCAATTATGAACACCGAGGAGATAGATACCGATGATTTACCAGAGGTTGAGTAAGCGCCAGCGTCTGGCCATGCTTTGGTGGCAGCAGCCTCGGTTTCGTGACCGCGACGCCCTGATCTGCGACGGCTCCATCCGTTCGGGCAAGACTGTGTGCATGACCGTCGGCTTCATCCTGTGGAGTACGGCCACCTTCAACGGCCAGAAATTCGCCCTGTGCGGCAAGACCATCGAGAGCCTGCGGCGTAATGTGATACTCAATCTGCGGGACTGGGTACCGCCTGATTTTGAGATTGCGGAGAAGCGGGCGGAAAACAAGCTGGTCATATCCGACGGCACAGGCAGAGAGAACACTTACTTCCTGTTCGGCGGGCGGGACGAGAGCAGCTATATGCTCATCCAGGGTATCACTCTGGGCGGGGTGCTGTTTGACGAGGTGGCGCTTCAACCGCAGTCCTTCGTGGATCAGGCGCTGGCCCGGTGTTCTATCAAGGGGAGTAAAGCCTGGTTCAACTGTAACCCGGAGGGCCCCGAACACTGGTTTTATAAGAACTGGATCGAGGGAAACAAGCCAAAAGAGATGAACGCCCTCCATCTGCATTTCACGATGGAGGATAACCCGGCATTGCCTGCTGAGATCAAGGCCCGTTATGAGCGGCAATTCTCCGGCGTGTTCTATGACCGCTATATCCGGGGCCTGTGGCGGGTGGCCGAGGGCCTGATCTACGATATGTTCAACAGGGACTTTCACGTTGTGCCCGCCACACCCCGGCCCTATGACCGCTATTATATCAGCGTGGACTATGGCACAGCCAACCCCTGTTCTATGGGGCTGTGGGGTAGGGCCAATGGTGCGTGGTATCGGATACGGGAGTATTACTTCGACAGCCGAAAAGAGTGCCGCCAGCATACGGACGAGGAGTATTACACAGAGCTGGAGAAGCTGGCCGGGGATCTTCCCATCCGGGGGGTGATCGTGGATCCGTCGGCGGCCTCCTTCGTGGAGACCATCCGTCGGCATGGGCGGTTCCATGGCATCAAGGCGTCCAATGAGGTGATGGCCGGTATCCGTGACGTGGCTACTCAGCTCAAGCTGGGGCGGCTGTTCATCTGTGAGGGCTGCACCGATTGTATTCGGGAGTTCGGCCTATACCGCTGGGACGAAAAGGCGAAGGGAGACCGGCCCATCAAGGAGAACGACCACGCCATGGACGACGTGCGGTATTTCGTCCACAAGGTCTTCGCGCCGGATCTGTTCAGTTTTTAGGAGGCAGTTATGTTTGAGCAGCAACGAGTGTTAAACAAAATCGAACAGTGGGTAGAGCGCCTGCCGTACCGTACTCTAAAAATTGAGATAGAGCTGCCAAACCAAACTCTGACCCTTGAGAAAAGCAAAGAGCGGCCCATCGGTTTTGATGATCGGAGGTGAGAAACAGTGGTAACGCTGAATCTGCGGGATGACTGTGTGGCCCGGACGGCCACCAATTTCCGGCGAGGCATGACCGATAAGCGGTTTCTGGAGCTGGAAATCACCGCATGGCTGAACTCCCCGGAGCGCAAGCGGCAGTTGGCCGGGGAGATGTATTATGACGGTGACCAGGCGGTCACTCGGCGTAAGCGCATGGTTCTGGACGATGATGGTAAGCCGGTAGAGCTGAAGCACCTTCCCAACAATCGCCTGGTCAACAATCAGTACTCCAAAATGGTGGATCAAAAGACCAACTACTCCTTTGGGCGGCCTATTTCCTTCGACACCGAGGATAAGCGGTATGCCGAGGCGCTGAAGGAGATCCTGGGCGCTCGGTTTCGGCGGATCCTCCGCGCAGTGGGCGAGGGGGCATGGATTGGCGGCAAGAGTTGGCTGTATCCGTACTATGAGGCGGGAGAACTGGCCTTTAAGCGGTTCCCGGCTGATGAGGTGCTTCCGTTCTGGGCTGACGCCGATCACACGATTCTGGACGCCGCGGTTCACGTCTACATGGTACAGGTGTATGACGAGCGGGAGCAGGCCAAGGATGTGGTCAAGGTGGAGGTCATGCACGGCGGCGGGGTGGATTGCTTCATCCGTAAAGATGACGGCTCCCTGGTCCCAGACGACTATGCCCGATCCGGCCCGTACATCACCGAAACAGACAGAACCACCGGCGAGGCAAGGCCTTACAACTGGGAGCGCATCCCCCTGGTCTGCTTTAAAAGCTCCCACCATGAGCTGCCGCTGCTGTCCAGGGTGAAGTGCCTCCAGGACGCCTACAACACCGTTCTGTCAAGGCCCGGCCAGTCCTCAGACTGGCCGGCTCGCGGGCGGTTGCGAACTTTGCAACCGTCCGGCCTTGACTGGCGGGGGCCGGTGGCGTACCCTCCCACGGGGAGACACACCCGGATAGGGCCGCTTTATCGGCTCTTAAAGTGGCGGTTATTTCCCCGTTCCTGTTGGCGGGGATTGATGGTCTGCTCAATGCTGTTGCCCATGTTCCGGGCGACGATCCTGACGCCTTCCAGCATTTCGCCGCGAACAGAGGCAGACAGGCCATTATAGCAACTGTCCACGTGTTCCGCCATTTCCGGCGGGGGGCACTCCACCCCAAAGCGGCGGCATACCATGTAGCCCGCGCTCTGCGCGTCCAAACTGTAAAACTCCCGCTTGAAGTTCCCATTGTAGCCCCGGTCATGGGCGCGGGCCAGAGGGATTTCAGCGGCAAGAGCACTGAATACCGCCGTATGGCTGTAATCCGGGTTGATGAAGATGGTCAGCTTTTCCGGGTCATAGAAAGCCGGGGTGTCGATGTCATGGCTTTCAGCTACCGTTACCGGGGACTGATCCATGATGGCAGCCAGCGCCGTACTCATTCGGGGGTCCTGGTCGGTGAGCGGCGTCTGCTCGGGCAGGGGCTTGCCCGTGGTCTGGCTCACATCGTAGTAGTTCCCCATGAAATAGCCCCGGTACTGCTTGTTGCGGGGCGGCACAAAAACCTTGGCCCCAGCGTTGATGGCGTCGTCCCGGACATACCGGCCCTGGCTGTGCCAGTAGTCGGTAGAGCCGATCCGGGTTGCCCCCTGGAGCTGGGCCATGGTGAGGGCCACGTTGCCCACGCTGCACTGGATGTTGTCCGCCTGCAAATCCAGGTATTCCATATAGTGCTGCGGGCTGCTGGTGATCATGGTCAACGACCCATCCCGCATAGCGGAAATACCCTCGCGCTCCATCTGGAGCTGTTGCGTCCGCGCCTCATCGCGGGTGGTCTTGTTTTTGATGATGTCACTGATACTTGGCATAAATTACCTCCTATTCACATTTTTCTGGTGTCTTTTCCCCTCTTGTGGGTCTTTTCCTGGGTCCTTCCCTTGGACCGCTCCTTCTGCTCCGACATGGCTTTCAGTCCTTCCAGCCTCGCCCTTACGGATTCCCTCATTTCAGCGGGCACGTCCTCAGTAGCCGCACTTGCTGTCTGGGAGGGAGTCGAGCCATTCCCGCGCTCTGGCGAGGACTTCTCTGGTTGAGTACGGGACATCACTTTTTTTGGCGCTTCTTCCCCCTTGGCCTTTTCGGGGATGGGGTAGGCCATGGCCTCCATGACGGCATTAAGCTGGGCGGCGTAATTCTGATTGGAAACCACATTCACATATCCAGCCGCACTGCCCTTCTTTTGGGCGATAAAGTACAGAATCCCGTACTCTTTCGCCAGCTTTTTGAACTGGCCCATGTCCTCCCGCTTCAACGGAATGACGACGGCGGGGGCCGGGTCGCGGGCCAGCCGCTTGGCGTTGGTCTGGCCCACCACCTTATTGTCCTGCCGCTTCAAAGCCAGCAGCAGCGCCGCCACATTTTTCAATGCGGAGCCTGCCAGCTTCACCGCGCTCTCGGTGGCCTGGATGCCCTCCTTCACCACCAGATCGGCGGCCTCGGCGCTCACGTCCATATGGATCACCTTCCTTTCCTCATAAAATTTTACCGGGCGGAGCTGTGGGTGCGGTCCCGCTCCGGGTGTGTCTGGTGCTGTTTTTCCTGCTCATGGTCAAGCTGGAGCTGTCCCCGGATACGGGGAATGTCCGCTTCAATGCGCCCACAGGTTTTCAGTTCCCGGCGAAGCTGGCGAAGATCGGCGCCGATAGCAGCGATTGCCGCCTCTACGTCCTCACCTTCCCGCTTCCTGCCGTATAGTTCCCGGCGCTGATCCACCAGTGCGTCGATTTGGGCTTGAAGTGCCTCCCCTAATGTGGTAAGCTGGAAATCGGTATCAATGCGGTATTTCCGCAAAAGCTGGTACTGCCGCTGATATTGGCGCAGCTTCATCACGTCCGCCCGGACGGAAAACGGAACGGGTCGGCGTCTTTTGGGCCGCGGCCCGCCCAGCAGGTACAAGTAGTACACATAAAGAGCCTGGAAACCGTGGAGCTTTTTCCGGGGCGTCTGCCGGAAACTGCCCCGCCGGACGGTGTATCGCCGGGGGCGTATGGGCGGGGGCGGAGG
>CAMWRX010000067.1 GCA_947176765.1 uncultured bacterium
ACCACGTCTTTGAGAACGAGACCGCCGCCAACGGCTTCGCGTTCAACTTCCGGCTGAACGTCGAGCGCGGCGAGAGCGGGATCGGCGGCTATATCACATCTGTTCAAGGAGGATTTCAGTAATGGGCTTGAACATCATCAGGACGGACAGCGTGCGCGACCGGGCGCTGGCAAACAGCGGCATCATCCCGCCCAGGGACTGGGGCGACGTGGAGCAGGTGAGGGCGGCCAAATTGCAAGAAATCTCCGCCGCCTGCAATGCCGCAATCACCGCTGGGTGCGACGTGACACTGACGGACGGATCGACCGGGCATATCTCCCTGACGGCGGAGGATCAGATCAACCTCTCCACGGCCACGCAGGCAGTGGGGCAGGGGGCGGCAGGCTACCCCTACCACCTGGACGGCCAGTTGTGTACGCTGTATCCAGCGGCGGATATTGTGGCCATGGCCCAGGCTGCCACAGCCCACAAGCTCTACCACACCACCTACTATAACCACCTGTCCGCCTGGGTGCGGCGGTGCGAGACTGTGGAGGAGGTAGCGGCGGTTACATATGGAGCGGAGCTGCCCGAGGACTTGGCGGCCAATATGGCGGAGATTTTGGCGGCGGCAGGAGGTGGTGCGGAATGAAACGCGTCCTGACGCTGTGGGCTGCGCTGGGCGTAGTCTACGTGGCCATGGAAACCGTGTTCAGGAGCTACTCCCACCCGTCCATGTTGGTGGTGGGCGGATTGTGCGGGATACTGGTTGGCTCCATCAATCAGCGGCCCCGGTTCTACCATGCGCCGGTGTGGCTCCAATCTGCTATCGGGGCGTTGATCGTGCTGCTGGTGGAGTTTGTCAGCGGCTGCGTGCTTAACCTCTGGCTGGGACTGGACGTGTGGGACTACTCGGGCCAGCCCGGGAACATTCTGGGCCAGGTGTGCCCGGCATTCGGACTGCTGTGGTTCTTCATCATGCCGCTGGCCATCTGGGCGGAGGACACGGGCAACTGGCTGATTTGGTTCTACCAGGCCAACACCGCCGCGCCGCATATTTACCGCCCGCCTGAGTACAAGCTGTACACGCTGAGAACGATCTACATCGAGTTTTTTACTGGAAAGTGAGACAAAACAGAAAACGGAGGTTTTACAAAATGGATAAAACGATCAATAACATCAAAGCGGCTCTTGCCGCACTAATGGGCCTGCTTACCGGCCTGTGGGGCTGGCTGGGCTGGCTGGTGATGGGCTGGATCTGCTGCATGGCCCTGGACTACCTCACCGGGTCGCTGGCGGCGGCCAAGGAAGGGGACTGGTCCAGCGGCAAGGCCCGGGAGGGTATATGGCATAAGGGCGGGATGATCGTGGTGGTGCTGGTGGCCGCCGGGGCGGATCTGCTGATCTCCCTGGTGCTCACCAATCTGCCGGTGCTGGACTTGCCCATCCAGTACCCCGGGCTGGTGTGCCCGGTGGTGCTGGTTTGGTACATCGTGACGGAGCTGGGGAGCATGGCGGAGAACGCCGCAACCATGGGTGCGCCGGTGCCCGCTTGGCTGGTGAAGCTGCTGGCCATGAGCAAAAATGCCGTGGACAGCGCGGGGGACAAGCTCGGCGGGGAGGACGGTGGCAACGCATGACGCCTCAGGATCGGCTCATTGCCACCGCCAAAGCCCAGGATGGGTATCTGGGCAAGAAGAGCAACGCCCAGTTGGACGATCCCAAGGCCAACGCCGGGGGCAAGTTCAATAAATTTGCCCGCGACCTGGACGCCCTGGGGGACTTCTACAACGGCAGAAAGAACGGCTATGATTGGTGCGACGTGTTCGTGGATTGGTGCTATGTCTCCACCTTCGGCCGGGACATTGCCCAAAAGCTGCTGTGCCAGCCGGACAAGTCTCTGGGGGCCGGGACGGGGTATTCTCTGGGCTACTACAAGACCAAGGGGCGGTTCTTCACCACCCCTCAGCCGGGGGATCAGATTTTTTTCGGCGACGCCAAAAGCACCTGGCACACCGGCATTGTCACCGAGGTGAAGGGCGGCTATGTGTACACCATCGAGGGTAACGCAGGGAGCCCCAGCGCAGTGCGCTCTTGCAAGTACCCGCTGAGCTATTCCACCATCAAGGGCTACGGGCGGCCTGATTGGTCGATGGCGCCAGAGGACAAGATTACTACCGAAAACAAGGAGGACGAAGATATGCCGATTTACGCCAGATTGCCCAATGTGCCCGCCAGCTACAGGCCCACCATCCAGAAACTGATGGAGAAAGGAGCGCTGGGCGGCTACAGCAACCCTGACCCCAATAGCCTGGAGGACAACGTGCTGAACGTCTCGGACACCTACTGCCGGGTGATGACCACACTGGATCGGCTGGGGTTGCTGGGCTGACCTGGAGGGCCGGCCGCAGTCATTACCGACGGCAAGCGCCCCACGACTTTGTTACCCGCGAGGAGGCGGCCATCATGGCGCTGCGGGGGATGCAGGGCCGGGAGTGAGCAAAATCAAAGGCGCATGGGTTTTGAGCGAAAGAAGGGCCGGGGAGTAATCCACGGCCCTTCTTTCTTGTGCCCCGAAAGTTGCCCCGAACTGCCCCGAAAGTGCCCCGAAAACCTGGCTCGAAGTGGCATAAAAAGCAGCTCACAGGCGCAACAAAAAACCCCGGAACCATTGAGATTCCAGGGTTTTCGTTGGTGGACGATACAGGACTTGAACCTGTGACCTCCCGCACGTCAAGCGGATGCTCATACCAGCTGAGCTAATCGTCCAAATATTCCGCATTCCGCGTCCGATGAGCGGAACAAATACATTATAGCCATGCCAATGCCGCTTGTCAAGAGTTTTTTTCCATGATATACTGAATCCCCGGAAAAACATGAGGGGGAATCGACATGAGATACGCGCTGATCACCGGGGGCTCCCGGGGCATTGGGGCCGCCGCCGCCCGGCTGTTTGCCCAAAAAGGCTGGGGAGTGGCTGTGGGCTATGACAGGAGCGAAGTTAAGGCTGAGGAGCTGGCTCAAGAGCTGTCCGGGATGGGCGTGCCCGCCATGGCCGTCCGGGCGGATGTGGCTGATGAGGGTCAGGTGTGCCGGATGGTTGACATTGTGTTAGAAAAATTTTGTCAACTTGACATTTTGGTTTGCTGCGCCGGTATTTCCCATGGGGGGCTTATCAGTCAAATTGACGGAGAACAATGGCGGCGGTTATTCGCCGTCAACGTGGACGGCGTCCACCACTGCTGCCGCTCGGTGCTGCCCCATATGCTGGGCCGCAAGTCGGGCTCCATCGTCACCGTGTCCTCCATGTGGGGGCAGGTGGGGGCCTCCTGCGAGGCGGCATATTCCGCCGCCAAAGGGGCGGTCATCGCCTATACCAAGGCGCTGGCCAAGGAGCTTGGCCCTTCCAATATCCGGGTAAACTGCGTTGCTCCGGGAGTAATCGACACCGATATGAACGCCCATCTGTCCCCAGAGGACATGGCCGCCCTGGCGGAGGAGACCCCCCTGGGCCGCATCGGCGCTTCAGAGGAGGCCGCTGCCGCCATTGCTTTCCTGGCCTCGGATGAGGCGTCCTTCATTACGGGGCAGGTGTTGGCGCCCAACGGCGGGTTTGTGATTTGAGAACAAATATCCGTCATAATACAACACAATGACCGTCTGCTGCAGACGGTCATTGTCATGTTTGACGGTTGACAGACGAAGTCTGCGAGTATATAATTGTCAACAATCTGGGGGGCGCAATCGTGCCCCCTTCGATGTTTAGAAACCTGCGGCATATCAATATAGGAGGAAACCAGAATGAAAAAGAAGAATCTTGCGGCTCTGCTCATGGCGGGCGCCATGTGTTTCAGCCTGCTGGCCGGCTGCTCCAGCAAGGACAGCAATGCCAGCACCCCCGGCACGGATAGTAAAGAAAGCCAGTCCGCCGGCAATGAGGGCGGGAACAGCGGCGCGGCCACCATCAAGATCGGCGGCGTGGGCCCCCTGACCGGCGGCGCGGCCATCTACGGCAACGCGGCCAAGGGCGGCGCGGAGATCGCCGCCGAGGAGATCAACGCCCTGGGCGGCATCCAGATCGACCTGCGTTATGAGGACGACGCCCACGACCCCGAGAAGTCCGTCAACGCCTACAACACCCTGAAGGACTGGGGTATGCAGGTGTTCCTGGGCTCCGTCACCTCTACCCCCGGCGCCGCCACCGCCGCTGAGAGCAACGCGGATCATATGTTCTATCTGACCCCGTCCGCCTCCTCTACCGACGTCATCGGCGGCGTGGCCAACCCCCTGACCGGCTCCGTGGACATCGAGCGGCGGGACAACGTGTTCCAGATGTGCTTTGTGGACCCCAACCAGGGCAGCGCCTCCGCCCAGTATATCAGCGACAAGAAGCTGGGCGAGAAGATCGCCGTCATCTATAAGAACGACGATGTGTATTCCACCGGCATCTACAACAGCTTTTCCGCCAAGGCCGCTGAGCTGGGCCTGAATATCGTGTCCACCACCACCTTCACCGAGGACAGCCAGACCGACTTCTCCGTCCAGCTCAGCGACGCGAAGAACGCCGACGCGGATCTGATCTATCTGCCCACCTACTACGGCCCCAATGCCCTGATCCTCACCCAGGCCAATGCCATGGGCTATAACCCCAAGTACTTTGGCGTGGACGGCATGGACGGCATCCTGTCCGTGGACGGCTTTGACACCTCCCTGGCCGAGGGCGTCATGCTGCTGACCCCCTTCAACGCCGACTCTGAGGACGAGGCCACCAAGTCCTTCGTGGCCAAGTATCAGGAGAAGTACGGCGACGTGCCCAACCAGTTCGCCGCCGACGCCTATGACTGCGTGTACGCCATCTACAACGCGCTGAAGGATGAGAACGTCACTGCCGAGACCAGCGCCAGCGATATGTGCGACATCCTCATCAATAAGTTCACCTCCATGACCTTCAACGGCCTGACCGGTGAGAACATGACCTGGAGCGCCGAGGGCACCGTCACCAAGAGCCCCAAGGGTATGTTCATCCAGGACGGCGCCTATGTGGGCATGGATTAATTAGAGGTATAACACAGGCGCACTTAGAAACCGAATGACCGCCCGGGAGGGCTGCCGCACCCCGGCAGCCCTCCCGGCCTTTCCAGAAATAAGAGACGAGGTGAGTACCCTTGCTGATCTTCCTCAACCATTTGATCAACGGCATCAGCCTGGGCAGCGTGTACGCCATCATCGCCCTGGGCTACACCATGGTGTACGGTATCGCTAAGATGCTGAACTTCGCCCACGGCGACGTCATCATGGTGGGGGCGTACATCTGCTTCTTCGCGATTTCCTCCTTCAATCTGCCTCCCGCGGTGGGGATTCTGCTGGCCATGCTGGTGTGCACCCTGCTGGGCATCGTCATCGAGCGGCTGGCCTATAAACCCCTGCGGCAGGCCACCTCCCTGGCGGTGCTGATTACTGCCATCGGCGTGAGCTATCTGCTGCAGAACGGGGCCCAGCTTTTGTGGACCTCCAACATCAAGATGTTTCCCTCCTTCTTCCCCGGCCAGCCCGTGGAGCTGTTCGGCGGGGAGCTGAAAATCACGGTGGCCTCCATCGTCACGGTGGCGGTTTGCGTGGTCATCATGCTGGCGCTGACCTGGTTCACCGGCCAAACCAAGGTGGGCAAGGCCATGCGGGCCTGCTCCGAGGACAAGGGCGCGGCCCAGCTCATGGGCATTGACGTGAACACCACCATCTCCGTGACCTTTGCCATCGGCTCCGCCCTGGCTGCCGTCGCGGGTGTGCTGTTCTGCTCCGTCTATCCCAATCTGACCCCCACCACCGGCTCCATGCCGGGCATCAAGGCGTTCACCGCCGCCGTGTTCGGCGGCATCGGGTCCATCCCCGGGGCGCTGCTGGGCGGCGTTCTGCTGGGCCTGATCGAGATTTTTGCCAGTGCGTACATCTCCACCCAGCTGTCCAACGCCATTGTGTTCGCGGTGCTCATCATCGTGCTGCTGGTGCGGCCCACCGGCCTGCTGGGCAAGCAGATCCGCGAGAAAGTGTAGGGGTGGTCTTATGAAGAAATCTTATCTGAGCAAGACCAATTGGGTCAATTTCGCCACCTACGGCATGGTCATCATCGCGTTTGTCGTGATGCAGCTGATGGGAAGCGCCGGGATGCTGTCCTCCACCATCCGGGGGCAGCTGGTGCCCATCTGCGCCTACGTGGTCATGGCGCTGAGCCTGAACCTGACCGTCGGCATTCTGGGCGAGCTGTCCCTGGGCCACGCCGGATTTATGAGTGTGGGAGCCTTCGCGGGCGCGGTGGCCGCGGCGGCGCTGCCCATCTCCTCCGCCCCGCTGCGGTTGGGGGCGGCTATGCTCATCGGCGCGGTTCTGGCCGGCCTGGTGGGCGTGGTGGTAGGCGTGCCGGTGCTCCGGCTCAACGGCGACTACCTGGCCATTGTCACCCTGGCCTTCGGCCAGATCATCAAATCCGTCGTGGAGAACCTCTACATCGGCATGGATGCCAAAGGGCTCCACGCCAGCTTCCTGGAGAACCGGATCACCTTTACCGACGGTGGGCGGATGATCCTCAACGGCCCCATGGGGGTCAACGGCATCAACAAGATCTCTACCTTCACCGCCGGGTTCGTCCTGACCATGATTGTGCTGGTTGTCATCTTCAACCTGGTGAACAGCCGGGCCGGACGGGCCATCATGGCATTGCGGGACAACCGTATCGCGGCCGAGAGCGTTGGCATCAACGTGACTAAGTACAAGCTGATGGCCTTCGTCACCTCCGCCGCCATGGCGGGCGCGGCGGGCACCCTGTTTGCTCTGGGGCAGAACACCATCACCGCGTCCAAGTTCGACTTCAATATGTCCATCCTGATCCTGGTGTTCGTGGTGCTGGGCGGGCAGGGAAAGATGTGGGGTTCCATCCTGGCGGCCACCTTCCTCACTGTCCTCCCCGAGACCCCTGCCATGCGGGAGCTGCGGGACTATCGGATGCTGGTGTATGCCATCGTGATGATCCTGGTGATGCTGGTGACCAACAGCGACAAGCTCAAGGGGCTGGCGGGCCGGATCATTCCCAAGGGAAAGGGGGCCGCGGACAATGGCTGAGAAAAAGCAGTTTGAAAAGGGCAAGATGGTGCCCGTACCCAGCCACTCCATCATCCCGGAGCGGGATCTGGGCACGACCCCCATCCTGGAGTGCAGCCATCTGGGCATCGACTTCGGCGGCCTGACCGCCGTCAACGAGTTTAACATCACCGTGGGCCGCACCGAGATCGCGGGGCTCATCGGCCCCAACGGCGCGGGCAAGACCACCGTGTTCAACCTGCTCACCAAGGTATACCACCCCACCCGGGGCACCATATTGCTGGACGGCCTGGACACCCACGGCAAAACCCCCGCCCAGATCAACCGCATGGGCATCGCCCGCACCTTCCAGAACATCCGGCTGTTTAACAACCTGAGCGTGGAGGACAACGTGAAGATCGGCCTCCACAACCAGGAGAAATACTCCATGTTCTCCGGTGTCCTCCGCCTGCCCAAATACTGGAAGCGGGAGAAGGCCGCTCACGAGCGGGCGCTGGAGCTGCTGTCCATCTTCGATATGCAGGATCTGGCGGATCACCAAGCCGGCTCCCTGCCCTACGGGGCCCAGAGGCGGCTGGAGATCGTCCGGGCGCTGGCCACCAACCCGTCCCTGCTGCTGCTGGACGAGCCGGCGGCGGGCATGAACCCCTCCGAGACCGCCGAGCTGATGGAGAATATCGTCAAGATCCGGGACACCTTCCAAATCGCCATCATGCTCATCGAGCACGACATGAGCCTGGTCATGGGCATCTGCGAGGGCATCTGCGTGCTCAACTTCGGCCAGATCATCGCCAAGGGCACCGCGGAAGAGATCCAATCCAACCCCACGGTCATCGAAGCCTATCTGGGCAAGCAGCAGTGAGGAGGGCGCGAGAATGCTGAAAGTCAACGACATCAACGTCTACTACGGCGCCATCCACGCCATCAAGGGTGTGTCCTTTGAGGTGAACGACGGCGAGATCGTCACCCTCATCGGCGCCAACGGCGCGGGGAAGTCCACCATTTTGAATACAGTGTGCGGCCTGCTCCACACCCGCACCGGCTCCATCGAGTTCCTGGACAAAAATCTGGCCTCCGTTCCCGCCCACAAGGTGGTGAAGCTGGGCATGGCCCACGTCCCCGAAGGGCGGCGCATCTTCCAGCAGATGACGGTGGAGGAAAACCTGGAGATGGGCGCGTACACCCAGTCCAGGGCCAGTGTGGATCCCAACTTGGAGCGGGTGTATGAGCAGTTCCCCCGCTTGAAGGAGCGGCGCAAGCAAGTGGCGGGCACCCTGTCCGGCGGCGAGCAGCAGATGCTGGCCATGGGCCGGGGGCTCATGTCCAACCCCAAGCTGCTCATGCTGGACGAGCCGTCCATGGGCCTGGCCCCCATCCTGGTGGAGCAGATCTTTGACATCATCCGCCAGCTCCACAAGGCGGGCACCACCATCCTACTGGTGGAGCAGAACGCCCGCATGGCCCTCTCCGTGGCCGACCGGGGCTACGTGCTGGAGACGGGCAAGATCGTCGCCACCGGCACCGGAGACGAGCTGCTCCACGACGAGGCGGTCAAGAAGGCTTATTTGGGTGGTTAAAAAAGTTTTGAAAGAGCCTGCGGCGATAGCCGCAGGCTCTTCTTTGCCTTTTTGCGCAAGTTAAGCGGTGTTAGAAGCAGGTCGCGTTCTCGCCCCTTGCTAAACGGGAAAGGTTCATATATGCTGGGCTTGTGCAGCTGCAAGGAAATGTGAAACAGGGGCCCCCACAAAGCCGCCTTTGAGGCTTTGTGGGGAAAGGAGGCGCAGCGGAGCTTGTGCCGACGCCGCAAAAGGAGTGATGTCTATGAAAGTGACTGTGGAGGAGTGCCCCGGCCTGGAACAGACCGAGGTGACCGTCCGCTGCAAGCGGATGGACAGCCAGGTGTCCCGGCTGGTGGAGCTGCTGAGGCTGTCCGACGCCCGGCTCACCGGGGAAAAGGGCGGCGAGACCTGTATTTTGGATGGCGCTGACGTGCTCTATATCGACACGGTGGATCGGAGCACCTTCCTTTATACTGAGGATGGAGTGTACCAGACCCGTTTGCGCCTGTACGAGCTGGAGGAACAGCTCACCGGCGGGGATTTCATCCGGGTGAGCAAGTCGGCCGTCGTGAATTTTGACCGGGTGCGGTCGCTGCGTCCCGATTTCGGCGGGCGGATGAGGCTGACCATGAGCAACGGCGAGGTGGTGGTGGCAAACCGCCAGTACGTCCCTGCCATTAAGGCAAAGCTAGGCTTGTGAAAGGAGAGTGTCCCATGAAGAAGTTTTTGCAGATCGTCATTGCCATCAAAGAGAGGGCCTCATTGAGCTACACCGCCGCCATGTTCATTTATATGGTTTTTCTGTGGGTGTTCAAGCAGGAGGCGGCTCCGCTGTCCATGCTGTTTTCCCTGATGATCGTGTGCGTGGCGGCGGGAACCATGCAGCTGGTGGCGTTCAGTGACCTGTTGTTCAAAAAGCTGGCCTATGGCTGGCGGCTGGTGGTCTTCGTGATCCCCTTTGGTGCGGTTCTCACCGCCTTCGCTGTGGCGTTCAAGTGGTTCCCTACAGAGAACGTGGGAGCGTGGGTGGAATTCGGCGTAATTTTTATCGTGATTTTCCTGGCGATTACGGCGGGCATTGAAATCTATTACCGCCTGTCCGGACGGAAGTACGACGACAAGCTGGACTGGTATCGCAGAAACAGGGGAAAGGACTAAGAAAAGGTTCCGGATGCCCCAGAACAGAAGGGGCAGGCGCCGCGATGGAACGGCGCCTGCCTTTTTGCCATAGGGTCTATGGCCCGGTTAAAACCTTATTTCCCGGCTGCGCGGGAAGCCTTACAGTCCCAGCTTGAACAGGTTTTTGTCGGTGTTGAAGTTGTTGGCCGAATAGAGCACCAGCACCTGGTCAATCTCATTGTCCGCCACGTACTGCTTGAGGGACATATTGTTGTAGCGCAGGTCGAACAGGTGGACTTCCTCAAATTCCTCCGCCAGGAAGGGGGCCAGGGAGTCGGAGTAGGAGTCCCGGATTACCAGCAGTTTCCCGCCCTGAGCATCCGGGTTTTTGATGACGCACAGCGGCTGGTTGCCGCCCAGGAAGTAGGCGTACTTGTCCTTGACTTCCAGCTTTTCGGGGTGGTACATGGTGCTCTCGATGGGCGTGCCCTCGGGGTAGCCGGTGACGGTGATATTTCCACGCGTCCCTCCTTCGGGGACCATGGTGTAGATACTGTCCGGCTTGATCCAGCCCGCCCCGGAAGCGGAGTAGGTGGTGCCGTAGAACGCGTCGGAGCACAAGGTCAGGGGATAATCGTAAATCCCGCCGCTGTCGCCCATGCCCCGCATCAGCGCCAGATAACCCACGTAGGCACCCATAGTCGTCCAGTGGTGGTCGGTGCGGTAGAAATTGTCGTTTTCGCGAGGATCGGAGTTTCCGCAGGTGTCTTTCAACGTCCAGGTCAGGTCGATGAAATTCACCTTGTCCTCGCACAGCTCACGGGCACGCTGGATGGTGGAATTATCGTCCACGTTGGGGGCGTTGGCGGGCAGCAGCGCCGACAGCACCCAGCTCTTGTCCGGCACCAGGGAGAAGTACACCGGCACGTCTACATTGCCCGCCAGCTTGTTCACAAAGCCCACCCGCTGGGCCAACTCGTCCCGGGAAATCATGGTAAAATGGGCAAACAGGGTCTGTCCGTCGGTGCCAAAGTAGACGCTGTTGTTTTCCTGCTTGCCCAGGGCCCGCTCGGACAGGGCCTTGAGCCGAATCCATCCGTCCCGCAGGGGGAACTGGTCGGTGACGTAGTCCTCAAAGTCCTCCATGAACTCGCCGGAACGGATGGTGGCCAGGGTGGGGGCCTTGAACTGGGCCAGGTAGCGGTTTTCCTGCTCCGAGAAGTCACGGCTGGGAGAGACGATCAGGGCAATGCCAAAGCCGAAGGTGAACAGGCAGAACAGCACCGTGATAAAAATGGAATATTTCTTGCTCATACCGACACCCCCTTAAAAGCGGAAGTAGAGGAACGGATTGTAGGTGCCGTCCACCAGGTAGGCGGTGGTGAACACCAGGCCCGCCAGCATCAGCACCGGGAAGACGATCTGACGCGCCCGCTCGGGGAGCTTCTTCCAGGTATGCGCCGCCAGCGGCGTGGCCGCCACAATAGCAATGACCAGGATGGGCAGATAATTGCGCAGATAGTAGAGGAAATCGCTGTCCAGCACCCCCGCCCCAAAGCCGAACATGGCGGCCAGGTACGGCCCCATGGCGGAGAAGTTCTCTACGGCGAAGATGGCCCAGCCCACGATGGCGATGACCACGCCGTATATGTGGGTCAGCCACGCCGGGGCTTTGTCCAGCCACTTGCCCAGAAACAGCTTTTCCAGGCCGATCCACACGAACCAGTACAGGCCCCAGATCAGGAAGTTCCAGCTTGCCCCGTGCCAGATGCCGGTGGCCGCCCAGACCACCAGCAGGTTGAACACCATCCGGCCCTTGCCTACGCGGCTCCCCCCCAAGGGGAAGTACAGGTATTCCCGGAACCAGCTTCCCAGGGAGATGTGCCACCGCCGCCAGAACTCACTGGCGGACTTGGAGAGATAGGGGTAGTTGAAGTTTTCCAAAAACTCGAAGCCCAGCATACGGCCCAGGCCGATGGCCATGTCGGAGTAGCCGGAGAAGTCGAAGTAGAGCTGGAGAGAAAAGGCGACGATGCCCAGCCACGCGCCCAGGGTGGTGAGCTGCGCGCCCGGGGTGGCGAGGTACACGTCCCATAGCGGGCCCAGGGCGTTGGCCAGCAGCACCTTCTTGCACGCGCCGATGGTGAAGCGCTGCACGCCGGAGGCGAACTTCTCAAAGGAGTGATCCCGGTGCTCCAACTGTTCGTCCAGATCCTTGTACTTGATGATGGGGCCCGCGATGAGTTGGGGGAACAGGGTGACAAAGGTGCCGAAGGTGACGATGTTCTTCTGGCACCGGGCGTCCCCCCGGTACACGTCGATGGTGTAGCTCATGGTCTGGAAGGTGTAGAAGGAGATGCCGATGGGCAGGGTGAAGGGGATGGACCCGCCGCCGGGCAGGGGCAGCTTCTCAATGACGGGCAGGAAGCCCGCGCCAACGGCGGCTAAGCTCCCAGCGATGAAGTTCCAGTATTTGAAGAACCCCAGCAGGAGCAGATTGAACACCACCGACGAGGCCACCGCCGCCCGGGCGCCTTTGTCATTCCCCTTGGCCTTGCAGCGGGTGACGATCTGCCCGTGGCTGTAGTCGATGGCGATGGACAGGAACATGATGAGTACATACACCGGCTCGCCCCAGCCATAAAAGATCAGGTTGACCGCCAGAAGCACCAGGTTGCGCAGCTTCAGGGGAGAAATATAGTACAACAGCAATACTAAGGGGAAATAGAGAAACAAAAAATACGGGCTGGAAAAAATCACAGGCGTTCACCTCGTGGGATAAGTTAAGGTGCCCCGGCGCAAGCGCCGGGGCAAGTAAATTCAGAACAAAGCGTTAAACAGGGACACGATTTCGTCGCAGTTCTCATGGACCACCATCATGACGTAATTCCCGTTGGAAACCACCCGGGAGTTGTTTTCCCACTGGTCCATTGCCATGGGGTACTGGGCCCCGCCGGGGCCGTTGCCGTCGCCCGCCATATAGTCGATCCGGGCCTGGAAGACCGCCTTGACCGCGGCCACATCCTCGCTGTTTTTGACCTGCACCAGACCGAACTCGCCGTTGTTCATGGACATCTGGCAGACATAGACCAGACATTGTTCGGTATCAATTCCGGTCAGGCCGGGATAGAAGCCGTCCAGCAGGTCGTCGCTGGCCAGCCCTAGGAAGCCGAACTCATACTGGCCTGTCACGCGCCCATAAAACGCCTCCAGATCCACCCGGCCGGCAGGCTCGGGGGTGGGTTCCGGCGTGGG
>CAMWRX010000068.1 GCA_947176765.1 uncultured bacterium
CATTTTATTTACACGCACAAGCCGCCATCCCCCCTGCAGAGAGGCCTCGTGGGCTCGGCGATGTGCATAAGACACAGGGGGGAGAGGGGGCGGGTGAGGGCGGTGTCCTTCACGTCAAACCGTGCTACTGCATAACCGTCCAGCTTTGAGGCGGGGAAGGTGGTCAGCCGACGCCGCTCATTGACCAGCCGCTGTATGTCCAGCTCAGAGATGGTCAGTCCATTGGAAAATCGGTTTTCCGCCAGCAAGGTTCCGTTTTCCGCAATCATGTTATGGCCTGCGAATACCAGGTCAGTGGAGGATTCACCCTCCCCCGCGTCGGCATACACATAGCCGCACACCAGCCGCCCGGACTGGCCTGTCACCAAACTGCGGCGGTAATCCGCTTTCCCGGCCACCTCGTCCGAAGCGGACAGGTTCAAAATTAAAGTCGCACCCATGGCAGCCAGACGGTTTGAAGGCGGGTCCAGCGCCCACAAATCCTCACAAATCTCAATGCCCACCACCAGTCCGGGCACATCGGGACATTCAATCAGGCAACAGCCGCTGAACATCCTTCCGTCCTCAACCTGCTTTCCATCCACAAGATACGGCATAGTTACCATGAACTCATGGAGGCCCAGATCCGCACCGCTTTCAAACCAGCGTTTCTCATAAAACTCGCCGTAGTTCGGCAGATGGGTTTTGGGCACCACGGTCAGCACTCCGCCCCGCTGAATCGCCACGGCACAATTATACAGCTTGCCGTTGGATTGCACAGGCATCCCCAAAACGGTAAGCACATCTAATTCCTTCGTTTCGTTCAAGATCATCCGCAGGGCGCTCATGGCCCCGTCCAGCAGGGTGGGCTGCAAAAACAGGTCGCCGCAGGTGTACCCCGTGACGCACAGCTCCGGCAGGGCCAAAACCTTGACCCCCTGCGCCGCCGCTTCCTTCATCAGCGCGATGATCTGCCCCGCGTTGTAATCGCAGTCGGCCACCCGGATTTTCGGCGTTCCCGCCGCGACCTTCACAAAGCCGTCTCTCATGGAGTGTTCCTCCTTTTATCCCTCGTCGTCCAATTTAAGCACAGCCATAAAGGCTTCCGTAGGCATCTGCACCGTGCCCAGCGAGCGCATCTTCTTCTTGCCCTCTTTCTGTTTCTCCAACAGCTTCTTCTTCCGGGTGATGTCGCCGCCGTAGCACTTGGCCAGCACGTCCTTGCGCAGGGCTTTCAGCGTCTCCCGGGCGATGACCTTGCCGCCGATGGCCGCCTGAATGGGCACCTCAAACATCTGGCGGGGGATGTTCTCCTTCAGCTTCTCGCAGATGCGCCGCGCCCGCTTGTATGCCTTATCCCGGTGGGCGATGAAGGACAGCGCGTCCACCTGGTCGCCGTTGAGCAACAGATCCACCTTCACCAGATCGGAGGGGCGGTACTCGTCCAGCTCGTAGTCCAGGGAGGCGTAGCCCCGGGTTTTGGCCTTCAGCGTATCAAAAAAGTCATAGATGATCTCGTTCAGCGGCATCAGATACCGAATTTCCACCAGATTGGTGTCCAGGTACTGCATATCCTTGTACTCCCCCCGGCGGTCCTGGCACAGGGGCATGATATTGCCCACGTAGTCCGGCGGGGAAATGATAGACACCTTGGCGTAGGGCTCCATGGCCTGCTTGATGGAGCCGGGATCGGGGTAGTTGTGGGGATTGTCCACCCGCACCAGAGTACCGTCCGTTTTTGTCACCTCATAAATTACCGAAGGTAATGTTGTGATGAGGTCTAAATCGAACTCCCGCTCCAGCCGCTCCTGGATGATCTCCATGTGAAGCATGCCCAAAAAACCGCAGCGGAATCCAAAACCCAGGGCGATGGACGACTCCGGCTCGAAGGAGAGGGAGGCATCGTTGAGCTGGAGCTTTTCCAGCGCGTCCCGCAGGTCGGGGTACTTGGAGCCGTCCTCGGTGTAAACGCCGCAGTACACCATGGACTGGGCGGGCCGGTAGCCGGGGAGGGCCTCGGCGGTGGGCCGCTCCACCCCGGTGATGGTGTCACCCACCCGGGTGTCCTTCACCGTCTTGATGGACGCGGTGAACCAGCCCACCTCGCCGGCGGACAGCTCTTTCGCGCTCTCCATGCCGAGCGGGCGGAGATAGCCGCAGTCCAGCACCGTGTACTGGGCCCCCGAGGCCATGAGCCGCACCTGCATCCCCGGTTTGATGGTTCCCTCCATCACCCGGAAGTATACAATGACCCCCAGATAGGGGTCGTACTGGCTGTCGAAAATGAGGGCTTTCAGAGGGGCGTTGGGGTCGCCGGAGGGGGCGGGGATATTGTTCACGATGTCCTCCAGCACCGCCGGAATGTTGATGCCCTGCTTGGCGGAAATTTCCGGCGCGTCCAGGGCGGGCAGGCCAATGATGTCCTCGATCTCGTGCTTCACCCGCTGGGGGTCGGCGGCAGGCAGGTCGATCTTATTGAGGATGGGCCGGATCTCCAGGTCGTGATCCAGGGCCAGATAGGTGTTGGCCAGCGTCTGGGCCTCCACCCCCTGGGCGGCGTCCACCACCAGCACCGCCCCCTCGCAGGCGGCCAGGGAGCGGCTGACCTCATAGTTGAAGTCCACATGACCCGGGGTGTCGATAAGGTTCAGGCAGTAGGTCTCACCGTCGGCGGCCTTGTAGTCCATGCGGACCGCCCGGGCCTTGATGGTGATGCCCCGCTCCTTTTCCAGCTCCATGTTGTCCAGCAGCTGGGACTCCATCTGCCGCTGCTCCACCGCGCCGCAGATCTCGATCATTCGGTCGGACAGGGTGGATTTGCCGTGGTCGATATGCGCGATGATGGAAAAGTTTCTGATTTTGGACTGGTCGGTCATAGCTGAAACGCTCCTTGCAAATCCACCCTGGGGCCCCGCCGGTAGGTGGGGCGGCGCGGAGGCGCCGTAAATTCGGAGCCGAAGGCGGAGAATTTCGCAGGGCGAATTTATTTCGCCCGAGAATTTAAATGAAAAGGGGGCCCCGCAAAATCGTCAGATTTTGTGGGGAGCGGATTTGCCGTGGTCGATGTGGGCAATGATGGAAAAATTGCGAATTTTAGATTGGTCTGTCATATCAGGAAACCTCCGTAGGCAAATCCACCCCCGCCGCAGGCGGGTGGCGTTAGCGGTCAGTCAAAAAGCACCTCATAGTCATAATTGCTTACATACTCCCGCAGCAACCCGAGAAACTGCTGGTAGTCCTCTTTGGTCAGCCGCCCTGTCTCCGCCAACAAGCACCGGGCCACATGGGCGGTCACCGCGCCGGAGCAGTGGATGGAGTCGGTGTAATTGTTCAGGTCGCAGGCGGCCCGGGAGTAGAGGAAGCTGTATAGGGCCACGTTGTCGTACTCCAGCAGCCGTCCGGCGGCGTACTCCACCGCCGTGAGGATGGCGTCACGGGTGCCCTCCCGGGTGACCTTGTCCCAATACAGCATACTGTACGGCGGAAACCAAATGGAAAACTGAACGTCTGGATGCTGTTCAATCCAGCCGCACACCACATCCAGATTTTCCTCCGCCACGTCCAGATAGGCGTCGGACGGAAGCACCGTGTCGCTGATCTCCGGCCGGGGGTAGCCTGTCAGGGCGCTGGACCGGGAGAAGGTGTACGTCCCATCCCACACATACGCCTCGTCCAGCGTCACCATCTCGTCCGTGTCCCGGCGCAGCCAGCTGCGCATGGCCTCCTGGTAGGTATCGGCGTTGAGCAGGTATTCCACGTCGTCCAGAGGGTTGATGTTGTAGAGATAGCTGGGCAGCTTTACCGTCCGCTGACTGTCCGGCCGGATCACAATATTGGGATCCAGGCAGAAAAAGACCCGATCCAGCTTGGGATGGGTGCGGAAGGCCAGGCGCAGGGCGGTGTCGAACTCGGAGATCCACCCGTCGGGGAAGGTGATCTTCAGCGTCTTCTCCCCCAGCCCTTCGGTGAACCAGCTGGCCCGGTAGTTGGCCACCAGCGAGGTGCCCATGACCACAACAGAATAGTCCTGGTGCCGGATGAGGCCGGGCATCTGGTAACGCTGGTTGTCAAAACGGGCGGTCTCGCCCTCGTCCAGCCCGCTCAGCACAAAGAAGGGATCAACGGTGGACAGCAGCAGGATCAGAATCCCAAAGCAGGCCAGGACGCCCGCGAGGACGGTGATAAAAAAGTGTTTCGCTTTCACAGTGCGTCCCCCTTCCCGTATTGTCACGCTTCGCCTGTTCGCGACGCGCGGCTTCGCTCCGACTCAAGCAAAACCCGCCCTCGCTGCGCGGCGGCTAGGCTTTTGCTTTCGCTGCGCTCCATCCGCGCTGCTCACGACGGCTCAGCGCTTCTTTCAAAAATTCGCATAAATAAACGTGTCCACCCCGGAGAAGAAAATGACGGACACCACCAGGCACAGCACGCACAGCACAGCCTTCCACACTGCGGGGCGGAACCGCTTCGTCTGAACCAGGGGATTGGGACAGGCCAGCAGCGCCAGCCCCGCCGGAATCGCCATCAGCGGCGCCCAGTAAATCAGCGCCCTGCCCCCCTCCTGGAGCCGATTCTGGAGATAGACCAGGGCGTTGCAAATGACCGTCATAGGCAGCGCGCCGGCAAACCCGGGGCTGGGCAGCCCCCAGCCGCGCCGGAACAGCCCGCCCAGCAGGGCCAGCGCCTGACCCACGCTGTCCGCCCGGAAAAACACCCAGGCGATGTTGACGAACAGGAAGGTGAGCAGCCAAGCCAGGGGCTTGGGCAGGGAAACCTTCCCCTTAAGCAGCCGCTCCGCCACCTGGGCCGCGCCGTGGAGGGCGCCCCAGACGATAAAGCCCCAGCCCGCCCCGTGCCACAGGCCGGACAGCAGGAAAATGAGCATGATATTCCGATAGGTGACCCACGTCCCCCGGCGGTTGCCCCCCAGGGGGATGTACACGCACTGGCGGAAAAACCGGGACAGGGTGATGTGCCACCGGCCCCAGAAGTCCTTGATGGACACGGCCTGGTAGGGGCTGTTAAAATTCACCGGCAGCTCCACGCCCATCATTCGGGCCATGCCGGAGGCCATGTCGCAGTAGCCGGAGAAGTCGAAGTAAATTTGCAGGGTGTAGCACAAAATGGTGAGGGCGCAGTCCATGGGAGCCAGCGACCCAACCCGGGCAAAGCCAAAGTTGGCGCCGTTGGCAAAGACGGCGGACACCAGCACCTTTTTGGCCAGACCCAGGGCAAAGCAGTACAGTCCCGCCGACAGGTCATCCCAGGAGAAAGGGGCGGGGCGGCGCAGCTGGGGGACCAGCTCCCCCACCCGTGTGATGGGGCCGCAGGTGACGGTGGCAAAAAAGGTGAGGCAGCAGGCGTAGTCCAGAGGGGACACATCCTCCCCCACCTGCCCATCATAGCAGTCCCGCAGCCAGAAAAGCTGCTGGAACGTGACGAAGGACAGCCCCAGGGGAGCCAGCCACGCCGGAGGCGTGAACAGCCCCTCCAGCGGCGTCAGGGACAGCAGAAAGCCTGTGTACTTGAAAAAGGCCAGCACCGCCAGCAGCAGCGCCGCCCCCGCCCACAGCAGGGGCCTCCCCCGGGACGGGTCCCGGGCGATGCGGCGGCCCAGCCAATAGCTCGCCGTCCCCTCCCCCGCCAGCACCACAAGCGACAGGGGCGACCCCCAGCCGCAGAACAGCGCCCCGGCGCACAGCAGGAACGCCCGGGCGGCCCGGTTCCCGGCCCGCCCGTCCAGCACCCGCCACGCGATCAGCACCACCGGCAGATAGGCCAGCACAAACAGATGGCTTTGTACGTTCATATCCAAGCTCCCCTATGCGGCTATCCTCCGCGCTTCTTCCTTGTCACGCTGCGAAGCGGCCAGGACGCTCGGTCGCTTTCGCTCCAACTCGGGCTGGTCTCTGGGGCGCCATGCGCCCCGCCGCTCGCCCTCGTTCCACTCCAAGCTCCCTCGCTGTCCGCTTCTCCGCGCTTCTTGCTTACCGGGTGTTTTCCAAATGGTCGGACATCTCGCCGTTGACCCGCTCGCCGCAGGTGTGGACGATCTGGAGCAGGGACTGGTAGGTTCCCGGATAGGCCGCCTTCATGGTGTCGTGGTCAAGAGGCGGGAACTTGGCGTCCTTGCCGGGGTTGGCCAGGGCCTGGGTGTACTCCGCCTCGCTCATGATCATGTCCGCCCGGGGCAGCCCCGCCAGGAACCACTCCTCGGGCACGTTGAAAAAGCCGTCGTTCTCGTTGCCGCTGGCTCGGTGGAGGTGGCGGAACAGCACATACACCGTGGTGGACAGGTAGTTGGCGGCGGCCCGGATGGCCTTTTTGCTGCCCACCTTGCTGAGCAGGTCGAACAGCAGTCCCACCGAGTTGACCACCAGCTTTTTGGAGAGCGTGGCCAGCACGGAGCCCTGCAATACGTTGTCCCGCTCGTCGGACACATCGTAAAGGGTGTCCGCGTCCAGAATGGTGGTGCCGTCCCGGCTGAGGGTGCGGCCTAAGAGAAAATCGGCGGACACATTATAAAAATCGCAGGCTTTGACCACAAACATCAGGCCGGGCTCACGCGCTCCGTTCTCATAGTGGGAAAGCAGTGCCTGGGATATGCCCAGCGTCTTGGCGGCCTGCCGCTGAGAAATACCCTTCTCCTGCCGCAGCAGGGAGAGGGTTCGTGCGAAATCAGGGTTTGTCATCCTGATCTCCCCCTTTCCTATTGTTGCTTCGCGGGATAAAACCATGCAAACGGGCCCCCTCCTTGCCAGGAGCGGGCCCGACATCACAGCAAGTTATAGTATAGCGGGGAAAATACGTTTTGTAAAGAGTTCATGCTCTGGAAAGCGCAAGAAAAATCCCAAGTATTTTTTGTGATTTTGCCCATATGCCTCTTGAAAAAAGGGCTGGTCAGTGTTAAATTAGATAACAGCATAACATATAAATCAGGGCGGGCCGGAACACGCTTTCACGATCCGCCCCAATTGGAGGGACGCCATTTATGTTCAGACTGATGATCCAAAAGCTGAAGAACAATCCGAAGAAAATCGTGTTTACCGAGGGCGAGGATCCCCGCATCCTGGAGGCCGCCGCCCGCTTGCTGTCCGGCACCTTCCTGACGCCCATCCTCATCGGCAACCCCGAGAAAATCCATAGAGTCGCGGACGAGGAGTGCCTCAACGTCAGGGGTGTCACTATCCTCCAGCCCCACACCTACGACAAGATGGACGAGATGGTGGCCAAAATGATGGAATTGCGCAAGGGCAAGATGACCGAGGAGCAATGCCGCGAGGCCCTGCAAAAAGGCAACTACTTCGGCACCATGCTGGTGGCCATGGGGGAGGCCGACTGCCTGCTGGGCGGCGCCACCTACTCCACCGCCGACACCGTGCGCCCCGCCCTCCAGCTCATTAAGACCAAACCGGGCAACAGAATCGTGTCCTCCTGCTTCATTCTGGTGCGTCCCTTCGCCACCGGCGGCAACCAGGTGCTGGCCATGGGCGACTGCGCCATCAACATCGACCCCAGCGAGGACGATCTGGTGGAGATCACCCAGGAAGTGGCCCAGTGCGCCCGCCGGTTCGGCGCGGAGCCCAGGGTCGCCATGCTGAGCTACTCCACCATGGGCTCCGGCAAGGGCCCTTCCGTGGACAAGATGCGCAACGCCTGCCATAAGCTCCAGGCCCTGGATCTGGACTTCCCCGTGGACGGCGAGTTCCAGTTTGACGCCGCCGTGTCCCCCACCGTGGGCCGGTTGAAGGCCCCCAACTCCAGCGTGGCCGGCCGGGCCAATACCTTTATCTTCCCGGACATCACCTCCGGCAACATCGGCTACAAGGTCGCCCAGCGCATGGGCAACTTTGACGCCTACGGCCCCATCCTGCTGGGCCTGAACGCCCCCATCAACGACCTGTCCCGGGGCTGCAACGCCCTGGAGGTCTACTCCATGGCCATCATCACCGCCGCGCTGGCCGATTAACTCGAGGCAAGCTCCATATTACACACAAAAACACCCTCTGCCGCTGGCAGAGGGTGCTTTTTTACTTCAGCTTGTCCGAAACCATCCGCAGGATGCCCATCAGGGCGGCCAGGTCTTTCCCCCCGGGATCCATGGTCGGGTTATATTCCACGCACTCAAAGGAGCAGGTCAACCCGGTGTCCAGCACCGCGCCCAGAATCCGCTCCACCTGGGCGATGCTCAGCCCATCCGGGATGTTGTAGCCGGTGGCGGCGAATTCCGCCGGATCCAGCACGTCCACGTCGAAGCTGATGTGGACGCGCTTTCCCGCCAGCGCGGGCAGCACCTCGCCCAGCACAGCCTGCAGCCCCCGCTCCCGCACCTCGTCCGCCGTGTGCAGATGGGCCCCCGCCCGCTTCACGACGCCGTATTCCGGCGGGTCGATGCTCCGGGCCCCGATGAAGTGCAGGTTCTCCCCCAGCAGGTTCACCTTCCGCTTCCCCACGGTCAGCGCGTCACAGCACAGCCCGCAGGCCGCCGCCAGATCCATGCCGTGGATGCAGCCGCTCTCCGAGGTCTGATCCGTGTTGATGTCGGTGTGGGCGTCCACATACACCACCGCCAGCTCCTCCGGGCTATAAAACTCCCCCAGCGCCGCCAGGGTGCCCATGGCGCAGGAGTGGTCGCCCCCGATGACCACCGGGTATTCCCCCCGCTCCAGCGCTTCCAGCGTATTGGCGCGCAGGCGGCGGCACACCTCCATCACCGTGTCCAGGTGGCGCAGGCCGTCCGGCCAGGAGGCGCAGGGCGTCAGCTTCTCCATAGGCGCCAGGCGGGCGCCTCCGAACAGGTCGGAAAGCCCGGCCTGTACCAGCGCGTCAAAGGCCCCCTCGCTCCCCCGGGTGGGCGAGCCGCAGGAGACCGCCGCCTCCACCAGCGCGAATCGACGCCCCATCGCGTCCGCCTCCTTTCCTAGGGGGCTAAAAGTCCCCAAATGAAAAAACCGTCTGCCCCTGGCAGACGGTTTTTAGATTGCCTTTACGCCAGCTTGTTCAGCTTCAGGGTCATGGCACTCTTCTTGTTGGCAGCGTTGTTGCTGTGCAGCAGGCCCTTAGCGGCGGCCTGATCCACAGCCTTGACGGCCACCTTATATGCGGCATCGGCCTCGCTGCGGTTGCCGCCGGCCACCGCGGCCTCAAACTTCTTCAGGTTGGTCTTGAGCGCGGACTTCTGCGCCTTGTTCTGAGCGGCCTTCGTCGCATTGACCAGGACACGCTTCTTGGCAGACTTGATATTGGGCAAACCAAACACCTCCTCCGATTTTAGACTATTTCTCCGTTACGGTTTCCCGTCGCAGATATGTATTCTAACATTTAAACAAGAAAATTGCAACACTTATTTTCATTTTTTCGCATAGAAACTTTCCGGGCGCAAAAAATAGAAGCAATTGGCCCCAGCGGCCACAACATTTGGTAGAGAGGAGCGCTTCAAATGACGCAGCGCCGCACCGATTTGGCCGTGGAGGCCCATCAGCTCTGGCGGGAGGGGACACGGGACGCCGCCGCCCTTACCGGCGTCCGGGCGGAGGAGGGCAGCCGGGAGGGCTTCCCGGTGACCACCGTGACCATCACCAGCCCCGAGGGGGCCCAGGCCCTGGGCAAACCCCAGGGCGTGTATATTACCATTGAACTGAGCGGCCTGCTCCGCCGGGAGGAGGGAGCCTTCGCCCGGGCGGTGGCGGCGGTGGCGGACTCGCTGCGCCCCCTGCTGCCCCAGGACGGCGCCGCTCTGGTCATCGGCCTGGGCAACCGGGCGGTGACCCCCGACCTCATCGGCCCGCTGTGTGTGGATCATCTGCTGGTCACCCGCCACCTGGTGGAGCAGGTGCCAGAGCACTTCGGCGACCTGCGCCCGGTGGCCGCCGCTGCCCCCG
Source organism: uncultured bacterium (assembly GCA_947176765.1). GTDB lineage: Bacteria > Bacillota > Clostridia > Oscillospirales > Oscillospiraceae > Enterenecus. The sequence goes on from CAMWRX010000068.1 coordinate 9,858, forward strand.
GCGTGCTGGCCTCCACCGGGATGGAGAGCAGCCTGGTGGCCGAGGCCCTCACCGGGCGGCTCAAGCCGTCCTGCGTCATCGCCGTGGACGCCCTGGCCTCCCGCTCCCTGGACCGGCTGTGCCGCACGGTGCAGCTGTCCGACACCGGGGTCATCCCCGGCTCCGGCGTGGGCAACCACCGCCACCCCCTGAACCGGGACAGCCTGGGGGTGCCGGTGTTCACCGTGGGGGTGCCCACGGTGGTGGACGGGGCCACCCTGGCCCTGGACCTTCTGGAGCAGGCGGGACAGACCGATTTGGACCGGGGCGACCTGCCCGCCGGGAACGGCTTTTTTGTCACCCCCCGGGAGGTGGACAGCCACGTGGCCGACCTGGGCAAGGTGCTGGGCTACGCCGTCAGCCGGGCCCTCAACCCATCGCTGACGGTGGACGATCTGGATATGCTGCTCGCATAGCGGCGCTGAGCCGTCGCGAACAGGCGAAGCGTGGTCACATCGCACATCTTGACAATATTTTCGGTTGCTCTTCTTCCTAAGTTTTGGTATACTTTCCCCATTGCATGACGAAGGGGACAAGCCTATGAAACAAAAGCTGGACAAGCTGCTGCGCGCCCACCCGCCCATCCGCTTTGCGGCCGATGTGGCAGACGTGTACTTCACCAAGCGCGTCAGCCGGGCCGCGGCGGAGCTGGCCTACTTTCTCATCCTCACCTTTTTCCCGATTATGATCTGCATCTCCGCCTTCGTCAACGAGCTGCACCTGGATTTGACCGCCCTGGTGGATCAAGCCGACCCCTTCCTGCCGGAGGGAGTGCTGGTTCTCTTCCGGGACTACCTTATCTATATTGACACCAACCAGTCCACCGTTATGCTGCTCACCGGCGTATTCCTCACCGTGCTGTTCGCCTCCGCCGCCGTGCGGGGGCTGATGAACATCATGCACGAGCTGTATGGCCGGGCCACCTTCCGGGGATTATGGCAGCTCATCGCCAGCATCCTGTTCTCCGTGCTGCTGCTGGCCACCATGTACCTGTCCCTGGCGGTGGTGGTCACCGGCAACTGGTTTTTCCACCTGCTGGGCCAGGTGCCCAAGCTGGAAAACCTGGTGGAACAGTCCGGCATCTGGCAATCGGTGAAATACCTTCTGCTGCTGGCCATGGTGTTCCTGTTCATCCTGCTGCTCTACCGCTTCGCCGCCCCTCTGGACAACCCCCGGCCCCCGGTGGTGCCCGGCGCGCTGGCGGCGTCGGCGGCGCTGGCCATCGCGTCCATGATCTTCTCCATCCTCATGGGCAATTCCACCCGGTACTCCCTGATCTACGGCTCCCTGGCCTCGGTCATCATCCTGCTGGTGTGGCTGTACCTGTGCGGCAACATCCTCATCATGGGCAATGTGGTGAATTACGTCCTGTTTACCCATCGCCGGGAATCGCGACGATAGGTGCGCATAAAATCCCGCTTCCCGCACACACTATCCCCCGGCGGGTACATACGAGGGGGAGGCGCGGTGTATGTGGCAGATCGGCGTGTGGGAGCGGGACGAAGGGCTTGCGGAGCGGGTGAGCCGTCTGGCGGAGGGCACTCAGACCTTGGTGCGGGCCTGCCGCCACCCGGCGCTTCTGGCGGGGCTTACCCTGGATCTGCTCATCGTCTCCCCCGGGGCCACCGGCTGGGCGGGGGCCGGGGCTCTCAACTGCCGCACCGCCCTGCTCCCCGGCGGGCGGTCCGCCCTGACCCGGGCCCTGCCCGCGGGCGTGGTGCTCAGCTACGGCGCGTCCAGCCGGAACACTCTCACCCTGTCCAGTCTGGACGGACAGCGGGCCTCGGTGGCGGTGCAGCGGGAGTTTATCGATCTGGGCGGCAAAGCCGTGGACCGGCAGGAACTTGTCCTTCCCTACGACGGCGGCTCCCCCGACCTGCTGCTGGCAGAGGCGGGGGCGGCGCTGCTGCTGGGACAGCTGGCGGAAGAAACCTGAACATAGGGAAAGCGGCCCAAGACGGGCCGCTTTTTTATGGGCAAATATACCTCTTGCATTTTTCTCCTCCGCCACTATAATAAGAGGGAGCGCATATGCCCAAAAAGGAGAGATTCACCATGAAAAAACGGTTTTTATCAGCGTTCCTGGTGTTCATCCTGCTGGCGGGACTGACGGCGCAGGGAACGGCCAGCGCCGCGCCGGCGCTGAATCCCCAGCAGGTGTACCAGTCCATGATCGCCCTGAAGGAGCAGTACCCGGACGGGACGCCCTGGACAAACGACAACTACTACGGCTGGCACGGCGGCATTTTTTCCGGCGGGTATGGCTGCGCGGGCTTCGCCTTTATGCTCAGCGACGCCGCCTTCGGCACCCTTCCGGCCAGAAAACTGACACAGTTCACAGTTTCCGACATCCGGGTGGGCGATATCCTCCGCATCAACAATAATTCCCACAGCGTGATCGTACTGGAGGTCCATGACAACTCCGTGGTAATCGCGGAAGGCAATTACAACCGCTCCGTCCATTGGGGACGCACGCTGGCTTCCGCCCAGATCCAAGCCGCTGACTACATGATTACGCGTTATCCGGACGCTGGCCAAGCCTCAATCCCTGCGCCCGAGCCTACTACCGACCCGGTCTCCACCCCCAAGCCAGTTCCTGCCTTTACCGACGTGCCCAGCTGGTTTGAGCAGGAGGTCGCCTGGGCCGTGGAGAAGAAGATCACCAACGGCTACGGCGGCAGCACCACCTTCGCCCCCAATGTGGAGTGCCCCCACACCCAGATCCTGACCTTCCTGTGGCGGGCGGCGGACAAGCCCACCGCCTCCGTCAAGGCCCCCATTACCGTGGCCTCCTACTACCAGGACGCCGTCAACTGGGCCTACGAGAAGGGCCTGATCGACGATTCCTTCCAGCCCGACGCCCTGTGCACCCGCGCCCAGGCCGTGCAGTATATCTGGCAGGCCCTGGGCAAGCAGGA
>CAMWRX010000069.1 GCA_947176765.1 uncultured bacterium
TCCCCATGTCGGGTGCGGCGGGAGCCGCGGGAGCGGGGGGCTCGGGCTTGTCGGCCACCAGGGACTCGGTGGTCAGCAGCACGGCGGCTACGGAGGCGGCGTTCTCCAGGGCGGAGCGGGTCACCTTGGTGGGATCCACAATGCCGGAGGCGATCATGTCGCAGTACTCCTCCTTGTAGGCGTCGAAGCCGTAGCCGTTCTTACCGGCGGACTTCACGCGCTCCAGCACCACGGAGCCGTCGATGCCGGCGTTGGCGGCGATCTGCTTCATGGGCTCGGTCAGGGCCTTGGCCACGATGTTGGCGCCGGTTTTCTCGTCGCCCTCCAGGGTGCTCACCAGCTTTTCCACGGCGGGGACGGCGTCCACATAGGCGGTGCCGCCGCCGGCCACGATGCCTTCCTCAACGGCGGCCCGGGTGGCGTTCAGCGCGTCCTCGATGCGCAGCTTCTTCTCCTTCATCTCGGCCTCGGTAGCCGCGCCCACGCGGATGATGGCCACACCGCCGGCCAGCTTGGCCAGACGCTCCTGGAGCTTCTCCTTGTCGTAGTCGGAGGTGGTGGTCTCAATGGCCTTGCGGATCTGACCCACGCGGGCGGAGATGGCGTCGGAAGAGCCCTCGCCGTCCACGATGATGGTGGTCTCTTTCTGAACCTTCACCTGGCGGGCGCGGCCCAGCATATCCATGGTGGCCTCCTTGACCTCCATGCCCAGGTCGGAGGAGATCACGGTGCCGCCGGTGAGGATGGCGATATCCTCCAGCATCTCCTTGCGGCGATCGCCAAAGCCGGGGGCCTTGATGCAGCACACGTTCAGGGTGCCGCGCAGCTTGTTGACCAGCAGGGTGGACAGGGCGTCGCCCTCCACGTCCTCGGCCACGATGAGCAGACGGCGGCCAGACTGGGCCACCTGCTCCAGGATGGGCAGCAGATCCTGGATGGAGGAGATCTTCTTATCGGTGAGCAGGATGAGGGCGTCGTCCAGCACGGCCTCCATCTTCTCGGTGTCGGTGACCATATAGGGGGTGATGTAGCCCCGGTCGAGCTGCATACCTTCCACGACCTCGCTGTAGGTCTCGGCGGTCTTGGACTCCTCCACGGTGATGACACCGTCGTGGCTCACCTTCTCCATGGCCTCGGCGATCAGGGTGCCGATGGCCTCGTCGCTGGAGGAGATAGCGCCCACGCGGGCGATGTCGGAGGTGCCGGACACGGGCTTGGAGTGGCTCTTGATGGCCTCAATGGCGGTCTCGGTGGCCTTGGAGATGCCCTTCTTCATGACCATGGGGTTGGCGCCGGCGGCCAGGTTCTTCAGGCCCTCGCGAATGATGGCCTGGGCCAGCAGGGTGGCGGTGGTGGTGCCGTCGCCGGCCACGTCGTTGGTCTTGGTGGAGACCTCTTTCACGATCTGGGCGCCCATGTTCTCAAAGGGGTCGGCCAGCTCGATCTCCTTGGCGATGGTCACGCCGTCGTTGGTGATGAGGGGGGTGCCGAACTTCTTGTCGAGGACGACGTTGCGGCCCTTGGGGCCCATGGTGATCTTGACGGTGTCGGCCAGCTGGTTGACGCCGCGCTCCAGGGCGTGGCGGGCCTCCTCGCCGTAGCAGATGATCTTAGACATATCGCATTACCTCCAAATAAAGTTTAAGCTCTATAGTCCCCCCGAAGGGGGACTATAATAATTTACTTACTCAACAATGGCCAGGATGTCGTTCTGGCGGACGATGGTGTACTCCTCGCCGTCCACCTTGACCTCGGTGCCGGAATACTTGCTGGTGAGCACCTTGTCGCCCACCTTCACGGTCATGACGACCTCTTTGCCGTCCACCATGCCGCCGGGGCCCACGGCCACGACTTCGGCCATCTCGGGCTTCTCCTTGGCGTTGGAGGTGAGGATGATGCCGCCCTTGGTTTTCTCCTCGGCCTCCATGGCCTTGAGGATCACGCGGTCAGACAGGGGTTTGAGATTCATAACAGGTTCCTCCTCTTATATATGGTTTGTGTATAAACAGTTTGGTTGGGTTAGCACTCAGGACGTTTGAGTGCTAACCACGAGTATGATAATACCCTCTTTGCCGGAAAAAATCAACCCCCCATTTCAAAAAATTTGGGTTCCCTGGCAAAAATTCACTCCTCGTTCATATTCGGCGGGAAACCGCCCGCGATTTTGGCAGATTTCGACGGATGCGGCGCCATCCGCAGGGGAACCCGCACACAAGAAAAATGCCGCCCATTTGGGCGGCATTTTTGAAAAGGTCGAAAACTCAGCGCTTGCTGAACTGAGGCGCGCGACGGGCGGCCTTGAGGCCGTACTTCTTACGCTCCTTCATACGAGGATCGCGGGTCAGGAACCCGGCGGCCTTCAGGGCGGGGCGGAACTCGGGATCCATCTCCAGCAGGGCGCGGGAGATGCCGTGGCGCAGAGCGCCGGCCTGGCCGGTGACGCCGCCGCCGGTGACGGTGGCGGTGATGTCCACCTTACCGATGACGCCGGTGGTGTTCAGGGGCTGGCGGACCACCATCTTCAGGGTCTCCAGGCCGAAGTACTCCTCGATGTCGCGGCCGTTGATGGTGATGGTGCCGGTGCCGTTGGGGAACAGGTGGACGCGGGCCACGGAGGACTTCCGGCGGCCGGTGCCGTAATGATAAGGCTTCTTGCTCTTGTACATAATCCGTTACCTCCTTATTCCACGGTCCAGGTCTCGGGCTTCTGGGCGGCGTGGGGGTGGCTGTCGCCGCGGTAGATCTTCAGCCGGGTGAGGGAGTCCTTGGTGACGATGTTGCGGGGCAGCATGCCGCGCACCGCCAGCCGGACGGCCAGCTCGGGCTTGTCCTGCATCAGCAGGCGGTACTTGGTCTCTTTCAGGCCGCCCACCCAGCCGGAGTGGCGGCGGTAATACTTCTGCTCCAGCTTCTTGCCGGTGAGGACGGCCTTGTCAGCGTTGATGACGATGACGAAGTCGCCGCAGTCGGCGTGGGGGGTATACTCGGGCTTATGCTTGCCCCGCAGGATGGTGGCGGCGGCGACAGCGGTCTTGCCCAGAGGCTTGCCGGCAGCGTCCAGCACGTACCACTTGCGCTGGATGTTACCCTTGTTTGCCATAAAGGTAGACATTTCTGGTTTCCTCCATTTATATTCATATTTGTTTGAAACATGGGAACGCTCCCCTTTACAACGGGGAGCATGGTGTATTATAATGCGGAAAAACGCCCCTGTCAACGGGGAAATGGATTTTTTTCAAAATAAATTTGAAATACTCAGTTATTCTTGATAAATCAATAGAATACTCGCGTAAACTCGTTTTGATATTTTTCTTTTGAGAGAGAGGAGAAAGCTGCCATGCGGCTGATTTTATCCCATATGCGCCGCTGCGTTGAGGACTACAATATGATCCGGCCCGGCGACAAAATTGCCGTGGGGGTGTCCGGCGGCAAGGACTCGCTGGCGCTGCTGTACGCCATGGCCAAGCTGAAAGAGTTCTATCCCGTGCCCTTTGAGCTCCACGCCATCACCGTCCATCCGGGGCCAGAGGAAATGGATTTCGGCCCGGTGGGGTCGCTGTGTCAGGAGCTGGGGGTGGAATACCACCTGGTTCAAACGGAGATCTTCCACATCATCTTCGACTTGCGCCGTGAGAAGAACCCCTGCTCCATGTGCGCGAAAATGCGCCGGGGGGCTATGCACAACGCCCTGAAAGAGCTGGGCATCAACAAGGTGGCCCTGGGCCACCACTTTGACGACGCGGTGGAGACCTTTTTCCTGTCCTTGTTCTACGAGGGGCGGCTGTCCTGCTTCCAGCCGGTGACCTACCTGGACCGCACGGGCATCACTCAGATCCGCCCGCTCCTCTATTGCGGGGAAGGGACGCTGCGCAACGCCGCCGTGCGCTATCACCTGCCCGTGGTGCACAACCCCTGTCCCGCCGACGGCAACACCCGGCGGCAGGAGGTGAAGGAGCTGATCGCCCGTCTGTCCCAGGACTACCCCAAGCTGAAGGACTACGTGTTCGGCGCCATGCAGCGCCTGCCCCTGCCCGAGTGGGGCCCGGTGGAGAACAGCCACGGCATCAAGCGGTATGGGGCGGATTACGGGTCCAATCAGGAGACGTAGAAGGGATCCCGTCCGTGGCGGGCCACCCGCTCCCAGGCTGGCCGCAAATCCACGTTATCGCTGAAAATAGCTTGCGCCTCTCACGCAAATGGTGTAGAATAAGGGCACCGTACCCAAACAATTTTGCAGAAGGAGAGGCGAACATGAAAAAACGACTTCCGGCAGTTTTCCTTGCGCTGGCCCTGTGCCTGGGGCTGGCCCTGCTCCCGGCGCCCGCCTTTGCCTCCGGGACGCAGAAGTCCGTCACCGTTGGCAGCATGACGTTCAGCGAGGTGCTCACCACAAACTACTATGACAATTTGGGGGATTGGTACAAAGAGCAGGGGGAGACCACGGAGCCGGGGAATGACTTCAACTATGCCCTGGGCACCCAGATGGCCTGGTGGAACGAAGACCCCTACACCCCGGAGAACGAATTTGTGGGGATCCGTACCTTCTGGTGCTTTTTCCTCCCCTCCGACGCCTCCATCACCTTCCAGATGACCAAGGGGGACGCTGTCTATTACCAGGGGTGGAACGCCGAGTATTACCAGCGGCGCAGCAGCGATGGTGAGCACTTCTGGAAAACGGAAGTCGTCGAGAATAAGAGCCGGTGGTTCACCGTAGACGCTCCGGGAAACTACGTCCAGACGAAGGCGGATTTTGAAGAGTACATCCCGGAAGAATTTAATATGCTGACGTTAGAGATGGGCGACACCTATGTCCAACTCTGGTTCGTTGACCAGATCCCCGTCCCGCCCTTCACCGACACCCCCGCCTGGTGCGCCAAAGAGGCCCAGTGGGCGGCGGAGCGGGAGATCACCAACGGCTACGGCGGCTCCGCCACCTTTGCCCCCGGCATTCAGTGCCCCAACACCCAGATCCTGACCTTCCTGTGGCGGGCGGAGGATAAGCCGGATGCCACCGCCGAGGCCCCCATTACCGTGGCGTCCTACTACCAGGATGCCGTCAACTGGGCCTACGAAAAGGGGCTGATCGACGATTCCTTTGACCCAGACGCCCCCTGCACCCGCTCCCAGGCGGTGTGGTACATCTGGAAGGCCCTGGATGAGCCCGAGGCCACGGAGGCGGCCAGCTTCTCCGACGTGGACGCCGACGCCCCCTATGCCGATGCGGTATCCTGGGCGTTGGAGAAGGGCGTCACCACCGGCTCCGGCAATGGCGACAACACCTTCGCCCCGGACAGGGTGTGCACCCGCGGCGAGATCGCGGCGTTCCTCTACCGGGCGTACAACAACTAAATATAGTTTTGCCCCCGCTGTTTCATGGAGAAACAGCGGGGGCCTTTTTGTGTGTTACGCTTCTCCCGTCAGATCCTTCAGCCGCTCCAAGGGGAAGGGCGGGAAGGCCACCGGCTTCATGGCGATGGACATCAGCTTCATGGGGTCGTCGTCCGCCGCCACCCGGTTGGACGACAGCGTCCCGCACCGGCGGCAGCGGTGGATGACCGCCCACTCGCCGTTTTTCCGTACCCACACGGAGATGGGCTCCATGATGCCGCCGCAGTCCGCCTCCCGGTCGCCGGGCTCGATGTCCACGTGAAGGCTGGACAGGCAGTTGGGGCAGTGGTTGCGGTGGTCGCTCCCGGCGCCCGCCGGGGTCACCAGCCAGCCGCATACCTTACAGGTGAAGCTGTCATGACAGGGATGGGTCTTATAGTAGCCTTTTTCGTACTGCTTGCGCTTGTTTTCTCTGTTCAAGGGAAATCCTCCTAAAAGATGTGATCCTTTTGGGAGGTTTGGGTGAGTTGATTGTGACGCAAACCTCCCGGTCAGCGCACGGTCACCGAGACAAACATCATCTTCATAAAACACTTCTCCTATGCTTTTTTATATTTCCCACGCCTCACAGCGACAGGATAAATTGTAACGCGGTGCGCGGGGTCTGCGCCCCGTGGAACCGCTCCCAGGCTACTGCCTGGCGGTGGAGCTCCTCCCGGGGAAGGTCCACTCCGTTCTGGTCGGCCAACATATCGACCAGGGCCAAAAATTCGGTCTTGTTCAGCCCCTGAAACAGCACCCGGACCCCGAAGCGGTCGGCCAGCGAGGTCTTTTCCCGGATGGTTTCGGAACGGTCCATCTCGTCCCCGGCCCGCTCGGAGATGGTCTGGCGCACCAGGTGGCGGCGGTTGGAGGTGGCGTACACCGCCACGTTCTGGGGCCGGCGCTCCACGCCGCCCTCCAGGATGGTTTTCAGGACGGAGTAGGTGGGGTCGTCCCGGTCGAAGGTCAGGTCGTCGATGAACACGATGAACTTCTGCCGCCGCCCGTCCAGCTTGCGGATGAGGGCGGGCAGGCCGCCCAGGTTCTCCTTGTCCGCCTCGATGAGCCGCAGCTCCTCCATCCCCGGCAGGGTGAGCAGATTTTTCACCGTGGCCGACTTGCCCGTGCCGCTCTCGCCATAGAGCAGCACATTGTTCACGTACCGGCCTTCTACCAGTAAGCGCGTGTTGCGCTCTACCTCGGCACGCTGTTCGTCATAGCCCAGAAGCTGATGGTCGGTGGGGCAGTCGGGGTGGGCCACCGGGATCAGCTCGCCGCTGTCCCACACAAAGGCCCGGTACCGGGCAAACAGCCCCGCGCCCTCCTTTTGATAGGCGGCGGTGAGCTGCTCAAAGGAGAAGGGCACCCCCCGCTGCCACCGGGGCAGGGAGGTGAGCACCCCCTGGTAGTCGCTGTCCAGGAACTTCCCCAGGTGGGCCAGCCATCTGTCGCAGTCCACGCTGGCCAATAGCTCAAAGGCGGAGATGTCCAGCTTGGCCGCCTGCTCCAGCGCCGGGTCCCGGTCTCCCCGCTGGGCCAGCAGGGGATAGGGCCCCTCCGACCACCGCAGGGCCTCCCCCAGCCAGTGGCCCAGACCGGGCTGTCCCTCCACCCGGAGCTGGTAGAACAGGCCGGTGTACGCCTCCAGCCCGCCCTGGCCGTCCCCATGGGCGGCGCAGGCCAGCAGGGACAGCGCCCGCTCCATCACCGGCTGGGTAAGTACGTCCTTGTAAGCGGTCACGCCCCGCAGGGCGGCCAGCATAGTCTTTACATTCATGGAAATCACCTCGGTGGGGATATTATACGGCATCCCGGCGGAAATGACAATCCCTCAATTTCCCGGGAAAATCTGACTTTTGGCTTTCTATTTTCCGGGCGGTGTGGTAAAATGGCTGAGTATACGGAAAAATACGCCGGGAGGTATGCTGATATGGAATTGAACGAGAAAACGCTGGCCAGCGAGCGGGTTTTCGACGGGCGGCTGCTGAAGGTCTACCGGGACGAGGTGGAACTGACCAACGGCGATACGTCTATCCGGGAGTTCGTCCATCATCCCGGCGGGGCGTCGGTGGTGGCTCTGGACGGTGAGGGAAACGTCTATCTGGAGCGGCAGTTCCGCTATCCCTATCATAAGGTGGTCACCGAGATCCCGGCGGGCAAGCTGGAGCCGGGTGAGGATCCCTTTGACGCCATCCGGCGGGAGCTGAAGGAGGAGATCGGGGCCGAGGCGGGCAGGTGGGACGCCCTGGGCCATATCATGCCCAGCGTGGGCTATACCGACGAGATGCTGTACCTGTACTTGGCCCGGGATCTGACCTTTGGGGAACGGCACCTGGATCAGGATGAATTTTTGGAGCCCTTCAAGCTGCCCTTTGACGAGGCGCTGGCCCAGGCGGCGGACGGGCGGATCAACGACGGGAAAACGGTGGCCGCCCTGTTCCGGGCGGAGAAATTGATGCGGGAGGAGACCAATGGGTAAAAAGATCCTGGTGGTGGAGGACGAGCGGAACATCGTGGACATCCTCACCTTCAACCTGGCCCGGGAGGGCTACGAGACGCTGGAGGCCCTGGACGGGGCGGCGGGGCTGCGGCTGGCCCTGGAGCAGGACCCGGACCTGATCCTGTTGGATCTGATGCTGCCCAAAATGGACGGCTTCCAGGTGTGCCGCACCCTGCGGGAGCAGGGGCGGGCCACCCCCATCATCATGCTCACCGCCCGGGAGGAGGAGACGGACAAGGTGCTGGGGCTGGAGCTGGGGGCGGATGACTACATCACCAAGCCTTTCTCCATGCGGGAGCTGCTGGCCCGGGTGAAGAGCAACATCCGCCGCACGGAGATGCTGGCCAATACCGTCCAGCAGACCGCGGGGAACCGGCTGGAGCTGGGCCGGATCCAGGTGGATCTGGACGCTATGCTGGTGTATAAGGACGGCGAGGCCCTGGATTTGACCCAGCGGGAGTATGAGCTGGTCAAGACCCTGGCCTCCAGCCGGGGGCAGGCGGTGAGCCGGGAGTCGCTGATGGAGCAGGTCTGGAACTACGAGGGCTACGTGGGCGACGTGCGGGCGGTGGACGTGGCTATCCGGCGGCTGCGCGAGAAGCTGGAGGATGACCCCGCCGACCCAAAGTTTATCGTGACCCGCCGGGGACTGGGTTACGCCTTTGGTGTGTAAATACTTGTATTTTGATCAGCGGGAGGTCACAAAATGTCTTTTGAGGTACGAAAGAAGAAAAATCCCGGAATGATTGCGGTACGAGTCCTATGCGTTCTCATGATTGCAGCGATTTTGTGGTTCATCAACTGGGATCTCGTGCGGGACGCCCTCCGGCAGGAGGGAGTTGACATCATTTTTATGGGCTTTATAGGAATTTTCCTCTTGCTTTTTGCCTACTCGTTCTACGCGCAGAGACGTCCGCGCATCGAAGTGAACGGTCGGAACATCGTCATTTATCCATTGTGGCGGCCGTCCAAAAAAATCACGCTGCGAGAGATCACCTCCAGAAAAGAAAAGGGCGATACCTCAGGCGAGCAATTAGACGCGGCAATCGGCGGGATGCTGCTTGGCGGAATGCCTGCTTATGCGCTGCAGCAAAGATATTCCTCCGCTTTACAGTCGCCCAAAGAGATGTCCTACACCTATTACAGCGGAGACACCAAATTGATTACCGTTTCAACAAAAGGGATGGAAAACGTGGAGCGGTTTGACAATATGGTGGTAGACAAATTGGAGGGGAAACCGCTGCCGGGGGCAGGGGTGAAAATGTCCGCGGAGGACATGGAACCCGCTAAAAAAACAAGGCTCCCCCTTGTTCTGGGCGGACTGCTTGGCCTTGCCTGTGTCGCAGCGGTGGTCGTGATTTTGTTTAGGCCGCATTCACCCGATTTGCTGGCGGGAACATCCTGGGTCGCGACCAATGACGGCTCCCAATGGGTGTTCCGTGGGGATCAGACATTCCATTGGTATCAGACAAAAGGGGAAACAGACGACAATTATTTTGCCGGCACTTATGAATTTCATATCGGGCAGGACGCGCTCAATTATTTGACGACCGAGCTTTCCAGGTATGCTGTGACAGAAAGAGAGATGCGGGACGTGATCTCCAGAGTGCCGGAATATACCGTTGACAATTTTGTGTGTTTTTCCTGCGTCAATCAGTCTTTTATGCTGGATGGGAAGGAACAGCTTTCCGAGGAAACTGTATCGTCTTATTTCGGCTTCCTGCTGCTGGACGGGACATACCTTGATATTGCGAATATGACGACCGGTACTTACTACGGGTTCATAAAGGAGTAAATCCCGGCCCCGCGCCGGACACAGGATTCAGAAAGGAGGCCCCGCCATGCGCCGAAACCTGCACATCAAGCTGGTGCTCATCATGGTGCTGCTCATCGTGTCGCTGATGGTGGTGGTGGGCGCGTTTTTGATGAACTCGGTCACCGGCTACTATATCAACGAGTTTTACAGCCAGATTTTCGATGCCTTTGGGGAGGACAACGCGGATTTCGTCCGCGACCTCCAGACCGCCACCGAGGACGAGACCGACGGCGCGTCCATGGTGAACGCGGTGCTGTCCGCCTACGAGGGCGTGCTGGGCGTGGACCGCCGCCACCGCAACTTCTACGTGCTGGACGGGATCACCGGCCGCTATCTGGCCGGATCCGCCCCAGAGCCAGCGGGGGGCATCCCCGTCACCCCCAATATCGCCTCCGCCCTGCGGGGGAAGGTGGGGGATGACAGCAGCGTCACCGCCGACTACATGGACGCCGCCATCCCCATCGTCCGGGGCGGGCAGCCCTATATCGTCTATATCCTGGACAGCCGGGAGACCGCCCGCAGCCTGAACGCCGAGATGTTCACCTTGATTATGGAGGCGCTGGCGCTGGGCCTGATTATCTCGATCCTGCTGTCCTTCCTGCTGGCCAAGACCATGGTCAATCCCCTCCAGCGCCTGACCAACGGCATTGAGGAGGTTGCCCGGGGGGATTTCTCCCGGAAGCTGGAGGTGACCTCGTCCGATGAGATCGGCCAGCTCACCGAGAGCTTCAACGCCATGGCCCGGCAGCTCCAGTCCACCATCGCCGATTTGGAGCGGGAGCAGCAGAAAAGCAAGGACTTTGTGGCCAACGTGTCCCACGAGCTGCGCACCCCGCTGACCAACATCAAGAGCTATGCCGAGACCGTGGCCGATGGGGTGGGGGATCTGCCCCCGGAGATGGAGCAGAAATTCCTGGGGGTCATCCTCAACGAGTCCGACCGCATGGCCCATATCCTCCAGGATCTGCTCACCCTGTCCCGGTTCGATTCCGGGCGAAGCGGGCTGCGCCTGACCGCGTTCCCATTCGCCAGGGCGGTGGACGACACCTATCAGGCCATTTTGATGGACGCCCAGAACCACTCCCACACGGTGGAGCTGGTTTTGCCCGAAAACCTGCCGGAGGTGCGGGCGGATCGGGAGCGGGTGATGCAGGTGATGATGAACATTGTGTCCAACGCCATCAAGTATACCCCCGACGGGGGGCGCATCGTCCTGTCTGCGGGGCAGGCGGGGGACAAGGTGTGGATGGAGGTAGACGACAACGGCATCGGCATCCCCGAGAGCGACCGGGATCGCATTTTCGAGCGGTTCTACCGGGTGGACAAGGCCCGTTCCCGCCAGTCCGGCGGCACCGGGCTGGGGCTGTCCATCGCCCAGGAGATCATGAACCAGCACGAGGGCAGGCTGTACCTGGTGGACAAGACCGAACCAGGCCTGACCATCCGCATGGAGCTGCCCATCCGGGGCCCCCGGGAGGAGGCCAGGAATGAGGAATAAGCGTCGCTGGATCGAATGGGGAAAGGACGTGCTCATCGTCCTGCTCACCCTGTCCGCCATCTATCTGCTGACCATGACGCCGTTGGTGCGGGACAGCGGCGTGCTGGAGCTGTTGTCCCCCCGGGAGAGCCCCGGTGCGGGCCTGTCCGAGGAGAGCCAGGGGCTGGTTATGCTCCCCACCCGGCTGGCCGTCACGGGGGAAGGGGGACGCTATGGCGTGCAATACAACGAGGAGCGCATGAAGGAGCTGTTCCCCCCGCTGGGCGCCCTGCTGGGGGACGCGCTGGCCTCTGCGGGGATGCCCCAGCCCATCACGGAGGGAGAGTGGCGGCGGTATCTGGGCGGGACGGGCGCGTACTTTGACTTTCAGGGCGAGGTTCCTCTGGCCGCTCTGAAGCGGTGGCTCCAGGGGCCGGAAGAGGGGGAGCTGATCGGCTCTGCCCGGCGGGTGCTGCTGTGCGCCGGGACGGAGGATGAGGTGCTGCTGTGCTGGCAGGAGGCGGGCAGCGGCCGATTTTTCTCCTGCCCCACCGCCCTGACCCAGAGCCTCCATCTGGATCCGGCGGCGGAGGGGCTGACCCCCAATGGGGCCTATTTTGCCTTTGAGGGCCAGGAGCTGTCCCGGCTGCTGGATCCCTATACCCTCATCACCGAGGGGGAGCAGGACCGCGGGGGATACGACGCGTCCGTTCCGCTGACGGGCGGAGCCGGTGCGGCGGCGGTGCTGGAGGCCCTGGATTACAGCGCACAGAACCATGCCCCGGTCAGCGGCGGCGAGGTATACTTGGACGGCGGTGACCGCCTGGTGGTGAGCGACAACGGCACGGTGACCTACCGGGCGGCCCAGCCGGAGAAGTACCCGGTGGGCAAGGACATTGCCGACAGGGTGGACGGCGTTCGGGCGCTGGCGGAGCGCACACTGGGCGCACTGTGCGGCGAGGCCCGGCTGTACCTCATGTCCGCCCAGGAGGAGGAGGGCGCGCTGCGGGTGCGCTTTGGCTATCTGCTGGACGGCTGCGCCGTCCGCCTGGGCGGCGAGGGCTGGGCGGCGGAGTTCTGGGTGGAGGGCGGATATATCACCCGATTCACCCTCCGTTTCCGCTGTTACACCGCCAACGGGGAGCGCGCCCTGCTGCTGCCCATCGACAAGGCGGCGGTCATGCTGCCCGATCTGACAAATGAGCGGCGGGAGCTGGTCATCCAGTACCGGGACGGCGGGGGAACCGCCGTATTGCCCGACTGGGTGGCGGTGTGAAAGGGGAGTGTGCGGCGTGGAATGGCGCAAACTGAAAAACCTGATCATCCTCATTCTGCTGACGGTGAACGGCTTTCTGCTGGTGCTGGTGGGCATCCGCAGGGAGGAATCCGACCGCTATGAGCGCTCGGCGCTGGAGCAGACCGTCCAGGTGCTGGAAAAGGGCGGCGTACAGGTGGACGTCGAGGCTATCGCCTCCGCGGACGGGCTGGCCCCCATAACGGTGGAACGGGATGTGGAACGGGAGGCCCGGCTGGTGAGCGCCCTGCTGGACGAGGAGGTCCAGGAG
>CAMWRX010000070.1 GCA_947176765.1 uncultured bacterium
GCCGGAGCCCGAGCCTGCCCCCGCACCCGAATCCGCGCCCGCCGCTGTCCAGCCGGAACCTGCGCCCGCCGCTCAGCCCGAGGCCGAGGAAACCGCCAAGTGGGATGAGTCCCGTCTCCCTGCCTACCCCGGCTATATGAACGTCATGCAGGTGCTGGTGGAGGAAAAGGCTCCCAAATATGTGCAGATGTTCGGACTGTGCAGCTGTGAGCGCTGCATGGAGGACGTAAAGGCCCTCACCCTGAACCACCTGCCCCCCAAGTATGTGGTGCTGGAACGGGGAGATATGATCCCACGCCTGACGGTGTATGAGGGCAAGTTCAGCAGCGACATCACGGCCCAGCTGCTCCAGGCCTGCAAGCTGGTCATGGAGCGCCCCCACCACGGCCGGGAGTAACCTGATGGAAAATCTCTGGCGGATTTGAACGATCCGCCAGAGATTTTTTTGTCCTAAAACCAGCTTTTATCCCGTCAGGTCGCGGGTTCTTCCGTCTCGGCGGGTTCGCCCTGCCGGGGGTAGGGATTGGTAAGCTGTTCCCAAAGGGTATTTACATTTTCCATGCAGATAAAGTAGACGCTGGTCATCATGTTGTCCGGGATGCCCAGTTCCTCGGCCAGGGCGGTGATGCGCTCCCAGTCCGCCGCCTCGTAGCTGAGCACCAGCTCATACAGCTTGCCGCAGCGCCCCTCGCGGCGGAGCAGGGCGGACTTAATTTCGTCGGCCACCGGCACCTCGGCCAGGATCTCCTCCAGGGGGGCGTCGATGAGGTAGTTCAGGGTGGAGAACATACCCATCAGATAGCCCTCGGATTTGGAGATGGGCATATCCGTAGCGTAGTTCATCAGCTCGCTGCAGAAGTTGGCCCGCATGAAGGAGCGCTTCAAAAACTCCTCCGAGCCGGAATCCAACTCGTTATCCGCGTTGCTGGCGCTGAGCAGGTAGATCCACTGCTTGAGCTGCCCCAGGCCCAGGGTCATAATGGCCTGGGTGATGGTAGTGGCCCGGTGGCGCAGGGCAAAGTAGGCGGAGTTGACCATTTTCAACAGGCCATAGGTCAGGCTGGCGTCCGCGGCGATGAGCTGCTCGATCTCCTCCACGTTGGGCTCATCCTTGGTGACGGCCACCATGAGCTGGAAGAAGTTGCTCTGGATGTAAGCGCTGCTGTGGGCACGGGTGGTGAGCTTGTCGGCCACATAGGAGCCCTCCATGCCGTCTGCCCCCAGCGCCATCGCCCGCTGGTAGAGCTGCTGGTCGTCCACATGAGTGACAATGCACTTGATGTTCATGCTGTGGGCGATCTCCACCGTGTTGCGGATGGTGATCTCGCTGGCGTTTTTCGCGTTGATCTTGATGAAATGGATGTCGTCCAGCAGGGACAGGTACCGGGGGGTAAACTGGAAGTCGTTCACCGCGACGCGGTACCCCTCGTTGACGTACTGGCGCACCAGGTGCATGGACAGCGGGTGGATAATCACCGCGTCGTCGATCTGGATGACCAGGTCGTTTTTATCAAAAAGCCTGGGCGTCTTTTTCATCAGCAGCATAGTGGTGAAGGTCATAAAATTCAGCGTGCCCTTCAGCACCTTGGGGCTGTTGTCAGTGAGAAAATTATAGATCGTGTTGGCGGCGGCAAATTCCGCGCTGGAAGTGGAGCTGTCGCTGCTAAAGGCCTGATTGGCCCCATGGTAGAGAATCTCATATCCGATGGTACTTCCCTCATGATCCCGGATGGGCTGCCGCACGATATATTTGCCGCTCATAAGCGCCTCCTAATCCTGTCCCTTATCCCTTGACCTTCTTTTCCTGGAGCATGAGAAGGTGATCCATCACGTCCACCAGGTGGCCGATCTCCGGCTTGGTGAGCTGTTCGTCCGCGCCCAGCTCCCTGCCCTTGCGGCGCATCTCCTCATTGATCAGGGAGGAGAAAATGATGACGGGGATATCCTTGAACCGGCTGTTGTCCTTTACCAGCTTGGTCAGCCGGTGGCCGTCCATCTGGGGCATCTCAATGTCGGTGATGATGAGGGCCACATCCTGGGACAGCTCCCCATCGGGGGGCAGGGCGGTCAGGGCCTCCCACAGCTCCAGGCCGTTGGAGAACATACGCAGATTGACATAGTTGGCCTTGCGCAAAGAGTCCCCAATCATCTTGCCCAGCAGGATGGAGTCCTCCGCCACCCAAACGGGCTTGTCGTTGCGCTCCCGGGGGCCCAGCCCCTCCACCTCGGAGATTTGGATCGTGGTCTCCGGGGCGATCTCCGCCACAATGCGCTCAAAGTCCAGAATGGTGACCAGCTCGCCGTCGCACTGGGCGATGCCGGTTGCCACGCTCTCCTCACCGCCGGACACGGTTTTGTCCGGTTTGGAGATGTCCGTCCAGGAGATGCGGCTGATACGATCCACCGTATGCACCCGGAAGGCAATAAACATCTTGTTGAAATTGGTAATGATGAAGATGTCCTTGTCATCCTTGACGCTTTCCACCCCCAAATACTGGGGCAGATCCACCACGGTGATCACCGTGTCCCGGGGCTTGAAGATACCCTCCACCGACGGGTGGGCGTGGGGCATGGGCTTCACCGGGGCGGAGATCATGATCTCGCGCACCTTGGCCACATTGATGCCGTACAGGTTGCCCCCAATGGTAAACTTCATGATCTGGATCTCATTGGTGCCGGACTCCAGCAGGATGCCCTGCTTGTTTTGTTCCATCATTTCCAACTCTCCCTTCAATCTGGGGCCCGCCGGGACGGGCCCTGCTCTGTCAAATGATAAGCTCCGGCCGGCCGTAGCAGCGCACACAGCCCAGGCCGCTGTTCACGTCAAAAAGCAGGGTGCGGGCCACCGACCCGCCCACATCCTCCTTCAGCAGGTGGATGCCCTCTTTTCTCAGGTTGAGCTTCACGCTCTCGATGTTTCTCTGTCCAATGTTGCCCAAGGAGCCCGTGCCGTCCTTGAACATCATGGCCCCGCCGGCAATTTTGGCGGTGATCCTGGAGCGGCTGGCGCCCATGGCCTCCATCTGCTTCAAGGTCTCTCTGATCCCGGTATCGGCATACTTCATCGTGTTTTTGCGCCCCGCCTCCATATTGACCGGCAGCATAATATGGATCAACGCCCCCAGCTTGAGAGCCGGGTCGTGCAGGCAGATACCGATACAGGACCCCAGCGCGTAGGTGACCAACATGCCCTCCCCTTTGGCCATCTTCATATCCGCGATGCCGATGGTGATCTTGTTATCAGCCATCACTTACGCCCAGCTTCCGTAGTAAAGCATTCAGCGACCTGAGGTCGGGCGACAGCAGCAGGCGGCAGGGAACCTGCTTGTTGTCGCTGATGAAGTTGCCCCCGATGGTCATGATGTAGTCGGACTGTCCGCCGTATTCCGCCATAGGCACGGCCAGGATGGCCCCTTGCATATCCACCGTGAAGGCGGGCACCGTGAGGCTCACATCTATGCCGGACAGGCCGCTCAACGCGTTGATGAAGGTGGAGATCATGATGTTGCCCACCTCTATCAGGGCGGAGTGCTCCATATCGGTGAGCTCGGTGTAGTCGGACACCGTTTTCTCCATCATGCTCTCTAGCACGATGTTGACGAATTCCAGCGGCTGCACCGACAGCATGATGCCGGTCATCTGCCCGCTGAGCTTCACCAGCACGCCGGCGGTAATCTCCTCCGGGCCGCCGATCCACTCAATGGCCTCGTTGTAGCCCATGATGCGCACCTCGGGCAGCGTGATGCGCACCTCCCGCCCCAGCATCTGGGACAGGGCGGTGGCCGCGTTGCCGGTGCCCATGCTGCCGATCTCCCGGAGCGTATCCAGCTCCAGCGAGTTCAGCTCGTCGTAATTTTTAATCGCCATTCAATATCCCTCCTCAGGTGCGCAGATTATTGATCGTGTTCTCAATCTCATCGGAGGTGAGCACCATCTTCAGCGCCATGCCGTACGCCCGCTGGGATTCGATGACCTTGGTGTACTCCTCCGCCAAATCGGCGTTGGAACCCTCCAGTACTCCCTGGATGAGATTGCCGGTGCCGTACCAAAGTCCCCCGTTCTTGTCGACGGGCATATAGCGGGTGTCGTTCAGCTGCTGCATTCCGTTATAGTTGGCGTAATCGAAGATACCGATGGGCAGCTTCTCCGAGGGGTCGGTGACCTCGATGAGGCCGCCCTGATCGCTGAGCACAAAGCGGCCCTCGTTGTCTCCCAGGCAAAACACCTTGTTCATCACGGGCTGGCCGTTCTCGTCCACCTCGCCGGTGGCCCGCTCCAGCTCGGACATGACAAACGCGCCATTGCGGGTGTAGCTGACCTCGCCGGTGCCCAAATCCACCAGGGCGAAGAATCCGTCCCCATCGATCATATAGTCCAGGGTGCGCTGGTTGTCCACCACCGGCCCCTGGGTAAAGTTGGTGGAGGTCATCAGCAGCCGGGTGCCTACGCCCATGGGCAGCTCTTCCTCGGCGCCCCTGTGGTTCTGATACATCAGGGCGGTGAAGTCGGAGCGGTCGGCCTTGAAGCCCACGGTGTTCAGGTTCGCGATGTTGTCGCCGATGATGTTCATCCGCCGCTGCTGCATCTGGGCGCCCACAGCGCCGATATAAAAGGATTGATTCATGCTCTCTCACCTCATCCTAACCGGCCCACGTCGCTGGCGGCATGGCCCATAACCTCATCGTACATCTTCGTCACCGAAGCCGCGCTTTGCAGGGCGCGCTGGCAGGTGAGCATATCGGTCATTTGGCGGATCATATCCACGTTGGAGCGCTCCAGATACTTCCACATGACCTGGGGCGTCTCCATGGCCTCCGCGCCCTCTCCGGTGAAGAAGCCCGCGTCGTTGTGCTCCAACTGCTCCAGATCCTCAAAGTTGTACACGCCCAGGCGGCCCAAATAGCCGCCGTCCTTCTGGGAGATGTTTCCAAGCGCGTCCACTTCCAGCTTGTCGGTGCCCAGAACAATGGGCTGGCCCTCGTTGCTCAGCACTCGGCCCACGCCGGGGAAGCACAGATAGCCCTCATCGTCCAGGGAGAAGCTGCCCGCCCGGGTGTAGACGGTATTTCCGTCCTCCTGCTGGATGGCGAAGAAGCCGTCCCCCATGATGGCGAAATCCAGGGGGATGTCGGTGGGCTCCGGGATACCCTGGTCATAGGTGACGTAGATCTCGCTGTTGGCCCGGATATAGCTCTGCCGCCCGATCTCGGTGTACTCCTTCTCCCTGTTGCCCACGCGGGTATACATCACGTCGTCAAAGGTAGTGGCGGTGTACCGGCTCTCCTTAAAGCCCGCGGTGGAGATGTTCACCATGTTGTTGCCCACCACGTTCAAGTGGCGCTGCTGGGTCAACATCCCCGAAGTGAGGTTGTAAAAGCCCTTAAACATCTTGCATCATACCTTCTTCCGCTTTTTAGAGGTTTTCTGTGGGGCTTCGCTGTTCATGTACGCGCCCATATGATCCCGCAGCTTCTGGATGGCCCGGGAGTGGATCTGGGAGATGCGGGGTTCGCTCACCCCCATCACCTGGGCGATCTCCTTCATGTGGAGGTTTTTCTCATAATAGAGGGAGAGTACGATCTGCTCGTTCTCCTGGAGGGCGGCGACGCCCTGGGCCAGGGTCTGCTGGAGCTCCTGATCCTCCAGCACCGTCTCCGGCTGGACGGTGGGATCCTCAGAGGACACCTCAAAGCGGTGGCCCTCCAGATCCCGGGCGTCCATCAGCGCGTCCAGGGACAGGGTGTTGCTCAGCGCCACCCGGGCGGCCTCCTTCTGGTACTTGTCAGTGGGGATGCCCAAGTGATCCGCCACCTCGTGGTCGGTGGGGAAGCGCCCCAGCTCATTGGCCAGGTTGGACACAGCGGCGTCGATCTCCTTGGCCCGCTGCCGGATGTTCCGGGGCAGCCAGTCCTGCTTCCGGGCCAGGTCGATGACCATGCCGCGGATGCGTTTGGCCACATAGGTCTCAAATTTGATGCCCTTGTCCGGGTCAAACTTGTCAATGGAGCTGAGCAGAGTAAGGATGCCCTCGCTGACGATGTCGTCCACCTGGGCAAAGCTGCTGTACACACCCCGTATTTGCAGCGCCGCGCTCTTGATGAGGCCCTCATACCGCAGCACCAGGGGCCACTTCAGTTCCTCATCCCCGGTCTGCTTGTAAAGGGAGAGCAGTTCGGGGGTGGGCATGGCCTCGACCTCGTCCGGGGTATATCTCCGCTGGACAACGCCCGCGCTCATGTGCCCACCGCCCTTCTCTGGGCCTGGGCGGTCGTCTGGTCGGTGATGTTGCCCAGGGCCTGGATCTGCACGGTGTTGGTGATCTCATTGAAGGACAGCACATAGACATTGGGGTAGAATTGGGTAATCATTTTGCTGAAATAGCCCCGGATCACCTGGCTGACCAGGATGACCGGCGTCTGGGACAGGTCGCCGAATTTTTTCAGATGCTCCGCCATTTGGGCGATGATGGTCTGCATCAGGTCGGGGCCCATGGCCAGGTACACGCCCTGCTCGTTCCGGGTGAGGGAGGAGATGATCTTCTTCTCCACCTCGGCGTCCAGGGTGATGACCCGGAGCTGCCCGTCCTCGCAGAACCGGCGGGTGATGGTGCGGGCCAGGGCGCCGCGCACCTGCTCGGTGGCCATGTCCAGATCCCGGCCCTGGGAGAAGGCGTCGGCGGCGGTCTCCACAATGGTGGCCAAATCCTTGATGGGCACGCCCTCCTGGAGGAGGTTGCGCAGCAGCTTCTCCAGCTTGGAGTAGGGGATGATGGCGGGGACCGCCTCCTCCACCAGCTCCGGGGAGGTCTGCTTCAAATTGTCCACCAGGCGGATGGTCTCGGCCCGGTTGAGCAATTCGTAGGCGTGCTTTTTCACCGTCTCCGCCAGGTGGGTCAGCATGACGGACAGCGGGTCGATGACGTTGTAGCCGTAGATCTCCGCCATCTCCTTGTTCTCCGGCAGAATCCACCGGGAGGGGATGCCGTAGGCCGGCTCGATGGTCTCGATGCCGTCGATCTCGCCCAGGGGGTTGGGCGGCTCAAGGGCTAGATAGTAATCCACCAGAATCTCGCCCTGGGCCACCACTTCTCCCTTGATGCGGATGCAGTACTGGTTGGTGCCCAGCGCGGAGCCGTCGTGCAGGCGGATGGACGGGATGACAAAGCCCATATCCTGGGCGTACTGCCGCCGGAAGATGACGATGCGGCTGATGAGCTTGCCGCCGTGACTCTCGTCCACCAGGGGGATGAGGCTGTAGCCGAACTCCATCTCCACCGGCTCCACCGACAGCAGGGTGTACACGTTGTTGATATCCTTGTAGTAGTCGCTCTCACTGGGCGCGGTCAGCTCGGGGGGCTCGGCGGGAGCCTGGGCCGCGGCGGCCTCCGCCTGCTGCTGGGCGCTCATCTGGCGGGTAATGAAGAATCCGCCGCCCACCAGGGCCGCGCCGCCCACCAGGAGCGGGATGGTGGGCGTACCGGGAATGACGCCCAGAAGCAGCAGGATGACGCCGGTGGTCATGATGGCCCGGGGCTGGGCCTTGAACTGGGAGATCACGTCCACGTTCAAGCTGCCCTCGGATACGGAACGGGTGACGATCATGCCGGTGGCGGTGGAGATCATCAGGGAGGGGATCTGGGACACCAGGCCGTCGCCGATGGTCAGGATGCAGTACTGCTGCATCACGTCGCCGATGCTGCCGCCCTTGACCACCATGCCGATGATGATACCGCCCACCAGGTTGATGAGGGTGATGATGATGGACATGGTGGAGTCGCCCTTGACGATCTTGGTGGCGCCGTCCATGGCGCCGTAGAAGTCGGCCTCCTTCTGGATTTTCTCACGGCGGATACGGGCGGTCTGCTCATCGATGAGCCCGGAGGACAGGTCGGCGTCAATGGCCATCTGCTTGCCGGGCATGGCGTCCAGGGTGAAGCGGGCGGCCACTTCGGACACGCGCTCCGCGCCCTTGGTGATGACAATGAGCTGCACCAGCACGATGATAAAGAAGATCACGAAGCCCACCACAATATCGCCCTGGGTGACCAGCCGTCCGAAGTTTTCAATGACTTCGCCGGGGTAGCCGGTGGTAAGGATCATCCGGGTACTGGACACGTTCATGCCCAGCCGGAACAGCGTCGTAATCAGCAGCAGAGACGGGAAAATGGAGAAATCCAGCGCCTCCGAGATGTTCATGGTGATCATCAGGATCATAATGGACAGCCCGATGTTGATGATGAGCAGGATATCCAGAATCACGGGGTGCAGCGGGATGAACAGGAACATGACCACGACCACCACGAACAGCGCTATGCTATTGTTTAAAATGCGTTTGAGCATGGCGGGTCACCTCCTTCGTCGGGGCAAGCTTCATGTCATTCGCTTCCGCCTTTGGCGAAAGCTCATTCATTCCGCGCCCCTCCTCTCCCCACGAAAGCTGAAGGTCGCTTTCATGGGGGCCCCTTTGGGTTTTTGCGGGGGCCCTAAGGGCCTTACTTTACGATCTGCTTCTTCTCGTTCAGCTTGAAGATGTACACCAGCACCTCCGCCACCGGCCCGTACAGATCCGGCGGGATCATCTGGTTCAGTTCCGTCTGGGCATACAGCGCCCGGGCCAGGGGCACATTCTCGACCACCGCGATTTTGTTCTCCTCGGCGATCTCCACGATGCGCATGGCGATGTTGTCCTGGCCCTTGGCCAGCACAATGGGGGCGTCGTCCTCATCCGGCTTATAGCGCAGAGCCACGGCGAAGTGGGTGGGGTTACGGATAACCACGTCCGACCCGGGCACCTGCTGCATCATGCGCTGCTGGGCCCGGCGGCGCTGGATCTCCTTGATCTTCCCCTTCACCTGGGGGTCGCCTTCCATCTGTTTGTACTCTTCCTTGACCTCCTGCTTGGTCATTTTCATCTGCCGCTCATAGTCCCACCACTGGTAGAAAAAGTCCAGCGCGGCTACCGCCACAAAAGCGATGCAGATGCGCATCACCATTCCCCCTGTCATCTGCACCAGATGGGCCACGGCAACAGTCAGGTCGGTGTACAGGTAGCGGGAGCTCTCCAGGAACATATCCCGGATGCTCAGGAAGATGATGGCCATCAGAATGACGATCTTGATCAGATTCTTCAAGGTCTCAATGAGACTTTTTAGGGAAAACAGCCGCTTAAACCCTTCCAGAGGATTGAGCCGGCTGAATTTTGGCTTCATTGATTCCGTGCTGACCAGAAACTTGGTCTGGGCGAAGGTGGCCGCCACAGCGGCCAGAATGGCCACCGCCACCACCGGGCCCACGGTCTTGAGAATGACCATGATGCCCTGAACCTCCAGCTCGCCGGCCAGACCGGCCACCTCCCGGGGTTCCTCCCCCACGGTGGTCAGGCAAAGGGCCATAAAGCCCCCCAATTGGTCGGTAAACGCGCCGGTGAGCAGCCACAGGGTGGCAAAAGTGGCCAGCAGGCCAGCCACCGCCACTGCGTCCTGACTCTTAAAGACGTTGCCTTTTTTTCGTTCGTCCCGTCGCTTTTTCGGGGTTGCTTTTTCTGTTTTATTTCCCTCGGGCAACGTCTGTCCCCCCTTTGAGCCGCGCGTTCCCGCTCCTCAGAAGGGTGGAGGATGGGATTTTGTGAATGCGTACTGTCAGAACATTACCCAGTCAGGACCAAAATATCGTGGAGTGCGTTGAGCATGGCCCCCTCCGCCTGGAGGAGGAACTCGCTGAAGGGGATGACCAGCACCAGCAGCAGCGCCAGCCCCACGATGACCTTCAGCTCGATATTAATGGCAAACACGTTGATCTGGGGGATGACTTTCATCAGAACCCCCATGCCCACCTGGGCGATAAGCTCCGCCACGAGTATAGGCATACACAGCTTTATGCCCAGCACGGTGCACTCCACGAACAGCTCCAGCAGCAAATTGTAGGCTGGCAGGCCGATGGACACCATACCCAGCGGCACGACATCCTGCGAGGTGAGGAACAGCCGCAGCAGTGTGAGATGCCCGCCTCCCGCGAAGAACAGCAGGATCATCAGGGTGTTCAGCAACTGCCCGGTTACCGACAGATTGGCGGAAGAACCCGGGTCATACATCTGATTCATGGTCATGCCCATCTGGGTATCGATCATGGAACCCGCCAACTGCGGGATATAGAAGAAAAAGTTCACCGCGATCCCCAGCAAAAAGCCCACCGCAATCTCCAGCAGCAGCCGGACGCACAGCTCGATGATGCCTGCCGGTGCAGTAACCTGAAGGGTGGATGCCGAGGCCACAAAAACGGACAGCACCAAGGCCATGCCCGTGCGGAACGCGGCGGGGACGTTGGTGCGCCCCAGGATGGGGTTGAAGAGGATGAACCCGCTGACGCGGGCGGTGATAAACAGAAACGCGGTCAGTGCCGCCCAATCGATCATGGAAGCGCCCCCTCCCGGCCTAACTGGCGATCAGGGTAAAAATCTGATAGGTATAGTCCTGAAGGGTGTCCATCATCCAGCCGCCCCCCAGCAGAAGTACCGCTACCACCACGATGAGCTTCAGCACAAAGCCGATGATCTGCTCGTGGATCTGGGTGACGGCCTGAAAAATCGCCACCACCACGCCCACCAGCATGGCCAGCAGCAGCATGGGGCTGGCCAGCCTGATGGCTACGCCCACCGCGTCCCGAAGAAGATCCATCACCTGTGCGGTATCCATAGTGTACTCCTTCCTTGGGGGCGGGGGTTACTTGACGCTCTGTACCAGCGAGGAGAACAGCAGGCTCCAGCCGTTGACAGAGACGAACAAAAGCAGCTTGAAGGGGGTGGAGATCATGGCCGGCGGCAGCATAACCATACCCATACTCATCAGCGTGGAGGATACCACGATGTCGATGAGCAGGAATGGGATGTACAGCAGCAGTCCCGTGTAGAACGCCTTTTGCAGCTCCTGGGTCATGAAAGCGGGCACGATGATGCGCAGAGGCAGATCCATCGCCACCCCAGCCAGCCCGGCGGCATCGTCGGGCACGTCCACATGGGCCAGATCGCAGAACATCCGCAGGGTGCTGCGCTCGGTATTGTCCAGCATGAACTCCTTCAGCGGGACGGACGCCCGGGCCAGGAACTCCTCCTGGCCGATCTCCTGTTCGGTGTACGGCACCCACGCCTCCGTCTGGATGCGGGTAATCACCGGGTTCATGGTGATGAGGGTGAGGAACATGGCAATGCCCACCAGTACCACGTTGGGCGGGCTCTGCTGCGTACCCATGGCGTTGCGAAGAAAGGACAGGGAGATGATGTACCGGGTGAAGGAGGTCATCATCACCAGCATGGAGGGCAGCAGGGCGATCATGGTGGTGAGGAACAGGATCTCCAGGGTCTGTACGCTGTCTCCGTTGATGTTGATCAAACTGTCCGTCGGCATCCCATCCTCACCTCGGTTTCTTTTGCTTGAGTACGGTGCGCAGCGCTTCCCCAAAGCTGGGAGGCGCCGGCTGGTGGTCAGGGCGCACGTACAGGCTCTCGGCCTCCTCCTGAGTCAGCTCCGCCAGCACCGTAATGCCCGAGGGAGCCACCCCCAGCAGAAGATAGCGTTCTCCCGCCTGAACCAGCACCGCGGCTTGATCCCTTCCCAAGGACAGACGGCACAGCACCTTGAAACGATCCGTGCCGCCGCCCGCGCCCAGAAAGCCGCCGCCCCTGCCCACCGCGTACTTGGTGAACAGGTAGGCCAGCACGATGATGACCGCCACGCACACCAGCATCCAGGCCAAGGAGAGCAGGTTGTTTCCCAAAGACGCTGTGCTCAGCGCAATCGGGCTGCTATGCCGCGGCATCTCCGTCAGGGCGCGCCCAGAATGGAGGTGACGGTCTTGAGCACGCGGTCGGGCTTAAAGGGCTTGACGATGAAGTCCTTGGCGCCGGAGCGCACGGCGTCCATAACCATGGACTCCTGGCCCATGGCGGAGCACATAACCACGTTGGCGCTGCCATCTTTGGCGCGGATGGCCTTCAGGGCCTCCAGGCCGTCCATGTTGGGCATGGTGATGTCCATGACCACCAGGTCGGGGCCGATCTCGCTGAACTTCTCCACGGCGTCGGCGCCGTCCACAGCCTCGTACACATCGGTGTAACCATTCTTGGTCAGCGTGTCCTTGATCATCTTGCGCATAAAAGCGGCGTCGTCCACTAACAGAATTTTCTTAGCCATTGGTTAATCCATCCTTTTTCATTGATGTTGTGGCCCGCGGCTTGGGTCCTCCGGGGCGGGTTTTATGAGTTCGGCCTTATCTGCCGGTTGCCAGCATCTCAATGCCTGGGGTCTGCACAATCTCGGTGATGCGGACGCCGAAGTTGTCCTCAATGACCACCACCTCGCCCCGGGCGATACACTTGCCGTTGACAAACAGATCCACCTGGTCGCCGGCCAGCTTATCCAGAACCACCAGCGAACCCTTGGCGAATTCCAGAATATCCTGCACCTTCCGGCGCGCCCTGCCGATTTCCACCGTCACCTGGAGGGGCACCTCCATGATGAGATCCAGGTTTTGCGCCTGCTCTTTGCCCAGGCGCTCCGTCGCGTCAAGCGGCTCCATGGGCGCGGGCTTGGTGGCGATGACCTTGGGTTCGGGAGCGGCCTTCTGGGGCGGCTCCTGCTGGGGGGGATAGGGGTAGGGATACGGCGGATAGTACATGGGGGGATAGCCCATGTAGCC
>CAMWRX010000071.1 GCA_947176765.1 uncultured bacterium
GCCGGAGAGGCCCAAAGCGCCCCGCGCGGAGCGCCCCGCCCCCAAGGCCGAACCCAAGCCGGCCGCTCAGTCCCAGCCTGTCCAGTCTCAGACTGCCGCCGTTCAGTCTCAGACTGCCAAGGGTGAGCGCGTGGACGACGAGGTGGCCGCCGCTATCGTCAAGTTCCAGACCGGGCTGTTCCAGCATATGGGCGTGGAAGCCACGCCTGTGGTCACGAAGGAGGGCGACACCTACCAGGTGGTGCTGGAGGGCGAGAATATGGGCGCCCTCATCGGCCACCGGGGGGAGACGCTGGACGCCATCCAGCAGCTTACCGGCTACGCCGTCAATAAGGGCCGCAGCCACCGGGCGCGCATCCATGTGGACGCCGAGGGCTACCGCGCCCGCCGGGAGGAGTCCCTCAACCGCCTGGCCCGCAAGACGGCGGGCAAGGTGGTCAA
Source organism: uncultured bacterium (assembly GCA_947176765.1). Classification (GTDB taxonomy): domain Bacteria; phylum Bacillota; class Clostridia; order Oscillospirales; family Oscillospiraceae; genus Enterenecus. The sequence goes on from CAMWRX010000071.1 coordinate 442, forward strand.
GTACCGCCGGAACATCACCCTGGAGGCCATGAACGCCTACGAGCGGCACGTGATCCACACCGCTCTTCAGGACTATCCCGGCGTGTCCACCTTCTCCACCGGCACCGAGCCCAACCGCCGCACGGTGGTGGCCTACGACCCAAGTAAGCAGTAAACTTGCAAAACGACCCGCCGAACGCGGCAAACGATATAGAAAATATTGACTGCGAGGGTCGGCGTGGATCAATCTGCGCCGACTCTTGTGAGGTTTATGCAAAAAGCGGATATTGATCAAAGTAAAGAATTTGAAATAGGGTCCGTGTGGGCACGGTTTCGTTCAACTTTTTTACATTTTATAAAAATTGCTGTTGATATTTTATTGAAAAAAGCATAAAATAAGACTTGACAAAAGTAACGTGTTATGTTATTTTATTCGACCGCCTACAAAAGACATCCTATCCAGGGTTGGGACGCGCCTCTTTTACATATACTGGTGCTATTAACATGAACCGGGGGTAGGGGACTATGGAGTTGGATTATATGGAGAAGAAGGCTATTGAAGAAAAAGTGACTGCGCTGTTGTCACAGTATAGCTATGACCAAGATCGTGATGACTATATCGACATTATTGACTTTGTCAAAAAACAAGGATTTTCTGTTGGAAATGCTCTTTTATCTGAGAGCGAGGATGGTTTTCTCGCTATCCGTCCAAGTTCCATTATAAAAGGCAATAGTGATAAGATCATCGGCGTAAATGTAAATCGTTCACTGGAATTAAAGCGGTTCATCATCGCTCATGAGTTTGCGCACTCCGTTCTTCATTACGGAAGCGGACAGGTTTTTCTACATCGCGAGAACAAAAAAGGAAAAGGTGAGGAGGAAAATGACGCGGATTATTTTGCCGCCGCGCTGCTCATGCCGCGAGATTCTTTTAAACGGGTATATCAGCGTCTGAAAGCTGAAAATTTACCAGAAAATATGATATACTTGAAATTGGCAGCGATTTATAAGGTTCCGTCTGAAAGTGTTTTAAGGCGCATCAGTGAAATTGATATGTAATTAGGGTCAATCAAGAACTATGGAAACAACAAGAAATGTCTTAAATAATTTTATCGAAAGTGTTGTCTTTTCTGAAGTAAACGATGAAGATGATCTTGGCTATCAAGATCCTTTTGTCACCTTAGAGCAAAAAAAGCGAGATAAACAGATCACGGAGCTGCTGTCAGAATATGTGAAAGCATACAAGAAAAAGGTATTTCACAGTTCTATTTGCAGATACATAATCTTAGTGCCCTGTATGCTTATTATTTGTCTGTTTGCCGGTATCCTGATTTATTTTTCTATGCAAATGGTGGGTTCCACATCTCAGATCGAAGTGCCTGATATTGTTTCATTTGTTACGGCCTGTATCTCATTTATTTCCCTTATTATCGGGTTGCTAACGATCATCACGAAATATTTCTTTCCGGAAAACGACGAACAGTACATTACGGCTATCGTTGAAGCCATTCAGAAGAATGATTTGGAAAACAAGCGTGAAAATGCGAAGTATCAGGAAAAAAAGACCAGTCCTTCTGGTTGATCTTTCGATACAGTGTTCTGATCGCGTAAAAATGGACACGAAGCAGGGCATGAGGCCGGTGCATAGTCGACCCCACGTTCTGCTTTTCCTATTCCCCCATGTTTACCGTCCCTGCGGGTCGTGATATGAAGCTTGCGCGATGTGTTTACAAACGGGCTAAAATATCGTATGATAGACAAAACGCTTTTGGGGTGATTTTATGGAAATCAGTATCCTTCGTTTGGGCCAGATCGGCACCAACTGCTATATCTTCCGGGCGGACGGCGGGTATAAGTGCGGCGTGGTGGATCCCGGCGACCAGGGGGAACAGGTGGCCCAGTGGATGATCCAGAATGGGCTGGAGGCGGAGGCCGTCCTCCTCACCCACGGGCACTTTGACCATATTTTGGGCATTCCCGGCCTGCGGGAGGAGTGGCCCGACCTGCCCGTCTACTGCCACCCCGCCGACATCGGGGAGGGCGATACCGCCCAGGTCTTTGGTCAGACCTTCCCCACCGTCCGCTCGTTTGGGGACGTCATCCCCTACAAGGAAGGGGACGTGGTGAACATCGCGGGCATTGATGTGGAAGTTTTGGAGACCCCGGGCCACACCCCCGGCTCGGTGACCCTGCGCTCGGGGGATGTGCTGTTCACCGGGGACACCCTGTTCGAGGGCTCCATGGGCCGCACCGACCTGCCCGGAGGCGATGAGGGGCAGATCATGAAGTCCCTGAAGCGGCTGGGTGAGCTGGAGGGGGATTACCGGGTGTTCCCCGGCCACGAGGGACAGTCCACCCTGGAGCGGGAGCGCAAGAGCAATTACTGCCTGCGCATGGCGATGGGCAGATGAAGATTTGGCTGACCGAACATAACTGGCCCTGGAGGCCGGAGAGATACCGCTTTCCCACCGAGCAGATGCTGCTCACCCTGTTCCCCGGGGAAAAGCCGGAGTATCCAGATACCTCGTACCCCTCTGCCCCGCCAGAAAGCCTAACGGGAGAAAAGGGCGTCGTGATTACCCTCAGCCGGGGGGCGAAGCTGGCCAGCATGAGCGTGCTGGTGAAGCTGGAGGATCGTTGTCAGAGTGGCGTGGTACGCTTCCCCTCGGAAAAGCTGGACGAGCCGGACGAGGCGGTGTACCACACCGTCTCCCACGCCTTGAAGCAGGCCTTTTACAAGGCCGGCGCCGCCCTGCTGGGCCATGAGCTGCCCTGGGGTTCCCTCACCGGGGTGCGGCCCGTCAAGCTGCCTACCCGCGCGATGCTGGCGGGGAAAACGGCGAAGCAGGCGGAACAGGAGCTGAGGAAGGTATACCGTGTGTCCGCGCCGCGGGCGGCGCTGGCGGTGGAGTGCGCCCGGGCGGCGCTGGACGTGAAGCGGGGGCTTGAGCCGGACGGCCTGGCCCTCTATATCGGTGTGCCCTTCTGCCCCACCCGGTGCGCCTATTGCTCCTTTATTTCCGCCGATGTGAAGCGGTCGCTGGCGCTGGTGGAGCCCTATGTGGAGGCGCTGTGCCGGGAGATCGAGCTGGCGGGCAGCCTGCTCCGGGAGCGGGGGCTGCATATCGGCTCGGCGTACATGGGGGGCGGCACCCCCACCACCCTGTCGGCGGAACAGCTCCACAGGGTGCTGTCCGCTGTGGAAAACTTTTTGCCCATGGAGCGCTGTTCCGAATTCACTGTGGAAGCGGGCCGCCCGGACACCATCACCGCGGACAAGCTGGAGACGCTGAAGGCCCATGGCATCCACCGCATTTCCATTAACCCGCAGACGATGGAGGACGGGGTGCTCCGGGCCATGGGGCGGGCCCACACCGCCGCGCAGATTGAGGAGGCCATGGAGCTGGCGGGGCGGCACTTCGGCGGCATGGTGAACATGGATCTCATTGCCGGACTGCCTACCGACACCCTGGAAGGCTTCGGGCGGACGCTGAACCGGGTGCTGGACATGGATCCGGCCAACATCACCGTCCACACCCTGGCGCTGAAAAAGGGCTCCCGGCTTATTGAAGAGGGCAAGGATCTGTGCGCCCCGGAAGAGGTGGAGGCCATGCTGGAATTGGCCGGTCAGCGCCTGCGGGGGGTCAGCTATGCCCCGTACTACCTTTACCGCCAGAAGTATATGTCCGGCTCCTTTGAGAACGTGGGCTGGACCAAGCCGGGGGCGGTGTGCGCCTACAACATCGTGATGATGGAGGAATTGCAGACTGTGCTGTCCCTGGGGGCCGGGGGGATCACCAAGCTGGTGGATCCGGCGGAGCGGAAGATCGTCCGGCTGAACAACCCCAAATACGCCAAGGAATATCTGGAGAGCTGGGACAAGATCGCCGCCGCCAAGCGGGCCGCGGCGGACTTCCAGGCAGAGTTGGCCCGCCGGGGCGGCGAAAGCAAAAGTCCTCCGCGATAAAAGCCGTTGTTTACGGAAAAAAGGGTTGACATTTCTCAGAAAATGATGTATAGTAACTCTTGCCCCTGTCGGGGCGGCAACATGGCGGCGTAGCTCAGTTGGCTAGAGCACTCGGTTCATACCCGAGTTGTCACCGGTTCGAATCCAGTCGCCGCTACCATCCCGAAGAAGCGGCGATGCCGCTTCTTCGGGCCCCCCGTTCTGATACCGCCCGCCTTGGGCACCCGCGGCCCGGTGGTCAAGCGGCTAAGACACCGCCCTTTCACGGCGGTAACACGGGTTCGATTCCCGTCCGGGTCACCAATATGGAGGCTTAGCTCAGCCGGTAGAGCGCTTGCTTCACACGCAAGAGGTCACAGATTCGAGTTCTGTAGTCTCCACCAAGATTTAGCACTCAAACTTGATGGTTTGGGTGCTTTTTCTTATAAAATCACAACTTTTTGGGCTTGTTTTCTCTCTGGCTTATGGCCTCGTTTCTCAAATTCGGGGCAATTTGCAATCATCTTTGCAAATTTTCAACTGTCCAACAGCCCTCAAACCCGCTTGTATCAACGGTTTCCAGCTTTGGGGGCTTGCAAATCTTTTGCAAATTCGCCGGTGTCAGGCCGTGTATGCGCTCTCAATTGCCGCCGCTGACTTGACCACGTTCCCACGGCCTTTGACGTAGTGCTTCAAAGTCATGTCCGCCGTTGTATGCCCTGCCGCCGCTTGTACCAGCTTAATATCGCGGGTCTTGTCGTATAGGTCGGTCAAGACGGTGGTGCGGAAACGTTTGGGTGTGATCTTCTCTGTGAATCCAGTATCTTTTTGAATGCGTTCGCACATACGGCGAACTTGTGTATAGCTTAACGGGCTGTTGCCGCCCACCACAAACTCGTCTGCCTTACCGGGTGTCAGATACGATACAGTCAACTGAGAAAGTCCAATAGTGCGAACACTACTTTTCGTTTTGGTATCCTTCACTTCGGGTTGATTGCGTGTCGGGTGGGTGACGGCCCGGTTGACGTGCAAGGCCATATGCTCCAAGTCTATGTCGCTCCACTTCAAGCCCAACACTTCTTCAAGCCGTAGCGGGTGCAATGCCTGTATCGCCATATATGTACGGTCTAACGGTTGCTTAATATCTTCGATATGCTGAACAAGATACTGCATTTGCTCCACGCTGTAGGTTGCCGTGGTGGTGCTCTCGGCCCCGGTTATCTTGATGCGGTCTGACTTCAAGGGACTTTTCATCAAAAATTCATCGTCAACAGCAGCGTTTAAGACCTGATTCAAAAGGCGCTTCACTTTGTACTTTGTCTCTTTGGACGTGTCCATATTGTTGAACAGACGCTGTATATCATCCACCCTGATATTTTCAACCGCCATCCCTTCAAATGCTGGTATGATGTGATAGATTAACAGGTGGCTATATAGCTTTACCGTGGCTGTTGCGATGTTGGGCTTGGAGTAGGTTTCAAACCAATTCAAGGCGTAGTCAGCGAAAAGGTGCTTGCCGCGCTCCTGGGCAGTGCCCTGGGAGCCTACCAGCTTCAGCAGCTTGTCGGCATATTCCTGTTCAGTGTTTGCCCTTATCCAATGTTTTACGCCGTTAAGGATGACGGTGCGGGTGATCTTTGCCATCTCAATCTCTCCTTGCGGCGCACAGTCCAACTCTATGCGGTTGTCAAGGTGCGCGGCCCCCTGCGGGTCAGGGGCGGGGGTGCGTATCTCTACACCCTCATTATAGCACACCCTATAACTTTTTTCAATGAAATCTTCCAGAAATGCGCGAGGAATCAAAGATTTTCCCGCTATTTCTGTGCAAGTGATTTTCCCTGCCTGGATGAAGCTGCCCACCGTGGCGGGGTCTGTCCTTAAAATTTCTGCGGCCTCCTGGAGCGTGAGCAGGTCGGGCCAGTGTTCTAATAAACTCATTGTAACCTCCATCCGCTGGCGGGAGGTTACGCCGATTCGGTTATCTCTAAAATTTGGGTTGCTTGGTGGCGATTATGCCAGCTTTTTCAATTTGATTTTTTCAAAGGTGCGGCCCTGCGGGGCCGTTATTTCATGGGGCTTCCTCTGCTCCAGATTGCGCCGTTTTTCTTGCGGTGCTTCACTAAAACAGTTCTTCCTGCTCTGCGCCCTCAGCTTCTTTTATCCACCCTGGTTCGTGTTTTGAAGTGATATACTCCGTTGCACTCCCATGGTCTATCCGTTCATCATGTGTTCGATACTCGATCACATGATGTATCCGCCGAAGAAACGCTTTCCATGTTTCCGGCTCGGTGGCCTGTACGGCGGGATATTGCGCGGGTAAATCTATATTCGAAAGAATATAAACTGTCTCATAGCAGGCTTGACGGTTAGCATATCGCGCCGGGAGCGCCAACGGGTAGCCATCCAGATAGTCCAACATATCACTAATGGGGAGACTGCTCCGAAACTCGTCCAAGCATAATATCGGTTCCTGAGCATATCGGTCAAATGGGTGCTTGTAGTCTGTCACACGGTAGACGCTCCCATATCCGTGCGCTTCCATGACACCCCTGGTCTTACCCGTTGCTGTTGGGCCAAATATGTACGTCACATCAAGCTCACGCCATTGGTCACGATAACGGGCCTCTAATATATCCTGGCGTATCTTGTCCATTTTCCCGATGTGCATTGCCGCGTCAGGGTTTGCCGCCATGATCTCGGCGTTGCTCATGCCATCGTCTATCTGGCGGTATATTTCCGCTATATCACTGCGGTAGCCCTGCCCTAATTCTTCCGGCAACTCGCCACTCTCCTCAAACGTATTTTCTACCTTTGTCGAGGCTTTGTCTGTATCCGACCATTTCCCACTTTTTTCCACATAATTTTTATTGTCGGCGGCTGTCCCGTAGGCTTTGTCAATATGTGCTTCTGGAAACCTCTTTTTGATAGTGGAAAATCTGATGGGTGTATCCGCCATGAAGAATATGTGGGTATGGTATATCTCGCCCCGTTCATCTCCGAGACAGTAATATATAATTGATTTTAATTTTGATAATTCAACTTTAATTTTGTCGTGATTCCATCCTTTTTTGGTTGGATTATTGATAGTTATGAGCCACTTCCGGCCTTGTGGGTCTTTGGTTGACATTTATTTTCACCCCCTTTCATCTGCTACACGCTACAGATGTAGCCTAAAGGTAATACTTGCCTTTAGGCTACTCCGCGCCCGCCGCCCACGGCGGCGGGCGCAGGGCCGAGCTTGCTTACTCACCGTCATAGGTTAAAAGACTATCGACCATATAACTAACGTAGGTATTGGGAAAAACCTTCTTCAACCGTTTCAAAGGCTCGGACATTTTGAACTCACACCGATAAAGCTTATTTTTTTCCTCGTTGTATACATAAACGCGAAATCTTTCGGAGGAGTTCGTGGCATCACTGCATTTTATTCGGCTTGTGTGAATATGCATTGATATTTCGTCCGGCTCGAAAAGACGCCTTCTCCATATCTTGCTATTGGGTCTAATGTGGATATTCATTTTATCCTCTGGAAATTTTGGCGGGTAGATTTTAAGTAGTAAATCCCCTATCAGCACTTGCTCCTGCCCTGCGTCCAGATGTTTCATTGCCAAATCGTACAATTGTTGAAAATTCTTCAACTTGATCCGCTTTTTCCCCTTTACCATACCAAAAAAACGTTGAAAACCCATTTTTTGATCCTCCTTTTTCTCACCTTGTTACAAATTCGGCTATTGCTTCTTTGACTGTTTCCATGCGTCTGATACGGGGGGCCACTACTTCAAACAGCCCTTTTCCATCAATATAAGCAATTCCACGCCCTACACCGCCGATATAATCTTCGGGAATCTGTTTATACATATCCCCGAACATCATTTTTGCGGCATCAGCGGAGGAGAAACGATTCCACCAGACGCGCACGCCCATCTGATCGCGCACACCCCCGCTTGGCATAATGCTTTGGTCAGGTCGTTGAGTACACATGAAGCAGTATCCTCCAACCTCGCGTGACATAAAAATTACATTCATCAAACACACTTGACATTGTTTTGCTAGTGCTTTATCAGCTATACTCATATAGCTAATGAAGCTACTAAATTCATCGAAAAGGATAAATAAGGGAGACCTATCCAAGTTATCCTGCATCCTCGATGCTATTTCCTGGTGATATAAGATCAACCCGTCAGCACACTTTTCTCTGGTGAAGTATCTAGCATTGGGAACAGTTCTAAGATAGCGCAGCTCGTCCGAACCCTTAAAATCCAATAGATACAAACGCGCTGTCGGCAAGCGCTTTAATGCTTTGAACAACCAAAGCATTAGGTGCGTCGACTTACCCGATCCGGAATTTCCACCGATAAGGGCATGGTGCTGAGTACTGCAAGTGGCATCCCAGCCAATATAGGCCGGGATGCCCATGCGAAGCAGTTTCGCATCAAGGAAAATTGGGATAGAAGTTGAGTCAAGCTTCATCGTCATAAACTTCACCGTCATTTTCGCCAGCATCTGAATTGCCATACTTCTCGTCAAAATATGCGTCACTGGCAAATGTGCAGGACACGTACAGATATTCGTCGGAATCAGTCGGCAAGTCTAACTGTATGACACACTCTGGGACACCCCCATAAATGGCTCGGAGCTTATCATAGCCTCCGGGGTTTTCGGTATCAAGCACAAATTCTACTGCCCGTTGGAGAATGCGCTGGGCTTGTGCGCAATCTATAACGACTGACACGTTCTTCTTCAATAATCGGTACTTCATCCACCAAAATTTCCCTTTTTTTACAATTCTCTCGTCTGCTTTTACCTTTATATCCGTTTCTTCATAAATTGTATCCAAACCAAGAGCAGGGGCAACCCGCTTTGCGGCTATGGATAGGATCTTTGATACTGTGGTATAGTCCTGCAAGGTTGGCTGGGATATGTGTGTGCGTATTTGATTATCAGCGCCATGCACGAACGAATAGATACCCGCCGCAACGAAGCTGACGACCACAATCAGCACCAGATGTTTTGTGATAAGCACTACACAGCAAAATAAAGAAAGCAAAAGAAAGGCCGTCAGCATGACGATAAACAGAATGTTAAGGGATACACCCCTGATATTTCCTTCTTCTATTGCGTCTGAAATTCTATCCAGCAAATCACCATATAGAGAAGCTATGAGGGAAAAAATTAATACTATAAATCTTTTGAATGGATTCATTAGTTATTCCTACTTTCTATTACGGGAAGGGATTGAAATGGTTCAATGAGCGGAGGGCGGCAAGCCTTGATTACCAGGGCTTGCCGCCCGGTTTTAAGTTCAACGGCCAGCGGACTGCTGGACGGGCTTCAGAGACAGCAGGTTGCCGTCGCTATCGAAGTCGGCATCATAGACGCCCAGGGCGAGCTTGTCAAAATCACAAAAATTTGCATCCACGACCTTCCGTTCCGCGCTCTCACCTACTACGCCGCGCTTCGGAACGGCCATGTGAAACTCAAAAAAGTCGTAGGGTTCACCCGTTTTCCGACTGGTTCCCTTTCGGTGCACTTTTCCAAAAATTGTTATTTGTGCCATAGTGTTCCTTTCTCCGCCCCTCAGGTAGGACGGCACCATTGACCTTGAGCGGCGGTGGCCACCACCGCTCCCGTTATTATCAAGAGCCCGAACTCTGATTGTAGTATAGTGGGTATCCCGTCAGATGTAAAAACACTTTGGAAGTGCGAGAAAAGCGCTTCTAAAGTGTTTTTCAAGTGATTTTCTTGACAGCTCAACATTTTTTTGATATACTACAATATTATAATAAATATAGGCGGTGCTTTGTTTCTCCATCACGTCGAGCGAGGAAACCGTCCGCCAAAAAACGCAGAAAGGAGAACGATTGGAAGTCAAGAGGCGATTCAACGTGAAATAAGCGGATATTTGAGAACGTATTAAGTCGTATTGTCTCTCGCTTATGCCTTAAACCTAAGTTAAGGCGGGTATAAGAAGCATGAACAACGACATTTTGAAGTTTCAGTTTGCCGCTGGACTTTTGTTGCAAGAAACTTGTGCTGATTTACACATCTCGCGTGAGGATTTCAGCTACGTTTTAGCAGAATCATTGAATAAGCCCGACAAATGTCTGACTGTGTTAGGGTATTTTCAAAAAGTTCCGAAAAAGTTTCTTGTTCCACGTAATGGGTATCAGAAGTTTCGGACAGGCCTCCTGGAAAGTGTAGACAAGCTGTGTACTGGGAAGTTTCTATGCAATGTGGACGGCAAAGCTGTACGTGATTGCTGGGATCGGCATGGAGAAGAGTTGATGACCCAGCTTGACGAAATCCACCGCAAGGCTAATGAAGCCCATTTGCAGACGGTTGCACGTGAAATTCAAAAGAAAATCGAGAATTTACTTTCAAATTAGTCATTTCCAAGCGTAAAAAGGGGTTGCGTCTATGTGGCGCAACCCTTTTCTATGTTGCCAAATGAGACAGAAGGAGGACAGCCGTAGTAGCTGTCCTCCTTTGCTTTATCCTATTTGCTTGTTGCGGTTCGCCCAGGGGCCGGGGCATTGACCGCCAAATGGCCGGACGGGTTATGATGCTTTGTAGTAAACCCCGCTGATTGGAGACCATTCGTCGTAATTACGAGTATACCAGAGTTGTATTTTGGATTTATCGAGACGGGTATCATCAGCTATGCTGCTATAATGCCATTCATGCCCAAGGCCAGCGGGGAAAATTTCATAGTATGCTGTGTAATAGTATCCGTCCTCGTCCCACGCCCCGGTGTTTTCTGACATAAGCAAACAGTGAATGATACCGTTTTCGTTTACAGTAATGGAGATTGGTTTTTGACTTGTCACCCAATCCCCAGTCAAGACACCATTTTTATCCATAGCTATGTCGCTCCCCCCAAGGGCATCTATATAGTTCCCTGCAAAGGCGGAAAAATCACCCTTCAGCACCGCCGCATAAGCCGGATTGACCGCTGTCCAATAAGCTAACTGATATTCCTCTGCGGTGGGCAAAAGCCCGCGATCCAATATGCCGATCTGATTTGGGTCGGTGCGGCAAACGGTGAAAGGCCCCTTCTCGTCCGTGTACTTTTGCAAAATTGCTTTGCATTCGTCTGCGGTAATCGCTTTTTGGGAGACATAATTGAAAACTTCATCCGCCACACCATTTACCCCAATGCTTAGGCCGTCTTCAAGCGCAAAATTCCCCTTTTCAATCTTAAAAAATTGATGTTCTTCCGCTCCTTCGATATCCCCGCCCCAAGTTTGCAAATAAACCTTTCCATGGGTGTGCAAACGTAGCCCGCCGTCTACCTTACATATAGAGAACCCATTTTCTTTCCAAAAATAACTTTCAACTGTTCCCTCGCAGAATTTTCCGGCATGGCCGTCAATATTTGCGTATACAGTTACGGTGGCTGTGAAAATATCCTTACCAAATCCTATGGTCAGCAATTCCACTTTGCCGTCCCCATCTACGTCAACATAGTCGGCAAAGCACAGGCCAGAGCCGTGAACCTCATACAACTGCGCGTCATTGATGATCTGCTCATATTCTGCCTGGACGGTTTTAGCTTCCTCTGTAAATGCCCATTCTTCCGTGACCCAGTACAGGTATGTCATGAGATCAGCGCGGGAACAGGGAGCGGCGGGGTCAAAGTCTGCCCCGGAAAACAGGCCGTTCGTTTCAGCCCAAGCCACCGGGCGGGTGAAATACTTGTCGGGCGCGGTCAGGGCCATAGGACTGCTGTAGACAGCGGCGGCGGGCTTACCCTCGGCCCGCCACAGGAAAGTAAGGGCTTCGCCGTTGGTGCAGGGATTGCCCGGATTCAATGCGGCACTGGTGGCAACACCGTTTTCGTAGGCCCACAAAGCGGGCTTGTAGAACCAATCGGCGGATGAAACGTCGCTGAACGGGCTTTCCGTTGTCTGGGGTTCTGGGGAGCCTTTCGCCCGCCACAGGAACGCCATGACCTGCCCACGGGTGCAAGCGGAATCTGGCTCAAAGGTGGAGCCGTCAGACGCTATACCGTTCTCGTAGGCCCACACCACTGCGTCATAGTAAGGTGCATCCTCGGCCACGTCGGTATAGGGG
>CAMWRX010000072.1 GCA_947176765.1 uncultured bacterium
AGCTGGCCGGCGCGGCGGACGACGTCATCATGGGCGAGGAAGCCCAGGTCATCTTTGACGACTTCTTCGCCAAGCTGGAAGCGGCCCTGGCCCAAGCGGCGTAAATCACAAGCCAATCAATGACGAGGGCTGAGCCCCAAGTGCTTCACTGGTTACCCTTCTTGTTCTAAAAAGACTGCCCCAAAGCTCCGTTTTGGAGTTTTGGGGCAGTCTCTTCATAAAAACGGGAAAGCGTCATATCCCCAAAACGCCGCCTTGTTGAATATAGCCAAAACTTTATGGGGACATTTTTGCAAATCACCCAAAAAGCTGGTTATCTTAACCAGACCGCAGACTCGAGCTAATGCTGCGGCCTGGTACGGCAGCTACTGAGGGGGCAAACAACATAAAAAACACAGGGAAAGACGGTAAAGTTTCCATTGGGGTGGAGTGAAATAAAACTCTATAATTTAAGGTAGGAAGAAACGTTGGGTGTCGCCAGCCCTGAGCCTGATGGGGCCAGCGGGAGGAGGTGCCTACATGAACGATACGCCCCCTGTGAGTTAGCCCGCCGCCAGACGCGCCGATGGCGGCGGGGCACCAGGGAAACGGCGTTTGGGCAAACCATTGGAAACGATGGGACTGCAAAGCTACGGGACTAAAGCGCGGCACGCCGCGCTATGTTCGCCGGGTTGCGATTCAGCAACCTATGGGAAACCATAGGGCGCAAAGCAATGGGGCCTAAGGATCGGCAGGAACATAATATCTTTTGCTCATGGGGTATCTAAGGCAGCCCGGCTGCCGGATACTTTGCATCCGACACTTGCAAAGAAAGGAAGAATACCATGAAAAAGCTTAACAAAATGCTGTCTGTCGTGTTGTCCTTGACTCTGTGCGCCAGCATGGTGGCGCCCGCGTTTGCGGCAAGTTATGCGGATCTCAATAAGGCAATTTCCAGCACCGCTGATGGAACATTTGGCGAGAATAATGACATTTATGCCTCTACTGTGGACGGCGTCCGTAACGTCACGCTCAATGGCGATGTCAATCGCGGCGAGAAAGAATCCTATATCAACATTGCCGCAGGCAAAGAGGTTACCATCAACCTGAACGGCCACAATATTGTTGATGACACGGCTCAAACTGGCGCAACGCAGACAACGTACAACATCGTCGTGCAGGGAACCTTGACCGTAGAGGGCGAGGGAACCATCAAGAGCGATAACAGCCAGGTCATCACAAACTACAGCAACAAGAGCACGCTGAACCTGAACGGCGGCACCGTCGAGGCGACCGGCACTGGAATAGCCGTAAACACTAAGGGAACGGCTACAATTTCCGAAGGCGTGACCGTAACAAGCGGCAAAACAGGCGTCCAGGTCACCGGCGGTACGCTGGAGACTGCGGGCAATATCAGCGGCGATAGGAATGGAATTGTGGCCACGGGCAACAGTTCTGTTACCGTCACGGGCGGCAGTGTGGAAGGAGGCAGTACGAACGGTCTCTACCTGGAGAAGGGTGCCACAGCCACCATTGACGGCGCTGCTACCACTGTAAAAGGTGGAAGCACTGGCGTCCTTATGTTTGACAAGGGTACGACGCTGACGGTTAAGGATGGAACGATCGAAGGCGGCGGCTATGGCATTTCCGGCAACGGAAGCTCCCATGGCACAGAAATTAACGTTTTGGGCGGCAACGTTACCGGCGGTTCCACCGGTATCTACCATCCCCAGGACGGTAAGCTGACCATCGGCAGCGAAGCGAACGGCACCGGCCCAGTCATTACCGGCGTGTCGGGCAACGGCGTGCAGATGTGCGCCGGTGAGGGAACCATCTACGGCGGTACCATCAAGGGGTCCGGCAACGACACAACTGCGGATAAGACCGGGGACGGCGTAATTCCTGACGGCTCCGCGGTTTCCCTGGTCAGCCGGGAGTACTATGGCCCTGCCAATAGCAAAGGTGTGTATTCCGAGCCCAAAGTCACCATCCACACCGACCATGTTACGATGGTTGGCGGCGAAGCCACCTACCAGTGGGCGAACACAGAAGATCCCGGCAATAAGCCCGATAGCTGGACCGGCGATGAGGCGACCTCCGGCATTTTCGAGGCCACGCACGACGCCCCCGTAGGAACTGACGGTTACTACACCAATGGGTTTATCGTAATTGATCCGGCGGTCGCGCCCACCACCACCAGCTTTGGTTGGACCGAGGGCTCCCACTGCAGCGTTTGCGGCCATATCTTCGTGCCCCAGCAACGCCTTGATATGCTGCCCGGTGGCAACAACGGCGGCGACAACGGTGAGGTCGAGATCGACGACGTGGACGTGCCTCTGGCCGGTATCTTTACCCGCGCGGACGCCATCGGCTACCTGTGGGAGCAGAGCGGCAGCCCTGAGTGGGAGCTGTCCGACTTTGAGGACGTGCCCGAGGATCACTATTGGGCCGTGGCCATCGGCTGGGCCCAGGACATGGGCATCGCCCTGCCCGACGAGGACGGCAATTTCCGTCCCGACGACCTGGTGCTGCGTTCCGTGGAAGATCTGGAGATCGACCCCGAGGGCGAGCTGCAGGAGTTCCTGAACCGCTACGCCGTGTACGCCGGCATCGAGCTGGACGAGGGCGAGCTCTTCATCAAGCTGGCCGGCAGCCCGGACGACGTCATCATGGGCGAGGAAGCCCAGGTCATCTTTGACGACTTCTTTGCCAAGCTGGAAGCGGCCCTGGCCCAGACGGCATAAACCACAGGCCAATTAATGACGAGGGCTGAGCCCCGAGCGTTCTGTTGGTCACCCTTCTTGTTCAAAAAAGGCTGCCCCAAAGCTCCGTTTTGGAGCTTTGGGGCAGTCCCCGCATAAAAAACGACTCTTTTGTGATATTCCCTTGTATTTTTCATCTCAACTAGATAAAATAAAGTTAGGGGGCGAGGGTATGCAATATGAGATGATCGATTTTTCCGCCTACATGCCTGTACGCTGCACCATGCACCACCTGGGTCATATCGGCCGGCACCTTCATGACCATTTTGAGCTGCTGTTTGTTCTGAGCGGCAGCTGCACCGTTTTGGTGGGCGGACATCCGGTCTCGCTTCGGGCTGAGGACATCCTCACCATTGACGGGCACGTCCCCCATGAATTGCGGGGCGTGGATTGCAGCGTGATCTCAGTGCAGTTTGAGCAGTCCCTCTTTGAAAAGACGCTGCCCGAGCCCAAGCACCCCAGCTTTGACTGCAACAGCGCCGCGCAGGGGGACAACGCCGCCTTCGACCACCTGCGCCGCCTGATTGCCCGGCTGGTCAAAAACAACGTGGAGCAGCAGGAGGGCTACCCTCTTCGGAACTGGTCGCTGGTCTACGAGCTGATGGACGAGCTTTACAACAACTTCCGGGTGGATTCTTCTCCGCTGCAAGACGCCAAAGCCCATCGCTATGCCGCGCGGATTGCCGACATCACCTCCATCATCAATGCCAACTATACCCGGAGCTTTACCCTCACCGAGCTGGCGAACCGGGTTCATCTGTCCGTCCCGTACCTGTCAAAATTTTTCGAGCAGCAGTTTGGCATGACATTTCTGGCCTGTCTGACCAAGGTGCGGCTCAACCACGCCGTGGAGGAGCTTCTGTACACCGGGAACACCATCGAAGCCATTTCGGAGCGCAGCGGGTTTCCCAATTCCCACGCCTTTGTCCAGGCATTCAGAAAGGAATACGGATGTCTGCCCAGCGTCTACCGCCGGGATTTTCAGCGCAAGGAGCAGCCCCAGGCACCGATGGAGCAGCACGACTATATGGCCAGCCTGAAAAAGTATTTAGATGCCCCCGAGAGTACCGCTCCCACAGGACAGGCCGTGGTCTGCGCCGGAACGTGCAGCGCCGCCGAACCGGTCAGGGAGCTGCGCCACTCCTGGCGGTTCCTGCTGAACGTGGGCCGTGCCGCCGATTTGCTGTACTCCGATGTGCAGGAGATGGTGCGGCAGGCCCAGCGAGAGGTGGGCTTTTCCTATGTGAAACTCAGCGGCGTTTTGTCCGATGAGCTTCATCTGTGTACCCGAAACGCGGCGGGAAATCTGACGTACAGCTTCGCTTATCTGGATAAGGTTCTGGATTTTCTGCTGGGCGTGGGGCTGCGTCCGCTGGTGCAGCTCTCATTCATGCCCGCCGCCCTGGCCAAAAGCCCCGGCAAGCACCTGTTCGGCCATTTGGTCAGTGAGCCCCGGGACATGGACGAGTGGATTGCCCTGGTGGAAACAGTGGTGCGGCATATGCTGGAGCGCTATGGGAAAACGGAGGTACGCCAGTGGCTGTTCTGTGTCTGGACGCAGCCGGAGACACCAAAATATATGTATGGTTTTTCCAGCGACGAGGCCTTTTATCAGTTCTACCGGCGCACCTACTTGGCGGTGAAAGACTGTGACAGCGGCCTGACGTTTGGGCCATCGGCCTCCTATTATATTGTCAAGCCGGGTTATACTAACTGGTACCTCCCCTTTTTGGCCTGGAGCGTAGAAAACAACTGCGAACCGGATTTCCTGAACTTCACCTATTATGATACGATTTTGATGGATACGATTCAGGAGGGGCGGAACGGCAAGGAGACATTCGGTTTTGTGGGCTCCATGAGGCTCAACCCGGAGCCAGATGGATTTCAGCGCTTTGTCGAGCAGGCACTGGGGGAGGTTCGCCGCCTGGGCTGGAAAAAGCCGGTGTATGTGACGGAATGGAACTCCACCCCCAGCCAGCAGGATCTGCTGAACGACACCTGTTTCAAGTCCTGTTATATCGCCAAGTGTATTTTGGAGAGCTATGACAAGCTGGACAGCTTCGGCTACTGGTCGCTCACCGACTGGATGGGGGAGGCGCCTCTGCCGGAAAGCCTCTTTTTCGGAGGCCTGGGCCTGTTCACCGTAGGCGGCATCCCGAAGGCGGCTTACCATGTGCTTCGGATGCTCCGCCGTTTGGGGGATAAGCTGCTGGGACAGGGCCCCGGCTGGTTTGTCACCGCTGGAGACGGCGGATATCAGGTTATGCTCTATAACTACCGCCATTTCTCCCATCTCTACGCCATGGGGGAGCGGTTCGACATGACGTTTACCGAGCGGTATACTCCGTTTTCCCCAGATCAGGCCATGGACGCCCATCTGCGGATCGAGGATGTGGAGGACGGGGAGTATCTGGTGCAGGAAACCATTTTGAGCCGTCGGCACGGCAGTGCCTTTGATATTTGGAACTCTATGGGCGGTTTAGAGCCGGAAAGTCAGGAAGAACTGGACTATATCAAGGCCAGGGCCACTCCGGCTATGCGGAAGTTTACGGTGGAGGCCCGCCATCACACTTTGGAGCTGGACGCATGGCTGGATATGCTGGAGGTTCGGCTGCTGCTGATCCATAAGCGGTAAATCAATGGACGCTTTAAATCATGATGAATGCTGCGGTCTTGATGGATGAGCCGAACGGCGCATTGGATAAACCAATGCGCCGTTCTCTTTATCAGCCGGTCTTACTGCTGTCGATATCGGCCAAATCCTGCCGGTATTTTAGGTCGTTGATATCCCCTTTACGGAACTGGTTCAAGGTTATATCCAGTAGGTGTGTTATAACAGATTATATATCATTTGTAAAGAAATATATTGCATTTTACTTTACATATGGTATAATAAAGATGCGCTGAAGGAGGTGACTTCCGTGGCACAGGTTATGGTCAACTTTCGCATGGATGAGGACGTTAAGAAAAATATGGAGCAGGTGTGCAGGGAGATGGGGCTGAGTATGACGGCTGCCTTTACCATTTTTGCAACAAAAGTGGGCAAAGAAAAACGGATTCCCTTTGAGGTCACGGCGGAACCCCGAAGTTCAGCGCTGTACCGGCGGCCGCTCCGTCCTGTGGAAATCCAAGGCCCTGGGGCAGAAACGGCTGCGCTGATGCGGAAACAAGATCGGTTGGAGGCTTTATGTACACAAATCCGCCGCTCACTGACCTCCATCCATATCGCGATTCCCTCCTCAATTACGGGGCTTTCCATGGAGCGGATCAGACTGCTGTGCGGCGATGAGCTCAAGGATAAAACCGCAGGGATTTCCAAAGCTGCCAAAACACTGTTTTCCAACAGGAACATTGAGATGCTGCGAGAGAAAGATCTGAGCATTCTGGACGAGTATATGGACAGCCTCTCATCCGTCGCGAAGGAACTCCAGCAAATTGAGCACACCCTGATCCCTGTCATGAAATCATGGCCCGGGGAGGATGCGGTTGGCTTCGAGCAGTATGAGCAAAGGCTTGCTGCGGTATCGCAAAAGCTGGATGAGCTGGCGCCATTGATGCAGCGCTTTCTGCGTTCGACCGCCTGCATCAACAGCTCGCGCGTTGTCCAAGCGCGGCTCCGGCAAGCCGCAAGGTCTGTTGAAACGGCCTATGTCCTGACGGCTTTAGAAAACCTGGAAGCCCTGGTTCTCCAGCACTATGACTTATTAGAGGATCAGGTAAAAGCGCGTTTGGAGTCTGATTACCTTCAGACACTGGAGCTTACTCTGCGAGAGCTGGGCCGGGCAGAACAGGGTGGCGGAGATATCGGCGCGAAAGCCGCGCTTTGTCTCCGCACGGTCAATGTGCTTTCTCAGGTGATCTCCGACAACAGCCGGATCCGGCAGGAGTGGAACGAGCGGAGCCTTGAAGCGGAAGTCGCGGCACTGGAGCGCCTTGCCGCTATGCGTGGGGATATTGGAGGCAGTATCAACCCGGAGGCCTGAGAAAAATTCCAAGCCGTCGGGAAGCGGCCCGCCGCCAGAGGCTGCCATCCCGGCTTGTTTGACATAGAAAGAACATTGTTACGTCGAATTTGAAAGGAGGAACCCCCATGCTTGAGTTCATTCTGAACGCGCTGCCTGCCATCGTGGCTGTCGTCGTGGTGTTCATCATTATGATGATGGGCTATGTCAAGGCCCCGCCCGATCAGGCATACATCATTTCCGGTCTAAAAAAAGAGAGCAAGGTGCTCATCGGCCGGGCCGGAATCCGTGTCCCGTTCCTGGAGCGCATGGATAAGCTGTATCTGGGGCAGATGACGGTGGACATCAAAACCGAGCAGTCCGTCCCCACCAGCGATTTCATCAATGTCAACGTAGACGCCGTGGCAAAAGTCCGCATCTCCCCCCACTCGGAGGGCATCAAGCTGGCGGCCAAGAACTTCCTGAACAAGCGCCCTGACGACATCACCCGCGATCTGCAGGACTCCCTTCAGGGCAATATGCGTGAGATCATCGGCACCCTGTCACTCAAGGAGATCAACACGGATCGGGATTCCTTCTCCGACCAGGTGATGTCCAAGGCCAGCAAGGACATGGATAAGCTGGGCATTGAGATCCTCTCCTGCAACATCCAGAATGTCACCGACGAGAACGGGCTGATTAAAGACCTGGGCGCGGACAATACCAGTCTCATCAAGAAGAACGCAGCCATCGCCAAGGCCCAGGCCGACCGTGACATCGCCATCGCTCAAGCGGAGGCGGAGCGGGAGTCCAACGAGGCCCGGGTACAGGCGGACACCCAGATCGCCCAGAAGCAGACAGAGCTGGAGATCAGGCGGGCCGAGCTGAAAATCATGGCCGACGGCAAAAAGGCCGAGGCGGATGCCGCCTACGAAATCCAGAGTCAGGAGCAGCGCAAGAGCATCGAAACCGCCACAGTCAACGCGGAGATCGCCAAGACTCAGCGCCAGGCCGAGCTGAAGCAGTACGAAGTCGAGGTAGAGAAGCAGAAGCTCGAGGCTGAGATCCGGGCTAAGGCAGACGCTGAGCGCTACCGCCAGCAGCAGGAGTCGGAAGCTGCGCTCTTCAAGCGCCAGAAGGATGCCGAGGCCAAGCGCTATGAGCAGGAGCAGGACGCCGAGGCCAAGCGGAAGAGCGCCGAGGCGCAGAAATACGCCAAGGAGCAGGAGGCGGAAGGCATCGCCGCCGTCGGTAAGGCGGAAGCCGAAGCGATCCGCGCCAAGGCCCTGGCGGAGGCTGAGGGTATCGATAAGAAAGCCGAGGCCATGAAGAAGTACGGCGAGGCCGCTGTCATCGAAATGGTCATGCAGGCCCTGCCCGAGATTGCCAAAAATGTGGCCGAACCGCTGTCCAAGGTGGACAAGATCACCATGTACGGCGAGGGCAACAGCGCCAAGCTGCTGGGGGATATTATCACTGGAACGACCCAGGTTACCGAGGGCATCACCCAGGGCATGGGTATCGACGTCAAATCCCTAATCGCTGGTATGCTGGGCAGCAAGCTGGCAGGGGGCGAGGACAAAACGATCATTATCCAAGGTCCTCCTCCAACGGTTAAGCCCGAGGGTTCCCCCGCCGATTCCGGTGAAGATAAGCCTTCAGATTAAGCGGGCTGGAAAGGAAAACAGTTCATCGGCTGCATACGGCTGTGGTCATATTTTGGCTGATTTTTCAGGCTTTTGGTTCGGCGCATCTTTTTTGTCAACACAGGACAAAAACAAAAGGACTGCCTATGGCAGTCCTTTTGTTTTTGATGCCAGGGCCGTTCAGGCCGTGCGATGTGACAGAATGGCCGCCGCGATCCCCTCCACAGAGGTATCCTGGGCCACAATCGGGGTTCCGTCCCAGTTTCGGGCCAGGGCGGCGGCGGTCACCTCGCCGATGCAGACACACTGGGCCTGCGGTGGAACGCTCCCCTGCTGTTCCAGGAACATTTTGACCCCGCCGGCGCTGGTAAAGACGAGGTAGTCAGCCCGCTCCAGCCACTCCTCCGCCTCCTCTGCCAAAGGGGCGGGGACGGCGTCATAGAGGTGGATATCCCGCACAGTGCGCGAGGTCGAAAGGGTCTGGAACAGCTCATCGGAGCCCTGGCGGGAGCGCAGCAAGACGATCTCCTCCTGAGGCGGGACGGTGTCCAGCAGGGCCTGGGCCAGGGCGGCCGTGGTGTAGCTCTCCGGGCACAGGTCGTCCCGGAAGCCCTGGGCGGACAGCGCTTTGCCGGTGGCCGCGCCGATGACGGCGAAGCGGCAGGAATGAAGCCGCCGCAGATCCACCCGCTCTCCCCTCAGCCGCCGGAAGAATTCCTTGACGCCGTTGGCGCTGGTGAACACCAGCCAGCGGGGATTTCCGTCGCACAGGCTGTCCAGCTTGATGGGCAGGGGCAGCTCCTGGATCACAGACTGCTGGGCGATAAAGGTCCTGGCCCCCAGGGGCTCCAGGGCTGCGCTCAGCTTTTTCGTCATGGGCTCCGACCCAGACAGGCCCACCGCCACTCCCTCCAGCGGGGCGGCCGTGGGCGAGGACAGATTCAGACCGGCCACCTCCCCTACCACGATGACCGCCGGGGGTTGGACATTTGCCCCGCGGGCCTTCTCCCCGATGTCCGCCAGCGTTCCTCGGACAGCGGCGGGATGGGGAGAATTCCCCCCGGACAGGACGGCGGCGGGGGTGTTTCCCGGCTTTCCCGCTGTCATCAGCCGCTGGGCGATGCTCTCCAGCCGGGACAGGCCCATGAGGAACACCAGCGTCCCGGGCAACCGGGCCAGGTCGTCCAGATATTCCGGCAGGCCGTCCCCGGTGTCCGCTGTGTGGGCGGTGACGATGTGGACGCTCCGGCTCACCCCCCGGTGGGTGGCGGGGATGCCCGCCATGGCCGGAATCGCCAGGGCGGAGGTGATACCGGGCACCATCTCACAGGGGACGCCTGCCTGCTCCAGGGCCATCAGCTCCTCCCCGCCCCGGCCAAAGACAAAGGGGTCGCCCCCCTTGAGACGCACCACCGTTTTGCCCTCCTGGGCGCACTGGATGAGCCTGGCGCAGATGTCCTCCTGGCTGGCGGAGTGCTTGTCCCCCTGGCGTTTGCCCATGTAAATGACCTGGGCATGACCGGGAACCTCCCGCAGCAGCGCTTTGTCGATGAGGTCGTCGTAGATGACCACGTCGCAGCTTCGCAGCAGCCGCAGCCCCCGCAGGGTGATGAGGTCGGCTGTCCCGCAGCCCGCCCCCACCAGATAGACTTTACCACCCATGTGATCCATGGCCGTCCGCTCCTTCCTGATACAGCTTCATAGTGTCCTCCGTCTCCTCCCGGCCCAGCGGCCCGCCTTTTTCCATGCAGGCGGCAAACAGGGCGGCAAAAAACTTGCTCCGGCGCGCCTCATCCGGGAGAGTTTCCTTGGCCAAATCCCGTGTGCTGTCCAAATAGGCCAAAATCTCCCCGAACCGCTCCGGGATCATGGCGTCGATCTGTTTTTTTAAATAGATCGCGCCGGTGGGGCTGGCCCCGCCGGTGGAGATGCCCACGGACAGCGGCCCCCGCTTGACCAGGGCGGGAAACAGGAAGGAGCAGTAATCCCGGTCGTCCACCACGTTCACCGGGATCCGCTGTTCCCGGCACAGCCCGGAGATGCGGTGGTTCAGCCCGGGGTCGTCCGTGGCGGCAATGACGAAGGCTTTGCCCTCCAAAAGCTCCGGGGTGAAGGGCCGCTCCAGCAGCGACAGGCCGTGGATCGCCCGGATGGACGGGGAAATATCCGGGGCGCACACCGTCAACCGGGGCCCATAGGGCAGCAGCTTTTCAATTTTGCGCTGTGCCACGGTGGAGCCGCCCACAATGAGACCCTCTTGCTGGTCAAGCTCCACAAAAAACGGAAAATACGCCATATACGCTCCCCTCCCTATCTGTAATAGTACTGCCAACCGCCCTCCGTCATGACCCGGGCCAGCCGGACGCCAAAGGCCCGATCCAGAATCCCCGACGCAAACGCCTCTTCCGGCGCTCCCCGGAAGAGCAGGCTCCCTTCGGCGGCTACCGCGATTTCATCTGCCCAGCGCAGGGCAAGACACAGGTCGTGGAGCACCATGAGCACCGCCCTGCCCTCCTGGGCCAGACGGCGGGCGGTGGCCATGACCTCCAACTGGTGGGCCACGTCCAGGAAGGTGGTGGGCTCGTCCATCAGGATGGTCTCGGTGTCCTGGGCCAGGGCCATGGCCAGATAGACCTTCTGCCGCTGGCCCCCGCTGAGCTCTTCCATGGAGCGGTCGGCAAAGGCGGCGGCGTCCGCCCATCGGAGGGCCTTTTCCACCATCTCGTAGTCCTCTTTTCGGTAGCGGCGGGGGTAGGAGAGGTAGGGGAAACGGCCGTGGAGCACCATCCGCCGGGCGGAGATGTTGGGTGTATTCCGGGACTGGGCCAGATAGGTCACCTTTTGGGCCAGCTGACGGGGGGTGATCTGGTCAGAGGGCGTCCCATCCACCAGAATCTCCCCCGCCAGTTTGGGCTGGAGCCCCAGAATGGTTTTCAGCAGGGTGCTCTTCCCGCAGCCGTTGGGGCCCAGCAGGGCAAGGACTTTTCCGGGCGTCAGCTCCATGGACACGCCGCTCAGTACGGCCTGCCTGCCGTAGCCCGCCGACAGGCCCTTCAGCTCAATCATGGATGCGACCCCCTCTCTGCTTCAGCAGCAGGAAGATAAAGAAGGGCCCACCCACGAAGGACAGCACGATGCCCACCGGCAGCTCGTAGGGGGCGAACAGCACCCGGCCCAGCAGGTCGCAGGCGGTGAGCATGGCCGCGCCCCCCAGGGCGGAGCCCAGGATGAGGGTGCGGCTCTCCTCCCCCAGCAGGCGGCGCATGATGTGGGGCACGATGAGCCCCACAAAGCCCAGCAGGCCGCAGAAGCTGACAGCGGCCCCCGCCAGGGCCGCGGCCAGCGCCAGCAGGAGCAGCCGCATGGGCTTCACCCGCAGGCCCAGGCTCTGGGACACGTCCCGGCCCAGCATGAGCACGTCCAGCTCCCCCGCCAGGGACAGCACCAGCAAAAACGCGGGCAGGATGACCCAAAAGGCGGGGGCCAGCTTTGCCATGGTCAGGTTGGCCAGGCTGCCGATGCGAAAGTCCGAGTAGCCCAGCAGGGCGTCGGGCACAAAGGTGACCACCGCGTCGATGCCGGCGGAGAAGATGGCGGACACCGCCATGCCAGCCAGGATGAGGGTGAGCTTGGAGGCCCCGGTGCGCTCGGCGATGAACAGCACCAGCATCACCCCCGCCAGCGCCCCCAGAAACGCGGCCAGCGGGATGAAGCCCGCCCTGGGGGGGGGGGGGGCCCCCCCCCCCCCCCCCCCCACCAACTCACCCGCCGGGGCCCCGCCGGGGGGGGGGGGGGGGGCGGGGGGGGGGGGGGGC
>CAMWRX010000073.1 GCA_947176765.1 uncultured bacterium
CAGCCTGGCCTTTGAGGGGGGCAAAGAGGTGGGGGTGGAGTTCAACTCTCTGTCCAAAACCTATAACCTGACCGGGGCCCGGGTGTCCTTCGTGCTGGGCAACCGGGAGGTGGTTGGGGCCTTCAAGCGCCTGCGCTCCCAGATCGACTACGGGATGTTCCTGCCCATCCAGCACGCGGCGGCAGCCGCCCTCAACGGCCCCCAGGACAGCGTGGCCCGGAACCGGGCGGAATATCAGGCCCGGCGGGAC
Organism: uncultured bacterium; assembly: GCA_947176765.1. Taxonomy (GTDB): domain Bacteria; phylum Bacillota; class Clostridia; order Oscillospirales; family Oscillospiraceae; genus Enterenecus. The sequence continues at coordinate 251 of CAMWRX010000073.1, forward strand.
GCCCTGTGCGGCGGGCTGCGCTCCATCGGCTGGGACGTGCCGGACAGCCAGGGCAGTATGTTCGTCTGGGCGCCGCTTCCGGCGGGCTATCAAAACTCGGTGGAGTTTTGCTTTGAACTGCTGGATCGCACCGGGCTGCTGTGCACCCCCGGTTCCGCCTTTGGGCCGCTGGGGGAGGGGCACGTGCGGTTTGCGCTGGTGCGGCCCGTTTCGGTGATGAATGAGATCGTATCGGCGGTGAAAGCCGGCGGCATCCTGGGAGGCGGCCTATGAGCGCCCGCACAGAAAAGCGGCGGCAGGGTGGGATCAGCAAAGAGCGGCTGATTCTGGCGCTGATCGCGGTTGCCGTGATTGTGGGCCTGACCGTTCTGGGCCTGTACTTAAAGGGCTCGCTGACGCTGGACAATCTGCTGGTGGAGCTGGGGCTCAAGGAACCGGCGGCAGTTACCATCAGCATAGACGACATCCCGGAGTATTCCGGCGAGCCCTACGTGATCCTTCAGGACAACCAGCCGGATTTTGACCTGGAGGATCTGACGCTGGAGCCTTTTGAGAACTACAGCGAGTTGGATCGTTTGGGCCGGTGCGGCGTGGCCTACGCCAACATCTGTCTGGAGATCATGCCCACCGAGCCCCGGGGGGATATTGGCCAGGTAAAGCCCTCCGGCTGGCAGTCAGCAAAGTATGACTGTGTGGACGGAAAATACCTCTACAACCGCTGCCATCTCATCGGCTACCAGCTGGCGGGGGAGAACGCCAACAAGCAGAACCTGATCACCGGCACCCGATACATGAACGTCATCGGAATGCTGCCGTTCGAAAATATGGTGGACGACTACGTGGAGGAGACAGAAAACCACGTGCTCTATCGGGTGACCCCTGTTTTCGACGGTGACAATCTGGTGGCCAGCGGCGTCCAGATGGAGGCGTTTTCCGTGGAGGACGAGGGCGAAGGCGTGTGCTTCAACGTCTTTGTCTACAACGTCCAGCCCGGAATCGTCATCAACTACGCCACAGGGGAGAGCTGGGAGGAATAGCAAAACAGAAAACGCCCGCCCCGAGCGTTCGGGGCGGGCGTCTGTGCGGATTGGGTTATTTGTCAAACGCGGGGTTGGTGAAGTACACGTTTTTCTGATTCATGCGCTCCTTGGCAAGGGCAATCGCCTCGCCAAAGCGCTGGAAATGGACGATTTCGCGCTCACGCAGGAAGCGGATGACGTTGCTGACATCCGGGTCGTCGGAGAGGCGGAGAATGTTGTCGTAGGTGAGTCGGGCCTTCTGCTCTGCTGCGACCCTGTAAGGACAACATTTTCAGCGTTCGGCGGAATCCAGCCGATCCGCGATGCGGTCGATCTTGTTTTGCAGGCGCTCCAGAACGGTTTGAAGGCTCTCCCTGTCCACGGCGCCGTCGCTGGCGGACAGCTCGGCCAGCAGGAGCATCTGGTGGAGGATGCGGTCGATCTCGTTCAGGGCGTCCTCGAAAGGCTGTCCCAAGGGGGAGGGGGAAGGGGCCGCGCCGGAGGTTTCCTCGTTGCTGTCGGCTGGTTGGAAGTCCTGCGTGAATGACATAGTCTCATACCCCCTTGCGTAAATACACAGTCATTATAGCATAGCCGCAAGCCGTATATCGGCTTGCACGCCGCAAAAGCGGCGTAAAACCGGCAAAGCCGGTTTTGGCTATCCTGTAACATTGACAACAGGCATTTTGTAAACAAAATGCCGCCCGCAACGCGGGCCGCCACACTTTGTGTGGCGTTTGTCAATATTATATCATAGAGCGGCGGAAAAAGGCAACCAAACAATTCAGAGCCTGCGGTTTCACAGAACCTTGTATACTTTTAATCTTTCCTCTCTGCCGCAATATGATAAAATAGCCGCAGGCGGCTATTTTACATGATTAGACTGATTTACCACAACGGCGCTTTGCGCCAGTGGTAAAATATCGGGAAATACCGAAAAAGGGAGGCCCTTTCCTTGGCAGAGAGGCAAAACGATTTTTCAAAAGGGAGCATTCCCCGCAATATTATGAGCCTTGCCGTTCCCATGATGGCGGCCCAGTTGGTAAATGTGCTGTACAGCGTGGTGGATCGCATCTACCTGGGCCACCTGCCGGAGAGCGACAGTCTGGCCCTCACCGGTCTGGGGGTGACCATGCCCATCATATCCATCCTGATGGGTTTTGCCAACCTGTGCGGCACCGGCGGCGCGCCGCTGTGCTCCATCAGCCGGGGAAAGGGGGACGATGAAGAAGCGGAGCGGGTGATGGGCAACGCCTTTTCACTGCTGCTGATTTTGGGCGTGTCGGCCACGGCGTTTTTTCTGGCGCTGAAGGAGCCCATCCTCTATCTGTTCGGGGCCAGCCCGGACACATTTCCCTATGCCGACGGGTACATGACCATCTACCTGTGCGGCACCCTGTTCGTCATGATAAGCCTGGGCATGAACCCCTTCATCAACGCCCAGGGCTTTGGCCGGGTGGGGATGATGACGGTGCTGCTGGGGGCGGCGGTGAACATCGCGCTGGATCCGGTGCTCATCTTCGTGTTTGACATGGGGGTGCAGGGCGCGGCCCTGGCCACGGTGTTCTCCCAGGCGCTGTCGGCGGCATGGGTGCTGCTGTTCCTCACGGGAAAGCGGGCTATCCTGCGCCTGCGCTGGGGAAACCTGCGGCTGGACAGGGGGCGCACGGGGCGGATCGTCTCTCTGGGCCTGTCCGGCTTCTTTGTGAACATGACCAACAGCCTGGTGCAGGTGGCGTGCAACGCGACTTTGCAGGCCTACGGCGGCGACCTGTACGTGGGGGTGATGACCATTATCAATTCCCTGCGGGAGGTGTTCATCATGCCGGTGCAGGGGCTGACCAACGGATCCCAGCCGGTGGCGGGGTACAATTACGGCGCGAAGCTGTACAGCCGGGTGCGGCAGTCCATCCAGTTCAGCGTGGGGGTGACGGTGGCCTACTCCGCCCTGTTCTGGGCCGTCGCCATGGCCTTCCCGGAGCCGCTGATCCGCATCTTTAAGGACGATCCCGCCATTATTGAGGCGGGCATCCCCGCCCTGCGCATCTATTTTGGAATGTTCCTGTTTATGTCACTCCAGTTTGCGGGGCAGGCGATTTTTGTGGGGCTGGGCCGGTCAAAGCAGGCAATCTTTTTCTCCCTGCTGCGCAAGGCCATCATCAACGCGCCGCTGACGGTGGCGCTGCCCATCTGGATGGGCACCACCGGCGTGTTCGCGGCGGAGGCGGTGTCTCAGCTTGTCGGCGGGCTGGCCTGCTTTACCACCATGTATTTCACCGTATACCGCCCTTTAAGGAGGGTGCCGGACGGCGGGCCGGGTATCTGAAATCCCAAGAAGCGATCGGACAAACTGCTTCTCGCAGCAACCTAGCGGCGCGGCCTGTCCATTAGGATCAAAATCCCTGCCGGAAGGATGATTGACTTTTGGCGGAAAGCGTAGTATATTGAATATGTAGAAAATTCTGTTTAAGTGAGGTGAGGAAAGTGGCAAGCGGCGATAGTAGCGCGGAGACAGGGCGAAGACGACTGCTCGGTTATCAGAATAGCGCGGAAGCCGCTGCCGTTTCCGACTGTCTGGAGTTCAAGTGAGATAACCGAAATTTCCATCCCTCTGTTTCCTGAGACAGGGGGATTTTCTGCCCTTTTTCCGCTGCCGACGCGCCTGAGGCGGGCTGATCGGGGATCAGTGCCGCCCCAATCAAATCATCGAAATGGAGGGCGTTTTATGGCGGAAACAAACAGGCCAGGGCAGCCTGCGGCTGAGAACGACGTCAGCGCGAAGCCCAACTATGAAAGCGAGATCATCGCCATCATCCGGGGAAACGATACGCCAAAGATCATCCAGAGCAGACTGGATGACTATCATGGGAACGACGTTGCGGAGGTTATGCCGCAGCTTTCCCCGCAGGAGCGCAAAAAGCTCTACCGCGTATGCACCGCGGAGATGATGTCTGAGGTGTTCGAGCATTTGGATGAATCTGACGCGGGGACATATCTGAGGGAGATGGATTTTCAGAAGGCCACCGATGTGGTGGGCCGGCTGGAGACGGACACCGCCGCGGGCATTCTGCAGGAGCTTGACAAGAGCCGGAGGGAGCAGCTGATCGACGCCTTGGAGCCGGATGTCAAGAAGGAGATCCGTCTGATCGCCTCCTTTGACAGCGATGAGATCGGCAGCAAAATGACCACCAACTGCATCGTGATCCGGGAAAACCTGGACATCAAGGGCGCGATGAGGGAACTGGTGAATCAGGCGGAGGAGAACGACAATATTTCCACCCTGTTTGTGGTAGATGACAGCGAGGCGTTTTACGGCGCCATTGACCTGAAGGACTTGATCACCGCCAGGAAAACGGACAGCCTGGAGGATTTGATCGTGACGTCCTTCCCCTATGTGTATGCCGCGGAGCTGATCGACGACTGTATTGAAAAGCTGAAGGATTATTCGGAGAACTCCATCCCGGTGCTGGATAACTCCAATAAGCTGCTGGGCGTTATCACGGCGCAGAACATCATCGAAGTGGTAGACGACGAGATGGGCGAGGACTACGCCAGGCTCGCCGGTCTGACCGCGGAGGAGGATCTGAAAGAGCCGGTGAGGCTCAGCATGAAAAAGCGCCTGCCCTGGCTGCTGGTGCTGCTGGTGCTGGGAATGCTGGTGTCCTCTGTGGTGGGTGTTTTTGAGGAGGTCGTGGCCCAGCTCACCTTAATTATGGCGTTCCAGTCCCTGATTTTGGACATGGCGGGCAATGTGGGCACCCAGTCCCTGGCCGTCACCATCCGGGTGCTGATGGACGAAAATCTGACGGCCGGCCAGAAGGTTCAATTTGTGGGCAAAGAGATGCGGGTGGGCCTGTGCAACGGCCTGATTTTGGGTACGATCTCCTTTGTCATTGTGGGCCTCTATATCTGGCTGCTTAAGGGCAGGGAGCTTCTGTTCTCCTACGCGGTTTCCGGCTGTATTGGCGTGGCCCTTATGCTGGCGATGCTGATTTCCAGCGCGGTGGGCACGCTCATCCCGCTGTTTTTCAAACGGATCAATGTGGATCCCGCCGTGGCTTCCGGCCCGCTGATCACCACGATCAACGATTTGGTCGCTGTGGTTACCTATTATGGAATGAGCTGGCTGCTGCTGATCCAGATGCTTCACTTTGCGGGGTGATTGGGGTTCGGCGCAGCGGAGTGCGCGGTATCCCTCAAAACCTGATTTGTGAATAAAGGAAATCGGCGGCTTTGAGTCCTCAAAGCCGCCGATTTTTAAATGATGAGTTTAAGATTTTCCGCTATTTTATTTTTTCAAACGTTGTACTGCTTGAAGTAAAAAAGTATTGGCTCAGATCCTCTATATGATCAAAGCTTAAAGTTTTGCCCTGAACGGACACATCAGCATATATGACATAATTTAAAAGGGTAAAATTAAAGTTCAACTGCAGCCTGTTGTCATCGACAAACGTATAGGTGCCCTTCATGCTGATATTACTTCTGTTAACAGTGAGGGAATTGTTTTCTGAAAAAACCATATATAAGTCAGATATTTCGTCATTATGCCATGTGCCAAGTATCTTGTTCTCGATCGACGCGGGGCGGAGCATAAAAAACGCAACGATCCCAATGATCCCAACCAATATTACAGAGCCAATTGATATAGATATTTTAGTTGTTTGCCTTGAATTGTCCACTATGTCGACATCACCCGCTATGTTATTGCCGCCTGTCAAAAAGTCCCTCATCAGTAAAACCTCCCATCAAAAAATATGTCATGACATATAATTATGTCGACCAAATATTTCTAATGATAATACCGTCAAAATATTTTCTTTTTGCCGCGATAGGGACTTTACCGGCTGAGGCTTATGCCGCTGGGCAGATTATTTCATCCACATTATCGTGTCTCGATTCTTTTCAGTAAAATAGCGCACAATAGTACAGCCATAACGAAGATAACGAGCAAGGGCCAGAGGTTATGGCAAGTAAAAGTTTTTTCCACCATAAACGCATATCCCCAGGTAGCGGGGAACAGTTTTCCGGCAATCCCGAACGCCTTGGGAAGCAGCTCTGCTGGGAACATGATCCCAGACAGCATCGCGGACGGCAGGAAGATCAGAATGGAAAACATAGATGTATTTGCCATGTCCTTTACGGCGAGACCGATGACACTGGCAATCCCCAACGATACGGCAATCAAAATAATCACTCCGCAAAAATGCACCCCTGGATTTTGCGGGAGTTTTACGTCAAGGGCAATGGGCGCAATGCAATAGAGGATAGAACTCATTATGAACAGGTGGACAAACGCGGAGATATTTGTCAAAATCAGTCCCAGGGCCAGCGGTACGCCGTTTGCTTGATAGGCGTTTTTGATGTCGCTTCTGTAGATTTCCGCAAGCGAGGGCGGCAGACCGATCAGCGCACCCATCGAAACTGCGAACACCGTCATAGAGGGTATCAGTGTATCCGTTGTTTCCGGCATAATGGATGTAAAAATCCCACCCATGATTGCGAAAAATACGAGTGGTACGGCATAACAGGTAATCAACATCGTTCGGCTGCGCAAATCCAGCTTCCATTGCAGGACGGCGCCATATAAAAATCCGTTCATCAGTCACCCTCCCTTGCTATCTTTACAAAATGCTGTTCTAAAGAACCTCGATCTACTTGGATGTCTTGAATGACGATATTCTTTTTTTGATAGCCCTGGAGTATAGTAATCAGGCTGGGTCCTATGTTGTCCACCTCAAAATCCTCCGCCCCTTGGTGTGTTTTGACACGGACATTATAGTGCGTCCCTACTTCTTCGGTCAGTTCCGCAACGGTACCAGTGAACGCAATCAGACCGTCTTTGAGAATCGCGATGCTGTCGCAGAGGTTTTCCACTTCGGCCATATCATGACTGGCCAAAAGGATCGTTTTCCCCTTGTTTTTTAATGTACGAATATATTCGTGGAGAGAAATCCGACCCTCCACGTCAAGCCCTGCGGTTGGCTCGTCAAGAAATACGATGTCTGGATCGCTGATTAAAGCCAGCGCCAAATGGAGCCGCCGTTTCTGCCCGGTGGACATCTCCTGATACTGCTTGTCTGCAAAACCTTCTGCACCCAACGCCGCCAGCATGGAGGCATCTGCGGATACCTTGTTCCATTTCGCAAAAAGGCGGATGGCCTCCATTCCTTTGATATGCGCGGGCAGAGAGGCGGACTGTAATTGAATCCCGATGCTGCCATCTACGGATATACTGCCGCCGTCATAGTTCCGCAGGCCCTCAATGCATTCAAGAGTGGTCGTCTTTCCCGCACCATTTACGCCCAACAAGGCAAAAATGTCACCTTTGCGCACACATAGGTCGATGCCCTTTAGCACCTCTTTCTTTCCATAGCTTTTCCGCAATCCTTTCACCTGCACTGCGTCTGTCATGTTGTTTCCTCCTGGAATGGGTTTATCCCCAAATTTGAAAAGTAAGCGTCCAATGCCGGCTCAATAAACATATTTGCTTTGGCTTGCTTCTGCTTCCACTCTTGATTGAGTTCATCGCTTTCTGCCATCTGCATGAGCTTAGGGAGCATGGCAGCGTCCCCATCTGTGAACTCCAAAATTAAGTCCCAGTAGGCTTTCGCAAATTGTATCCCTCTCTGACTTTCTGCCGGCACCCCATCTTCTTGCAGCCGAATTGCCTCGTCTTGGAGATGCAAAAATTTTTGCAGGAATGCCATACCGCTTTCCTTGTCAAAACGGCTGCGAATATGGTCCAGTGTTTCATTGTCAAAATGCTTGATGAGCCAATAAAAATCATTTTTCATTTCCAGATTGACAATAATATCCGCATATTTTTTGAAGTCCACCGACTGCATTTCAAGCACTTCTGTTTTCAATGCCTCAATCGCCGACAGCGATTCTGTCAAATCTGCTATCTTTTTACGGATAATCGTGGCTTGCTCTGAAAGGATCTGCGCCACATCAGCCGGGGCATCCAGCGGAATCAGCCTGTCCCTGATGTCGTCCAAAGAAAACCCCAAATGCTTCAAGGACAATATCTGGTGCAGTTTGACAATATCTTTGTCCGTATAAAGCCTGCGGCCTCCATCGCTCACGGCTGATGGCGAGAGCAGCCCTTCTTTATCGTAGTGCTGTAACGTTCGGACTGTCACATCCATCTTTTTTGCAACTTCGCCTACCGTCATATACCCCTGTGGGATAGCTCTATATTTGTCCATGTTCAGAATACCTCCTGGGGATAGTATAACTCATTACGCTGCGTCACGAGCAAGACCTTTTTCGCATTTTTTGTGGAGCAGCCGTTGGTAAATGTCAAAGTTTTATTTGACGGATACAGATTTCGTTGGTATGATGATACCGGAGGTGGCCTTTATGTCAGACAATGCGTCAAAGTTGAAATACTACATGAGGGAAGTATCCAGCTATGCGATGCTGGTGATGGGCGCGGTGATCGCCGCGTTTTCCATCGAAGAATTTTTGGTTCCATGCACGATCCTGGATGGAGGGATCGTGGGAATCTCGATCATGATTAATAACCTGAGTAGGATTCCCCTTGGAATCATGACTTTGGCACTTAACATTCCGTTCCTGCTGGTTGGTATGCGGAAGCTGGGGGCTAAGTTTATCATCAAATCCGCAGTTGCCATGGTGGCGTTTTCAAGTTCTCTGGAAATTTTTGCGCAGTTTGTGGATATTACGCATGAAAATCTGCTGGCCGTCTGTTTTGGAGGAGTATTTTTGGGCGTGGGCGTGGGGTTTGTGATCCGCGCCGGCGGCTGCCTCGACGGAACAGAGACGGTGGCGATCTTCCTGAACCGGAAGTTTAACCTTCCGGTGGGGCAGACGGTTCTCTTTTTCAACATTGTAATCTATACGATTGCCGGTTTTCTGTTTGGATTTGACAGGGCCATGTACAGCCTGCTGACGTATTTCATCACCTCGAAAGTGATCGATTTTGTGGAAGAAGGGGTGGAACAGGCGAAAGCGGCTTTCATTATCACGGATGAGGGGAAGATGATCGCGGACGAAATCTATAAGAGAATGGGGCGCACGGTGACGATCCTGGAAGGAGCGGGCCTGATCAGCGGCAAGAAAACGGTCCTCTACTGTGTGCTGAACCGGTTTGAGATCTATGAACTGAGACGTTTGATTAAAGAAGTGGATGCCAGCGCGTTTATCACGATCAGCGATGTGTCGGAGATCATCGGAAATCACATTAAGAAGAAAGCAGATGTCGAGTGAGCAAAAAATTCTGGTGCTTATACCATATAAATTCAAATAGAGAGGAACCCACGACGTGATATTCGGAAAGCATATCAATAAGTACTATATCAAATACGGACTCTGGCTCCTGCTGGGGTTGGCCTCGCTGGCTCTGGTGGATTATATGCAGTTGGTGATCCCCAACCTGTACCAGCAGGTCATCAACGGTATGAATATGGGCTATGTCACTGTGGATGGGGTCCATGTCCCCTTCGACATGGACTTTCTGCTGGACCGCGTCTGTATGCCCATGGTGGGCATCATCGTGGCTATGGTGTTTGGCCGCTTTTTGTGGCGTATCTGCATTTTCGGCGCGGCCATCAAGGTGGAAACCGGCCTGCGCAATGAGATGTTCGACCACGCCAAAGATCTGGACCGGCAGTTTTACCAGGAGAACAAGGTGGGCGGCCTGATGAGCCTGTTCACCAATGACCTGGAGACGGTGCAGGACTGCTACGGCTCCGGTTTCCTGATGTTCTTCGACGCGCTGCTGCTGGGCGGGCTGTCCGTCCACCATATGTGGCGGATGGATCCGCTGATGACCGCCCTGGCCATGATCCCTATGGGGCTGCTGCTGGCGTCCAGCGCGGTGGTGGGCCGGTACATGATGAAGAAGTGGGACATCCGGCAGGAGGCGTTTTCCAAGCTGTCCGACTTCTCCCAGGAGAGCTTTTCCGGCATCGCCGTCATCAAGGCCTTTGTCAAGGAGGCCAAAGAGCTGTGGGCGTTCCAGGCCCTTAACAAAGAGAATGAAACGGCCAACGTGGATTTCACCCGCGCCTCGGTGCTGCTGCGGATTTTGGTCACCCTGTTCGTGGAATCGGTGATCTGCATCATCCTGGGCTACGGCGGCTACCTGGTGTGGAAGGGCGTGTTCAACGCCGGCGAGCTGATGGAGTTCATCGGCTACTTCAACGCCATCGTCTGGCCCGTCATGGCCATTTCCGAACTGATCGACATGACCAGCCGGGGACGGGCCTCCCTCAAGCGCATCGGCGAGCTGCTGGACGCCCCCCAGGGCGTGGCCGACCGCCCGGATGTAACCCCCTTGGGCGAGGTGAAGGGGGATGTGGAGTTCCGCCACCTCACCTTCCGCTACCCAGACGGGGAATATGACGTGCTGCGGGACGTGTCCTTTACCATCCGGGCCGGGGAGAACATCGGGCTGGTGGGCCGCACCGGGTCGGGCAAGACTACGGTGGTGGATCTCATCCTGCGCACCTGCAACGTGCCCGACGGCACCGTGTTCGTGGACGGCCGCGACGTGAACACCGTCCCCATCCGGGAGGTGCGGCAGGCGGCGGCCTATGTACCCCAGGACAACTTCCTGTTCAGCGACACCATTGCCCGGAACATCGACTTCACCCACAACAGCCCCGACGAGAACCGGGTGGTCTTTGCCGCCGGCCTGTCCGACGTGGACCGGGACGTGAAGGAGTTCCCCCTGGGCTATGAGACGGTGCTGGGTGAGCGGGGCGTTACCGTGTCCGGCGGACAGAAGCAGCGCATCTCCATCGCCCGGGCCCTCATCAAAGACGCGCCCATCCTGATTTTGGACGATTCCGTATCCGCCGTGGACACCCAAACGGAGCGGGTCATCCTGGACAATCTGAAGGCCACCCGCCAGGGCCGCACCACCATTTTGATTGCCCACCGCATCTCCACGGTGGAGCAGATGGACCGGATCATCTTCCTGGAGGACGGCGCGGTCACCGCCATCGGCACGCACCAGGAGCTTTACGACACCTGCCCCGCCTATCACCACATGGTGGAGCTGCAAAAACTGGAGGAGGAGGGGGCCAAACACAATGCGTGAATATCTGCCTGTCCTGTTTGTGGGCGCCATTGTGGGTGCCTTTACCCTCATTTTTGTGTTTGCCTGGTGGCGTGACCGGCATCGAAAAACCGCCCCCGACTTTGACCGCCACATCCCCGACGGGGAGATCGTCCGGCGGCTGATGAAATACGCCGTGCCCTACAAAAAGGAATTTCTGCTGGTGCTGGTCATCATGCTGGCCTCGATCGCCTATGACCTGGCTTCCCCCCTCATCGTGGGCACCATCGAGGGGCTCATCAAGGATCATTTTGAGCCGTCCGTCCTCCTGCGCTGGGTGGCGCTGTACGCGGGCATTCTCATCGTGTCCATGATCTGCACCTATTTCCAGTCCATCATCCTGCAAAGGACAGGGCAGAAGATCCTCTCCGCCTTGAGGCAGGATCTGTTCACCCACATCGAGTCCCTCTCCCACGACCAGCTCAACAAAATGCCCGTGGGCAAGCTGGTCACCCGGGTCACCAATGACACCAACGCCATCTCCATGATGTTCACCAACGTGCTGGTGAACATGGTGAAGAACGCCTTCATCGTGGTGGGCGTGCTGGCGGCCATGCTCATGCTCAACTACGCCCTCACGCTGATGATTTTGTGCTTTGTGCCGTTTTTGGTGCTGTTCACTGTCATCTTCCGCGTTTTCACCCGGAAGGTCCACCGGGTGGTAAAG
>CAMWRX010000074.1 GCA_947176765.1 uncultured bacterium
GTGGGGGAGGGCAGGGGGGCCTCCTCCTGGCAGCCTGCCAGGGTCAGCCCCAGGCAGACCGCCAGCAGCAGGGCGAAAAACCGCCTCATAAAAGCTGGATGGCCGCGGCCATGGAGCCCCGGCTGGTGCCCAGCTTCCGGTGGCTCCAGAATTTGTCCGGATCGCAGGAGGTGCACACCTGGCTCACAGCGATGTGATCCGGATCCAGCCCCGCCTGCTCCAGCCGCATGGCGTTGATGTTCTTCAAATCCACGGCAAACTTGCCGTTCTCCTTGATCTTGATGTGGCGGAGGACGGCGGTGGACAGGGCGGCGGTCATGGCGTTGGGCACGTCCTCGTGGGTCTCGAAGCAGTCCGGGCCGATGCCCGGGCCGATGGCGGCCAGGATGTCCCCCGGACAGCAGCCGTACACGTCCACCATCCGCTCCACGGCGGTGCTGGCGATGCCGGCGGCGGTGCCCCGCCAGCCCGCGTGGACGGCGGCGATCACCCGCCGCACCGGGTCGTAAAAGAGGATGGGGATGCAGTCGGCGGAATAGACCACCAGCGCCACCCCGGGCAGGTCGGTCATCAGCCCGTCCGCCTCGTAACCCGGCTTGTCATAGGGGTCAGTCTTCACGTCGGCGGTGGTGACGCAGCGCACCGTACCGCCGTGGACCTGGTTGGTCATGGCGAGCCGCTTCCCGTCCGCGCCGATGGCGGCAAAGAAGCGGCGGTAGTTCTCCCGGACGTGATCCGGGTCGTCCCCCCGGCTCTGCCCCAAGTTGAGGGACTCCCACATCCCCTCCGACACGCCGCCCAGGCGGGTGGAAAAGCCGTGGGCCACTCCCCCGGCATCGTCAATGCCGTCGGCGCCAAAGAAGGTCACGCTGTTACGGGTGCGTTCAGTCAGTTCCATTTGCATACTCCTCTCGCAGCAGGCCATACCAATGAATATCCTTCCAGTTCCCGTCCCTGCCCAGTCCGTGCCGGCGGAAGGTCCCCTCCCGGACCATGCCCAGCCGCTCCAGCAGCGGGGCGGCCCGGACGGTATCCTCCGTCTGGGCGATCACCTTGTGGGCGTCCAGTACGGTAAACGCGTGACTCAGCAGGACCGCGCTGGCCTCCCGGGCCAGACCGCGCCCCCAGCAGTCCCGGCGGAACACCCAGCCCAGCTCGTAAATGCCTGGGGCGTCCACCTGGTTAAACAGCACATAGCCCACCAGTCCAGCCTCCCGCAGCTGGGCGGCGAAGGCCCCCGGCGGCGTGCGCTCCACGCAGAAGGAGCGCAAAAACTCCTCCGTCTCCCGCTGGGTCATGGGCGCCATGTGCTCCATAGCCTCCTCGTCCCGGAAGATGTCCCACAGGGCGGGGAGGTCGTCCATGGTAAAATCCCGGACAATCAGCCGGTTTGTCTCCAGGCGCATTGGCTCACGCGTCCTTATGGTACTCGGCGCAGGTGCACTTTTTCCACTTCAGGCCGCTGCCGCAGGGGCAGGGGTCGTTGCGGCCGATCTTGGCCACCTTCTTCACCGGCTGCTTCTTCACGGTGCCGTCGGTGCCGCCGGACTGGCCGGTGATCTTGGCCACCCGCTCCCGGCGGATCTCCTCGTTGGTCTTGATGCGCACGGTGAACAGGCGGCGCACCGTCTCCTCCTGGATGGCGGCAATCATCTGCTCGAACATATCGAAGCCTTCCCGCTTGTACTCCACCACCGGGTCGGACTGGCCGTAGGCCCGCAGGCCGATGCCCTGGCGCAGCTCGGTCATGGCGTCGATGTGATCCATCCAGTACTCGTCCACCACCCGCAGCAGGATAACCCGCTCCAGCTCCCGCATGGCGGATTTGCCCGGCTCCATCCGGCCTGCCATGGCCTGCTCGATGACCTGCTCCCGCTGGGCGTAGTTCTGCCTGGCGGTCTCCAGCAGCTCGTCGGACAGCTTGGCCGGGGGCGTGCTGTCCGCCTCCTGTTGGAACCGCTCCAACTGCCTGGGGGTGAACACCGACCCGGACAGATGGGCGGTGGCGGCTTTAAAGTCCTCCCCGCTGAGGCGGGCCTGCTCGCCCGCGTGGCCGGACACCAGGTTGGCCACGGTGCCGGTCAGCATATTCTCGATGGCGGCGTGGATGTCCTCACCGTCCAGCACCTGGCGGCGCTGCTTGTAGATGACCTCGCGCTGGGTGTTCATCACGTCGTCGTACTCCAGCACGTTCTTACGGGTCTGGAAGTTCCGGGACTCCACCTGCTTCTGGGCGTTCTCAATGGCGCCGGACAGCATCTTCTGATCCAGCGGGGTGTCGTCGTCCACGCCCAGGCGCTCCATCATGCCCTGGATGCGCTCGGAGCCGAACAGCCGGAGGATGTCGTCCTCCAGGGACAGGAAGAACCGGCTCTCGCCCGGGTCGCCCTGACGGCCGGCGCGGCCCCGGAGCTGGTTGTCAATGCGGCGGGACTCGTGGCGCTCGGTGCCCAGGATGTAGAGGCCGCCGGCCTCCCGAACCCGATCCGCCTCCTCGCGGATCTCCTCTTTGAACTTGGCCTCCGTCTCGGCAAAGAGCTTCCGGGCGTCCAAAATCTCCTGGTCGTCCGTCTCCGCGTGGCCGGTGGCCTCGGCCAGCAGCTCGTCGCTCATACCTTTTTTGCGCAGCTCCGCCTTGGCCATGAACTCGGCGTTGCCGCCCAGCATAATGTCGGTGCCGCGGCCCGCCATGTTGGTGGCCACGGTGACCGCCCCGAACCGGCCCGCCTGGGCCACGATCTCCGCTTCCTTCTCGTGGTGCTTGGCGTTCAGCACGTTGTGCTTGATGCCCGCACGGGTCAGCATCTTGCTCACCAGTTCGGAGATCTCGATGGACACGGTGCCCACCAGCACAGGCTGGCCCTTGGCGTGGCAGGCCTTGATCTGCTCCACCACGGCGCGGTACTTGCCCGCCTGGGTCTTGTACACCAGATCGGACTGATCCACACGGGCCAGGGGCCGGTTGGTGGGGATCTCCACGATGTCTAGGTTGTAGATGGTGCCGAACTCCTCCTCCTCGGTCATGGCGGTGCCCGTCATGCCGGACAGCTTGTCGTACAGGCGGAAGTAGTTCTGGAAGGTGATGGTGGCCAGCGTCTTGGACTCCCGGGCCACGGTGACGTGCTCCTTGGCCTCGATGGCCTGGTGCAGACCCTCGTTGTACCGCCGGCCGTACATCAGGCGGCCGGTGAACTCGTCCACGATGATGACCTCGCCGTCCTTCACCACGTAGTCGATGTCCCGCTTCATCACGCCCCGGGCCTTGATGGCCTGGTTGATGTGGTGGGACAGGGTGGTGTTCTCCGGGTCGGACAGGTTCTCGATGTTGAACGCCTGCTCCGCCTTCTCAATGCCCCTGGCGGTGAGGGTGGCGGTGCGGGCCTTCTCGTCCACGATGTAGTCCGCGTCGTCGCTGGTGTCCTCTTCCTCCTTGGCGTCCACCGTCTTGACCCGCTTGCACTTCAGCCGGGCCACGAAGTTGTCCGCCAGCTGGTAGAGCTGGGTGGACTGCTCCCCCTGGCCGGAGATGATCAGCGGGGTGCGGGCCTCGTCGATGAGGATGGAGTCCACCTCGTCCACGATGGCGAACACATGGCCCCGCTGCACCAGCTCGCTGGAATAGATGGCCATGTTGTCCCGGAGGTAGTCGAAGCCGAACTCGTTGTTGGTGCCGTAGGTGATGTCGGCGGCGTAGGCCCGCTGCTTGTCCGCCTTGTCCAGGCCGTGGATGACCAGGCCCACGGTGAGGCCCAGGAACTTGTACAGCTTGCCCATCCACTCGCTCTGGTATTTGGCCAGGTAATCGTTGACGGTGATCACATGGACGCCCTTCCCGGTGAGGGCGTTGAGGTAGGCGGGCAGGGTGGCGACGAGCGTCTTGCCCTCGCCGGTCTTCATCTCGGCAATGCGGCCCTGGTGGAGGATGATGCCGCCGATGAGCTGCACCCGGAAGGGCCGCTGGCCCAGCACCCGGATGGCGGCCTCCCGCACGGTGGCGAAGGCCTCGGGCAGGATGTCGTCCAGCGTCTCGCCGCCCGCGAGGCGCCCCTTGAACTCGTCGGTTTTGGCCCGCAGCTCCCGGTCGCTGAGGGCGTGGTACTCGTCCTCCAGCGCCTCGATCTTGTCCACCGTGGCGGTGAGCGCCTTGACCTCCCGCTGGGAGCGGGTGCCGAACACTTTTGAAAACAGACCCATAGCTTGTGTGTCCTTTCTCTTCTGAACGTTTATAATCAATCGCAATATGCAGTCGCACTACGCCTGTTCGCGACGCGCGGCTTCGCTCCGACTCGGCCTGGTCTCCGGCCCGCTACGCGAGCCTGCGCTCGGCCTCGTTCCGTTCCATCCGCGCTGCTCACGACGGCTCCGCAGCCTAAAATAACTCGCTACAGTATACCACAACCCCCGGGCAGAAAAAAGAGGAAATTGTAAATAATAATGTGGGCTGGAAAAGCCTGGTTTGTTGTGGTACAATGTTAGAAAATCGTTTATGAGAGAGGAGCTGCTTCCATGCCCCGTCTTGCCCAGGTCATCCGCCCCCATATCGAACCGGGCCGCCGCGTCGTCGCCGTCAGCGACATCCACGGCAACCTGCCCTTCCTGAAGGGCGTGCTGGAACAGGTCGGGTTTACCCCGGACGACGTACTCATCATTGTGGGCGACCTGCTGGAAAAGGGGAAGGACAGCCTTGCCACCCTTCGGTACGTGCTGGAGCTACAAAAGACCCACACCGTCTACCCCCTGTGCGGCAACTGCGATGACATTGCCCAGGCCTTCCTGGAGAATCGTCCGGGCATCGACAAAGCGATATGGCCCATTCTAAGCTACTGGCGGGAACGGGCCCTGCTGCTCCAGATGGCGGCGGAAGCCGGGCTCCCCTTCCCGGAGACCGTGGACGATATGCCCGCCCTGCGCGCCGCCCTGCTTGACCGCTTCCCGGAGGAGACGGGTTTCCTGCTGAACCTGCCCACCATCCTGGAGGCGGGGAACTTCCTCTTCGTCCACGGCGGCATCCCCCGGGAGGACCGGCTGGAGGAATTGGAAGCCTACCCCTGCATGAAAAACGACGACTTCCTGAGCCAGGGCCACAGCTTCCGCAAGTGGGTGGTGGTGGGCCACTGGCCGGTGACGCTGTACAACCCCCACATCCAGCGCTCCGCGCCCCTCATTGACTATGACCGGCATATCGTCTCCATCGACGGTGGCTGCGTCCTCAAAGTGGACGGACAGCTCAACGCCCTCATCATCCCGGACGTGTACGGGGACACGCTGGATGATACCTGGTACGACAGCCTGGAGCGGGTGACCGCCCTGGACGCTCAGGAGGCGTCCCCCGACCCGCTGAACATCCGCTGGTCGGACAGCGAGGTGGAGGTGCTGGCCGAAGAGGGGGACTGCGCCCTGATCCGTCATCCCGCCTCGGGCCGGGAGCTGTGGCTGCCCCGGGACTTTGTCAGCGTCTGGCGGGACGGGAAGACCCACACCGAGGACGCCACCGACTACCGCCTGCCCGTCTCCCCGGGGGACACCCTGTCCCTGGTGCGCCAAACCCAGCGGGGCTGTCTGGTAAAGAAAGACGGGATAACAGGTTGGTATCGCGGGCGCATAAAATACAAAGCGGAATAGATATTGCCCTCAGCGTGCCGGAAACGCCTCCGGCACGCTGTTTTTCCGCCTGTTACGGGCCGGCCGCATTACAAACCGGAAACGGAAAATTTTCACTGGTTACAGTTGGTTTACAATGTAGTACTCCCCATTGACTTTCGACAAAATTCGACCTATACTGAGTTCCAGCCAACGAGAGCGGGGGAGGAGCCTACATGGAGCACATCATCGACCACAGCACCCATACGGACGAGACGGAGGACGCCGTCCCGTCCACAAGCGATACCCAGCGCGGCGCGCCGCCCGCTCGGACAATTTTCAAGCCCCTGTTTTTTGCCGCCCTGGCCCTGGCCGTGGTGCTGGGGGGACTGGCGGCTTTCTTCTATACCTGCTCCATGGAGCACGAACGCAACACCGCCCTGCTGAACGCGAGCAAAGACTTTATGCGTCAGCAGCTGGGACAAGCACAATCCGACCTGGCGGCGGCCCAAGACGCGCTGGCCCAGCGGGAGGAGGAGCTGGCCCAGGCCCAGGACACCATCGACTTTTTGGCGGAGTATTCCGTAGCTGCGCCGGACGGGACGGTGCCCGAGTACACCCAGCTCTACCCCGACTTTTACGCCCCGGAATGGACGGGGGAGGCGGTCGCCGGCGGGAAGGTGTGCTGCCTCACCTTTGACGACGGCCCCTCCGCCAACACCGACCGGGTGCTGGACACCCTGAACCGGTACGGCGTCAAGGGCACCTTCTTCATCGTGGGCAGCACGTCCACAGGCGCGGCCAGCCAGCAGCGGATGCGGGACATCGTAGCCGGCGGTCACACCCTGGCCATGCACAGCTGGAGCCATGACTACAAAAAAGTATACGCCTCGGTGGAGGCGTTTTTGGACGAATTTTACCGCCTGTACCAGTGGATTTACGAGGTCACCGGGGTGTACCCGTCGGTGTACCGCTTCCCCGGCGGCAGCATCAACGGCTATGACCGGGGGGTGTACCAGGAGATCATCGCGGAGATGACCCGCCGGGGCTTCGTCTACTTCGACTGGAACGCCTCCGCCCAGGACGCCACCGTCACCCCCCGTCCCGCCGCCAGCATCGCCGCCGACTGCCTGCGGGGGATCGGCCGGGATCTGGTGGTGGTCCTCACCCATGACAGCGCCGCCCGTAGCACCACCGCCGACGCCCTCCCCGCCATCATCGAGGGGTATCAGGCGGCTGGCTATACCTTCTCCGCCCTCCATCCCGGGGTCACGCCGGTGACCATGGGCTATCCCAAGATCCGCTGACAACAGCCCGCCGGACGCCTTCCGGGGCGTCTGCGCGGGCTTTCCCCGTCCATTTTATATTAGAGTGGCGTTTTTTGCGCGGTGTACCTTGTACAGGATAGCAAAAAGGCGCAAAACGGGAAATTTTTCTTTACAAATTGGCTAAACTATGATATGCTTTGGCAGAACGTCCAAAGGACGCCGCCCGCCTGCTTAGTTTTGGGGCAAAGCCCGCTCACTGCGGGGCTTTCACCCGCCCATGACCCAGCGGCAGGGCAATCAAAAAGAAAGGTGGAACTACCCATGATTCGTAAGGATCAAAAGACCTCTGTCATTGAGGCCAACCGCACCCACGAGACCGACACCGGCTCCCCCGAGGTGCAGATCGCCATTCTCACCGCCCGCATCCAGGAGCTCACCGAGCACCTGCGCGTGCACATCCACGATAACCACAGCCGCCGCGGCCTGTACAAGATGATCGGTAAGCGCCGCAAGCTGCTGGACTACCTGGCGAAGAAGGACATCGAGCGCTACCGTGCCATCATTTCCAAGCTGGGCATCAGAAAGTAAGCAAAACAAGGGGTGGCGCGTTCCCGCGCCACCCCTTCCCCGCATACCCACCCATTGGAGCTGCCTTTTTAGCAGTTGAACATGGGTCCTGCCAACCGGCGGGGCTTGTGTTCAAGTGCTAAAGGGTAACAGCTCCAAACTTACTTGTACAAAACGAAAGGAGCACACCCAAATGTCAACTGTCATCACCCACAAGCAGTTTGCCAACGAAAAGACCTGGTCAATGGATCTGTGCGGCCGTCCGCTGAAGATCCAGATGGGCAAGGTTGCCGAGCTGGCCACCGCCTCCGCCATGGTCACCTACGGCGAGACCACCGTGCTGGTGGCCGTCACCGTGGCCCCCCGTCCCCGGGACGGCGTGGATTTCTTCCCCCTGTCCGTGGACTTCGAGGAGAAGCTGTACGCCGTGGGCCGCATCCCCGGCTCCTTCATGCGCCGCGAGGGCCAGCCCTCCCTGCCCGCCGTGCTGGCCAGCCGCGTGATTGACCGCTCCATCCGTCCCCTGTTCCCCTACGACTTCCGCAATGACGTGGTGTGCACCGCCACCGTCATGAGCGTGGATCGTGACTGCTCCCCCGAGGTCACCGCCATGATCGGCGTGTCCGCCTGTCTGGCCGTGTCCTGCATCCCCTGGGCCGGCCCCATCGGCTGCCTGGAGATGGGCTATGTGGATGGCCAGCTCGTCTACAATCCCACCACCGAGCAGAAGCACAGCTCCCAGCTTGATCTGACCGTGGCCGCCACCGCCGGCAAGGTCATCATGATCGAGGCGGGCGCCAAGGAGCTGCCCGACGCCATCATGTATGACGCCATTGTCAAGGCCCACGAGGAGATCCAGAAGCAGGTGGCCCTCATCAACCAGATGGTTTCTGAGATCGGCAAGGAAAAGATGACCTACGACCACGCCGCCTTTGACCAGGAGCTGTTCGACAAGATTACCGCCGACTTCATGGACGAGGCCAAGGCCGCCATGGACACCGACGACAAGAACGTCCGCGAGGACCGCTGGAACGCCATGATCGAGAAGTGGCACGAGAAGTATCTGGAGGATCACCCCGACATGGACCAGTTCCTGGAGGAGATCACCTACAAGTTCCAGAAGAAGATCGTCAAGGCCTGGCTGCTGGAGGGCCACCGTGTGGACGGCCGCGCCAAGAACGAGATCCGTCCCCTGGCCGCCGAGGTGGGCGTCCTGCCCCGGGTGCACGGCTCCGGCCTCTTCACCCGCGGCCAGACCCAGGTTCTCTCCATCTGCACCCTGAACACCCTCTCTGCCGCCCAGAAGCTGGATACCATCTGGGAAGAGGAAGAGAAGCGGTATATGCACCACTACAACTTCCCCGCCTACTCCACCGGCGAGGCCCGCGCCGCCCGCTCCACCAACCGCCGGGAGAAGGGCCACGGCGCCCTGGCCGAGCGCGCCCTGGAGCCCGTCATCCCCTCCGTGGAGGACTTCCCCTACGCCATCCGCGTGGTGTCTGAGGTTCTCTCCTCCAACGGCTCCACCTCCCAGGGCTCCATCTGCGGCTCCACTCTGGCCCTGATGGACGCCGGCGTTCCCATCTCCGCCCCCGTGGCCGGCATCTCCTGCGGCCTCATCCAGGACGACGACGGCGGCTTCACCACCTTCATCGACATCCAGGGCGTGGAGGACTTCCACGGCGAGATGGACTTCAAGGTGGCGGGCACCAAGAAGGGCATCACCGCCATCCAGATGGACATCAAGAACGACGGCCTGTCCCACGCCATCATCAAAGAGGCGCTGGACATCACCCGCGACGCCCGCTTCGCCATCCTGGACGAGATCATGCTACCCTGCATCTCCGTCCCCCGGCCCGAGGTGAACAAGTACGCCCCCAAGATGATGAGCCTGAAGATCGACCCGGACAAGATCCGCGAGGTCATCGGCAAGGGCGGCTCCGTGATCCAGAAGATCACCGCCGAGTCCGGCGCGCAGATCGACATCGAGGACGACGGCACCATCCACATCGCCTCCCCCAACGCCGAGTCCTGCGCCATCGCCAAGAAGATGATCGACACCATCGTGTTCGTCCCCGAGGTAGGCTCGCTGTACTACGGCAAGGTGGTGCGCATCCTCCAGTTCGGCGCCTTCGTAGAGCTGGCCCCCGGCAAGGACGGCATGGTGCACATCTCCAAGCTGGCTAACCACCGGGTGGCCAAGGTGGAGGACGTTATCAACATCGGCGACATGATCTGGGTCAAGGTCACCGACATCGACGAGAAGGGCCGGGTCAACCTGTCCTACAAGGACGCTCTTCGGGAGATCGAGGAGAAGAAGGCCAAGGGCGAGCCCATTAAGTAAAAACGGATATGATATGAAGGGGCGGCTTATGGCCGCCCCTTTAGCCTATCGTATGACAGAGAAGCAGGCCCCGGTCGGACTGGGGAAGCCCCGCACCCAAAAAACTTTGGAAACAGGGTTGACAACGAGTGACTATTGTAGTAGTATCCTCTTAGGGCTTACTATTGCAATAGTCATTTTGCGTCTCCCGGCGTCATTGGGATAACGCAAGAGGAGGTCATATCCATGGAAAAGCTGTTTGACTCAGAATTGAAGGTGATGGAACCGCTGTGGGCGGACGGGCCGCAGTCCGCCGGCGAGCTGGCCAAAAGGCTGGCCGCGTCCTGCGGCTGGAACCGCAACACCACATACACCGTCATCAAGAAGCTCATTGACAAGGGGGCTGTGAGCCGGTCGGATCCGGGCTTTGTGTGCGCCCCATTGATTACCCGCGAGGAGGTCCAGCGGCTGGAGACAGACAGCCTCATCACCCGGCTGTTCGGCGGCTCCAAGGCCCAATTTCTCTCCGCCTTCCTCAGCGAAAAAGACCTGGCCCCGGCGGAGGCCGACCAACTGCGGGAGTTAATCAAACATTGGGAGTGAGGTGAGCGGCATGACACAATTACTGCAAAACGCCGCCTACGGCACAGCGCTGATTCTGGCCGCAGCCGCTCTGCGAAAGGTTTTGAAGGATCGTCTGATCCCCGAGGCCCGGCTGGCCCTGTGGGCGGTGTGTCTGTTCCGTCTGCTCACCCCCGCCGCCCCGGAGAGCGTACTGTCCCTGTGGGGGCTGTTCCGGCCCCGGCAGGCCCCTGCCGTCTCCGCCCCCGCATTCGCTCCCGCGCCTGTTGCCGGTACACCACAGTTATACATTCCCACCCAGACGGCCCCCAGCCCCGCAGTTCCGGCCATTCCCTGGGAAACGGTGCTCCTCGCGGTGTGGCTGGTGGTGGGTGGATTGCTGGCGGCGCGGTATGTGCTGAGTTGGCGGCGCACCCGGCGGGCGGTGGCCTGCGCCATCCCCGTGAAGCGGGACGATCCCCGGTATCTGCCCCTGCCCAAGCGCGCCCGCCTGCGGGAGGGCCCCATGGAGGGCGCGCCGCTGACCTTTGGCGTGGTGCGGCCCACGGTGGTGCTGTCCCCGGGCCTGGAGGGGGACACACTGGACTGCGTGCTGGCCCACGAGGGCGCCCACGCCTCCCGGCGCGACAACCTGTGGCACTATGTCATGGCTATCACCCTCATTATCCACTGGTGGAATCCGGCGGTGTGGCTGATGTCGCGCCTCTTGCGGCGGGACATCGAGCTGTCCTGTGACCGGGCAGCGGTGAAAAAGCTTGGCGCGGCTCGGCGGGCGGAGTACGCCAATACCCTTGTTTCCCTGGCGACCCAGAAGGACGGCCCCGCCTTCTGCCAGACGTTCGGCCGGAAAGCGGCCGAGGAAAGGATACTATCTGTTATGAAATTCAAGAAAACCTCTGTGATCGGGGTAATTTTATCCCTGGCACTGGTGCTGGCCGTTACCGTGGCCTTTGCCAGCGCGCCCAAGGCCCCCGCCGACACCGTGGAGTACCACGGGCAGACTTACAATCGCGCCGACTTATCCCAGGAAACGCTGGACTGGCTGGACTGGTATCTCGCCCTGCCGGAGGAGGAACAGCTTGCCATCAGCATGGTGCCGCCGGAGCTGATCCCCGGCCTCACCCCAGATGATTACGACGCCGTGCGCACCAATTCCGCCCCCGCTTCCCTGCAGTTCAGCGTGTCTAGCGACCCTGACAGCGGCGCGCTGAAATCCGTCACCATCAACCTGGACTTCTTGGAGAAAAACCTGGCTGAGCACGTTGCCGACGGCTCCATGACCCAGGCGGAGGCCGACCGGGTGCTGGAGCAGGCCAGGGCCCTCGCCCAGGACGGCACTGTGGAGTGGACGTTCTCGCCGGACAGCGGACTGGTCTCTGACCGGGTGGATGGCCAAACCGGCTCCCCCATTTACTACAAAGACGAGAACGGCAATCTGCACCCCGTGGATCCAGCCACTGTGGCCTATGGGTTTATCTTCCCCGCCGCGTCCGGCCTCGATCCAGTCTCCACATTCCCCGATGACGCGATAGGCGGGACAGATTCCGCCACCGGCATCTACACGGCCACTCCGGTCCCCTCCGCCCCGCTGG
>CAMWRX010000075.1 GCA_947176765.1 uncultured bacterium
AATCTTTTCGTTGTTGTCCTTACGTTTTACAACCGCCCCGTGCCTCCCGGCCCCCAAAAAAACCCTATACTGGGCGCCCACCAAATTTTGGGGGGCGCCACACTGTTCTTCCCCAATAGGGCGCTTTTAAAATATCGGGATTATGATGATTTATGAGATAACTCGGACGCAAAGAGACGTCCGATCCTGCTGTCAATGTAAAGCGAGACCCTTTTTATCAATCCCATATAGTGTTTTTCCAGTACGGCTATCCTAAATAATTCGATCAGCGTGCAGCATAAAAATACAGCGAGGGCGGCCATAAAAGAGTACGGGATCAAAAATGGGCTGTCGGCAAATGACGCGTTTTGAAACAGTGTACCCCATAAAAAGGGACGGACAAAATTGTTTTCGTGGATCAGATATACCCCAAAGGTAGCCGATGATATCTGGTTGACAGCCCGATTGCAGCCAATATCAATTTGCAGAAAGCCTAAAAACAGGAACAGGGCCGTCAGTACGGTGGGCAGCCGCTGCATATGGATCACATAAACGGCCAAATTGGCGGCAGATGGGATTTTGGTTTCCAGCAGATCGGAAATCACGAAGGCCAGACCTGCCGTAAGCATGGTGGCAAAGGCGCCCAGGAAGGCGGCCTTTGGGCCTATGGCGATTGTTTCGACATGAAGCCGGATATAGGCCGATACCGCGTACAGGTAAGCAAACCACAGCAGATAACTGCTTCCATAAGCGGAGCCCGTAAAAGTTGGGATGACGCACCAGCAGACGGTGAGCAGCGCCAGCATTTTCTGATAATCCTGTTTGTTCAATCCCCTCAGGAGCTTGTTCAGGTACGGTGAGATCAGATACAATACGAAGTATATGCTGGCAAACCACCATCCGGAATATGTAATGGGGAAAAGGCAGTTTATCACCATCCTTATGCCGTAGGGGTTGGCCCCCGCCAGGGTAAACACAGCGAGAAAAAGGACGGAGTAGGTAAAGATCTGAATGGCGAGCTTCAGCGCCTTATCCGTCCTGAACGCGGTGGAGCCGATCAAAAAGTAGCCTGAAATCAGCACAAAAATATCGACCCCGAGATTGCCGCCAAAGGTAAGGCACTGAGTCCACAGCCTGTTTACCGTGAGTTCGCCGCTGGGGAATTGAAAGCCGCCATGGGTGGAAAAGTGGCAGATGATAATCATCAGCATGGCGATGATCCGAAGCAGCTCTATATTTGACTGCCTTTCGGCGCGCCTGGTTGTCTGCAATACTGTTCCCCCCTGACGGAAAAGATAAAGCGGGAAAATCCCGCTTTATCTGGAAAATGAAGTAAAATAGGTATATATCGGTTTTTGCCGGAGAGTGGATCACCAAACGTGATCCACTCTCCGATCTGTTTGAGATTATGCCGCTTACTCAGCGTCCTTGATGGCGGCCTGAGCGGCGGCCAGCCGGGCGATGGGCACACGGAAGGGAGAGCAGGACACGTAGTCCAGCCCGATCTTGTGGCAGAACTCCACGCTGGAGGGGTCGCCGCCGTGCTCGCCGCAGATACCGACATGGATGTCGGGATTGGTGGAGCGGCCCCAGCGGGTGGCGTTGGAAATCAGGCGGCCCACGCCATGCTGGTCCAGCTTGGCAAAGGGATCCTGCTCGTAGATCTTCTTCTCGTAGTAGGCGCCCAGGAACTTGCCCGCGTCGTCGCGGGAGAAGCCGAAGGTCATCTGGGTCAGGTCGTTGGAGCCGAAGGAGAAGAAGTTGGCGTGCGGGGAGATCTCATCGGCGGTCATGGCCGCGCGGGGGATCTCAATCATGGTGCCAACCTTATACTTCATGGAGGAGCCCGCCTCGGCGATGAGCTTATCGGCGGTGGAGGTGACGACACCCTTGACGTAGAGGAACTCCTTCACCTCGCCCACCAGGGGGATCATGATCTCGGGCACCAGGTTCCACTCGGGGTGGCGGGCCTGGACGGCCAGGGCGGCCTTGATGACGGCGTTGGTCTGCATCACGGCGATCTCGGGGTAGGTGACGGCCAGACGGCAGCCGCGGTGGCCCATCATGGGGTTAAACTCGTGCAGGCCGGCGATGATGGCCTTAATGTCGGCCACGCTCTTGCCCATATCCTCGGCCAGCTTCTCGATGTCGGCCTCCTCAGTGGGGACGAACTCGTGCAGCGGGGGATCCAGGAAGCGGATGGTGACGGGCAGGCCCTCCATGGCCTCGTAGATGCCCTCAAAGTCGGACTGCTGCATGGGCTCCAGCTTGGCCAGGGCCTTCTCGCGCTGCTCCACGGTGTCGGAGCAGATCATCTCCCGGATGGCGGGAATGCGGTCGTCGTTAAAGAACATATGCTCGGTGCGGCACAGGCCGATGCCCTGGGCGCCGAACTTCTTGGCTTGGGCGGCGTCGTGGGGAGTGTCGGCGTTGGTGCGCACCTCCAGGCGGCGGTACTTGTCCGCCCAGCCCATGACCCGGCCAAACTCGCCGCCGATGGTGGCGGGGACGGTGGGGATGGCGCCGTCGTAGATCTTGCCGGTGGAGCCGTCCAGGGAGAGCCAGTCGCCCTCGTGGAAGGTCTTGCCCGCCAGCTCGAACTGCTTGTTCTCCTCGTCCATCTTGATCTCGCCGCAGCCGGACACGCAGCACTTGCCCATGCCGCGGGCGACGACGGCGGCGTGGGAGGTCATGCCGCCGCGCACGGTGAGGATGCCCTGAGCGGCCTTCATGCCCTCGATGTCCTCGGGGGAGGTCTCCAGGCGGACCAGGACGACCTTCTCACCACGGGCGGCCCACTCCTTGGCCTCCTCGGCGGAGAAGACGATCTTGCCGGAGGCGGCGCCGGGGGAGGCGCCCAGGGCGGTGGCCAGCAGGGGGGCTTCCTTCAGGGCGTCCCCATCGAATTGGGGATGGAGCAGGGTGTCCAGGGAGCGGGGCTCGATCATGGCCACGGCCTTCTTCTCGTCGATCATGCCCTCGTCCACCAGGTCGCAGGCGATCTTCAGGGCGGCGGCGGGAGTGCGCTTGCCGTTGCGGGTCTGGAGCATATAGAGCTTGCCGTGCTCCACGGTGAACTCCATGTCCTGCATATCGCGGTAGTGATCCTCCAGCCGCTTGCACACGTCCTCAAACTGGGCGAAGGCCTCGGGGAACTTCTCAGCCATCTCGGCGATGGGCATGGGGGTGCGGACGCCGGCGACGACGTCCTCGCCCTGGGCGTTGGTCAGGAACTCACCGAACAGCTTCTTCTCGCCGGTGGCGGGGTTGCGGGTGAAAGCCACGCCGGTGCCGCAGTCGTCGCCCATGTTGCCGAAGGCCATGGACTGCACGTTGACGGCGGTGCCCCAGGAGTAGGGGATGTCGTTGTCACGGCGGTAGACGTTGGCGCGGGGATTGTCCCAGGAGCGGAACACGGCCTTGATGGCGCCCATGAGCTGCTCCTTGGGGTCAGAGGGGAAGTCGGCGCCGATCTTGGCCTTGTACTCGGCCTTGAACTGGCCGGCCAGCTCCTTCAGGTCGTCGGCGGTGAGCTCCACGTCCTGGGTGACGCCCTTCTTCTCCTTCATCTGGTCGATGAGCTGCTCGAAGTACTTCTTGCCAACCTCCATGACCACGTCGGAGTACATCTGGATGAAGCGGCGGTAGCAGTCCCAGGCCCAGCGGGGGTTATTGGACTGCTTGGCGATGACATCCACCACCTCTTCGTTCAGCCCTAAGTTGAGGATGGTGTCCATCATGCCGGGCATGGAGGCCCGGGCGCCGGAGCGGACGGACACCAGCAGGGGGTTCTCCAGATCGCCGAACTTCTTGCCGGTGATCTCCTCCATCTTGACGATATACTCCATGATCTCGGCCTGGATCTCGTCGTTGATTTTCTGTCCGTCCTCATAGTACTGGGTACACGCCTCGGTGGTGATGGTGAAGCCCTGGGGCACGGGCATGCCGATGTTGGTCATTTCGGCCAGGTTGGCACCCTTGCCGCCCAGGAGCTCGCGCATATTGGCGTTGCCCTCTGAGAACAGATAGACGTACTTGTGAGCCATTGTACATTCCTCCAATTTTTATCAAATGTGTGAAGAAACCTGCGCAAATCATAATACGCTGTGTCAATAATGCTATTTTATCAGAACAGGAGAGAATGGTCAAGTAAGACTTGCTATCCTTGTTCATTTTTTCCAGAGGCAAAAGGTCGAATATTTGGGGCGGCATGGAAAAATCTGCTGTAATTTTGGCTGATGAGCGGGGCGGAGCCCGCCTTGCCCATCATGTAACATATTACAAAAAACGGGTTTCAAACGGGGAGAAACCTGTTTTCCGCGCTGAAAATTTGCATACGCGCAAAAAAGCGTTGACAAAAATCGGGTTTGTGCTATACTGAAACCCGTAATCGAGAGGACAAAGGCGTTCCGGACCGGCAGGTTTGGGACGCCTTTTCACGTCTCAAACCATCCCAGGCACGTTGGCCGCGGGGGAGGGAGCATGATTTCCCGGCGGGCCAATATAAATGAAAGGGGAAGTCAAACATGGGATACTCTAAAGAAGACATCATCCGCATCGTGAAGGAAGAGGACGTCAAGTTCATCCGGATGCAGTTCACCGACATTTTCGGCCAGCTGAAGAACGTGGCCATCACCGCCTCCCAGATCGAGCGGGCGGTCAATAACGAGATCATGCTGGACGGCTCCTCCATCGAGGGCTTTGTCCGCATCAATGAGTCCGACCAGTACCTGTACCCCGACCTGGACAGCTTCGTCATTTTCCCCTGGCGGCCCCAGCACGGCAAGGTGGCCCGGCTGATCTGCGACGTACACAACCCGGACGGCTCCTCCTTCGTGGGCGATCCCCGGGGCGTGCTGGAGCGGGTGCTGGAAAAGGCGAAGGCCATGGGCTACGACACCTTCAATGTAGGCCCCGAGGCGGAGTTCTTCCTGTTCCAGACCGATGAGGACGGCAAGCCCACCACCAAGACCAACGACGAGGCGGGCTACTTTGACCTGGGTCCCCTGGACCACGGCGAGTCCACCCGGCGGGAGATCTGCCTGGCCCTGGAGCAGATGGGTTATGAGATCGAGGCGTCCCACCACGAGGTGGCCCAGGGCCAGCACGAGATCGACTTCAAGTATGCCCCCGCCCTGGAGTGCGCCGACAAGATCATGACCTTCAAGCTGGCGGTCAAGATCCTGGCCCAGAAGAACGGCCTCCACGCCACCTTCATGCCCAAGCCCATTTTCGGCATCAACGGCTCCGGTATGCACACCAATATGTCCCTGTTCCGGGACGGTCAGAACGTGTTCTTTGATCCCAACGCCCCCAAGCAGCTATCCAAGGAATGTATGTCCTTTATCGCCGGCATCCTGGCCCATATGAAGGGCATGGCCGCCATCACCAACCCGCTGGTCAACTCCTACAAGCGGCTGGTGCCCGGCTATGAGGCCCCCTGCTACATGGCCTGGTCTGCCTCCAACCGCTCCGCGCTGATCCGCATCCCCGCCTCCCGCGGCCAGGGCACCCGGGTGGAGCTGCGCTGCCCCGACCCCTCCTGCAACCCCTATCTGGCCCTGGCGGTATGTCTGGCTGCGGGCCTGGACGGCATCGAGAAGGGCATGACCCCGCCCCCGGAGATCACCGAGAACATCTTTGCCATGACCCCCGCCACCCGGCGCCGCCGGGGCATCGAGGCCCTGCCCGGCTCCCTGGAGGAGGCGCTGGCCGCGCTGAAGAAGGATAAGCTGGTCATGAGTACCCTGGGCGAGCACGTCAGCTCCCAGTACATCGCCGGCAAGGAGAAGGAGTGGGACGAGTACCGCACCCGCGTGTCCAGCTGGGAAGTGGATAAATACATGATCAACTATTGAGCTGCCCGCTCCGGAAGGAAGTGAGCGGGTATGCGGCAGGTGATCGTGGCCTTTGAGCGCCAGGGCAACTGCGACAGGCTCCGTGAGATCATTGAGAACGGCGGCGAGTTCTCCTGCGTCGTGTGCCGCACGGCCGACCAGGTGCGGCGGGCGGTGCGCAAGCTGCGGCTGAACATCGTGGTGTGCGGCTTCAAGCTGGGGGAGGAGAGCTGCGAGTCGCTGTTCTACGACCTGCCCCAGCGGTGCTCTATGCTGATGGTGGCCCCCCAGGCCCAGCTTGATCTGTGTGAGACGGAGGGGATCTTCAAACTCCAGGC
Organism: uncultured bacterium; assembly: GCA_947176765.1. Taxonomy (GTDB): domain Bacteria; phylum Bacillota; class Clostridia; order Oscillospirales; family Oscillospiraceae; genus Enterenecus. Next base: position 6,155 of record CAMWRX010000075.1, read on the forward strand.
CCCGGTGCGCCGCTCAGAGCTGATGGCTTCGGTGCGGCTGCTGGCCCAGGTGGCGCAGAGCGCCGCCCGAGAACCGAGCCAGGGGCACTCTCCCGCTCGGCGAAGTCAGGAGGAGCGGGAGCTGGTGGAGCAGGCCAAGGCGGTGCTGATGAGCCGCCACGGCATGACGGAGGAGCAGGCCCACCGGTTTTTACAAAAGCAGAGCATGGACAATGGCGCCCGGCTGACTGACACCGCTAAGCTTGTGCTGGCGGATCAGTGAACACAGGACAGGGCGGCAGTGGGAAAACTGCCGCTCTGTTGTCCTCCCGTTTGGCTTCCCAATCGGCAAACAGGAGGGACGGCCATGGAATTCACCAAAATGCACGGCCTGGGAAACGACTATATTTTCCTGAACTGCATGGAATCCACACCCGACAACCTGGGCGAACTGGCCCGCCGCCTTTCTCACCGCCGCTTCGGCGTGGGCGGGGACGGCATCATCTGCGTCTGCCCGTCGAGCCGTGCGGACTTCAAAATGCGGATGTTCAACGCCGACGGCTCCGAGGGGGCCATGTGCGGCAACGGCATCCGCTGCTTTGGCAAATACGTGTACGATAAGGGGCTGACGGATCAGCAGCACCTCACGATCGAGACTTTGGCGGGGGAGCGGGAGCTGTCCCTGATGCTTCGAGAGAAAAAGGCGTACGCCGCCGTGGTGGACATGGGGGCGCCCGCGGTCTCCCCGCCGCTGGAGCTGACCGCCGGGGAGGGGCGCTGGCGCGCCGTTCCCGTGTCCATGGGCAACCCCCACGCGGTCATCGAGGCGGACGACCCCGCCGCCCTGGATCTGCGGACGGTGGGCCCCGGTGTGGAGCGGAACCCCGCCTTTCCCCACCGGGTGAACGCGGAGTTCATCCGCGTTCTGAACCGGGGGGAATTGGAGATGCGCGTCTGGGAGCGGGGCAGCGGCGAGACGATGGCCTGCGGCACCGGGGCGTGCGCGGCGGCGGCGGCCATGATGAATGCCGGAAAGCTGGACCGGGAGGCGGTGGTCCACCTGGCCGGGGGGGACTTGTCCGTCCGCTGGGACGAAAAATCCGGCCATGTGTTCATGACCGGCCCCGCCGCCACCGTTTTTGATGGCAAACTTGACAATTGACCGCGCCGCCCCTTTTGCGGTAGAATGATTTAAACAAATAAAGCAAGGAGTGGTCCCATGGCCCACATCAATCAGAACTTTCTCAAGCTGCCGGGGGGCTATCTGTTCCCGGAGATCGGCCGCCGGGTGCGGGCCTTTTCCGCCCAGAACCCGCCCATGCCCCTGATCCGTTTAGGCATCGGCGACGTGACCCAGCCCCTGGCCCCCGTGGTGGTGGACGCCATGGTGAAGGCGTCCAAAGAGATGGGGGTGAAGGAGACCTTCCGGGGCTACTGCGAGGAGACCTGCTGCGCCTACGATTTCCTGCGCTTTGCCATCCAAAACTCCTACAAGGAGCGGGGGGTGGACATCGCCGACGATGAGATCTTCGTGTCCGACGGCGCCAAGAGCGACTGCGGCAATATCGGCGACATCTTCTCGGTGGACAACGTGGTGGCGGTGTGCGACCCGGTGTACCCGGTGTATGTGGACACCAACGCCATGGCGGGGAGGGCCGGCGACCACGACGGGGAGAAGTGGACGAATCTGATCTACCTGCCCTGCACCGCCGAGAACGGCTTCTTCCCCGAGCTGCCCCAGGGAAAAGCGCCCGACCTCATTTACATCTGCTCCCCCAACAACCCCACCGGCACGGCGGCGACCCGCGAGCAGCTCAAGGTCTGGGTGGACTACGCCAACGCCCATGACAGCGTGATTTTGTACGATTCTGCCTATGAGGCGTTTATCCGCGAGGAGGGAATCCCCCACAGCATCTTTGAGGTGGAGGGGGCCAAGACCTGCGCCATTGAGTTCCGCTCCTTCTCCAAGACCGCCGGGTTCACCGGCACCCGCTGCGCCTACACCGTGATCCCCAAGGCGCTGGAGCGGGATGGCGCGTCTTTGAACGCGCTGTGGAACCGCCGCCAGGGCACCAAGTTCAACGGCGTGCCCTATGTCATCCAGCGGGCGGCGGAGGCGGTGTTCACCGACGAGGGCAAGGCCCAGACGAAGGCCGCCATCGACTACTACCTAAACAACGCCAAGGTCATCCGGGAGGGCCTGACCGCCGCCGGGCTGACGGTGTACGGCGGGGTGAACGCCCCATACCTGTGGGTGGAAACGCCCAACCATACGCCGTCCTGGGACTTTTTCGACCTGCTGTTGAAACAGGCCTGCGTGGTCACCACCCCCGGCGCGGGCTTCGGCCCCAGCGGGGAGGGGTACATCCGGGTCACCGCCTTCGGCGGCGCGGACGCCACAAAGGAAGCGGTGCGGCGCATCGTCTCGGTATTATAAAATAGAAACCAAAAGCCGGCCCAACGGGGGGCAGGAGGGGGGAGACCTCCTCCTTACCGCTGCTGGGCCGGTTTTCGTTTGGAGGATGGACATGATGAAGCAAGAGCGGGAACAGATACGGGGGCCGCTGTACGACCCCCGGTTCGAACACGACAACTGCGGCATTGGGGCCGTGGTGGACATCAAGGGCCGAAAAACCCACAAAACAGTGGACGACGCGCTGAAGATCGTGGAAAAGCTGGAGCACCGGGCGGGCAAGGACGCCGAGGGCCAGACCGGCGACGGCGTGGGCATTCTGGTGCAGATCTCCCATGAGTTTTTTGCGAAAGCGGCGGGGGAGTGCGGCATCGCCCTGGGGGGTGAGCGGGATTACGGCATCGGAATGTTCTTCTTCCCCCAGGAGACCCTGCGCCGGAACCAGGCCATGAAGATGTTCGAGCTCATCGTGGCCCGGGAGGGGATGGAGTTCATCGGCTGGCGGGAGGTGCCGGTGCGCCCCGAGGTATTGGGGCATAAGGCGCTGGCCAAAATGCCCCGGATCATGCAGGGCTTTGTCCGCCGCCCGGACAAGCTGGCAAAGGGGCTGGAATTCGACCGGCGGCTGTATATCGCCCGCCGGGAGTTCGAGCAGTCCAACGACAATACATATGTAGCATCCCTGTCCAGCCGGACGATTGTGTATAAGGGGATGTTCCTGGTGGGCCAGCTCCGGCAGTTCTACCCCGACCTGCAAAGCGAGGCGTACACCTCCGCCATTGCCCTGGTTCACTCCCGGTTCTCCACCAACACCAATCCCTCCTGGGAGCGGGCCCACCCCAACCGCCTGATCCTCCACAACGGGGAGATCAACACCATTCGGGGCAATGTAGACCGGATGCTGGCCCGGGAGGAGACCATGCACGCCCCAGTGTGGGAGGAGGACATGGATAAGGTGTTCCCGGTGGTGAATGTGGACGGCTCCGACTCCGCCATGCTGGACAACACCCTGGAATTCCTGGTGATGAGCGGCATGGAGCTGCCCCTGGCGGTGATGATCTGCATCCCGGAGCCGTGGATAAACGACGAGAATCTGTCCCGCGCCCGCCGGGATCTGTACCAATACTACGCCGTGATGATGGAACCCTGGGACGGCCCCGCCGCCATCCTGTTCTCCGACGGCGACCAGGTGGGGGCGGTGCTGGACCGCAACGGCCTGCGCCCCTCCCGGTACTATGTCACCGACGACGACCGGCTGATTTTGTCCTCCGAGGTGGGGGTGCTGGACATCGACCCCGCCCACATCGTGAACAAATCCCGGCTGGAGCCGGGGAAGATGCTGCTGGTGGACACCGTCCAGGGCCGCGTCATCGGCGACAGCGAGATCAAAGAGGGCTACGCCGGGCGCAACCCCTACGGCGAGTGGCTGGACAGGAACCTGGTAAAGCTGAAGGATCTGCCCATCCCCAACAAGCGTGTGGAGCGGTACAGCCCAGAGCGCCGGGCCCAGGTGCAGAAGGCGTTTGGCTACACCTATGAGGACGTAAAGGATGCCATCCTGCCCATGGCCCGCACCGGCGCGGAGAGCACCGCCGCCATGGGCGCGGACGTCCCGCTGGCGGTGCTGTCCGGCCACGACCAGCCTTTGTTCAGCTACTTCCGGCAGCTCTTTGCCCAGGTGACCAACCCGCCCATCGACGCCATCCGGGAGGAGATCGTCACCGACACCACCGTGTACGTGGGCGACGATGGCAACCTGCTGGAGGAGCGGGGGTCGAACTGCCGGGTGCTGCAAATTCACAACCCCATCCTGACCTCTGTTGATCTGATGAAAATCAAGGCTATGGACAAGCCGGGCTTCCATGTGGAGACGGTGTCCCTGCTCTACTTTAAAAATATGCCGCTGAAGCGGGCGCTGGATCAGATGAAGATTGCCGCGGACCGGGCCTATCGCAACGGGGCCAACATCATCATCCTGTCCGATCGCGGGGTGGACGAGAACCATGTGGCCATCCCGTCCCTGCTGGCGGTGTCTTGCCTGGAGCAGCACCTGGTGCGCACCCGCAAGCGCACGGCGGTGTCCGTGATCCTGGAGTCCGCCGAGCCCCGGGACGTCCACCACTTCGCCGCCCTGCTGGGCTACGGCGCCCGGGCCATCAACCCCTATCTGGCCCAGGAGACCATCGGTCAGCTCATCGACGAGGGGCTGCTGGACAAGGATTTCGGCGCGGCGGTGGACGACTACGACAAGGCCGTTTTGAAGGGCATCGTGAAGATTGCCTCCAAAATGGGCATCTCCACCATCCAGTCCTACCAGTCCGCCCAGATTTTCGAGGCCGTCGGCATCGCGAAGGACGTGGTGGACGAATACTTTACCAACACCGTCTCCCGGGTGGGGGGCATCGGGCTGAAGGAGATCGAGCGGCTGGTGGACAAGAACCACAGCCGGGCCTTTGACCCCCTGGGCCTGGGCGTGGATAAAACGCTGGACTCAGTGGGCGCCCACAAGGCCCGCTCGGGGCAGGAAGACCATATGTACAACCCCAAAACCATCCACCTGCTCCAGCAGTCCACCCGCACCGGGGATTACGGGCTGTTCAAGCAGTACAGCGCCCTGGTGGACGACGAGAGCTGTCCCCACACCCTCCGGGGGCTGATGGAGATGAAGTACGCCGACGAGCCCATCCCCATCGACGAGGTGGAGAGCGTGGACTCCATCGTCAGGCGCTTCAAGACCGGGGCCATGAGCTACGGCTCCATCTCCCAGGAGGCCCATGAGTGTATGGCTCAGGCCATGAATATGCTGGGCGGCAAGTCCAACTCCGGCGAGGGCGGCGAGCGGCCCGATCGGCTGAAATCCGACCGCTGCTCCGCCATCAAACAGGTGGCCTCCGGGCGGTTCGGCGTCACCAGCGAATATCTGGTGAGCGCGAAGGAGATCCAGATCAAAATGGCCCAGGGGGCCAAGCCCGGGGAGGGCGGCCACCTGCCGGGAAAGAAGGTCTACCCCTGGATCGCCAAGACCCGGTACTCCACCCCCGGCGTATCCCTCATC
>CAMWRX010000076.1 GCA_947176765.1 uncultured bacterium
CCATTCGCCGGGGCCTGGACTTCAAAGACCTGATCTGCCCGGACGGTATGCGGTTTCGGGCGGGACATTTTGAAATGGGGAACAAGGTGGGCCGCGTCCTGTTCCTCAAGGATTACGCCAGCTATATCAAGGACAGCATGATTTCCGCCCTGTCCGATTTTCCCCGGAACCTCATGCTGTCCATTGACATCCTGCCTATCCCCACTGACGAAGCGGTGAAGGAGATTCAAAGTCGGATTATGGGCATTGAGACGGACATCACCCGCTGGCAGCAGCGGCAGAATGACAAGAACAATTTCACCGCCACCGTTCCCTACGACCTGGAGCAGCTTCGGGGCGAGGCCAAGGAATTTCTGTCCGACCTCACCGAACGGGACCAGCGCATGATGTTTGCCGTGGTGACGCTGGTGCATATCGCGGACAGCCTGGAACAGCTTGACGCGGACACCGACGCCCTCATGTCCATTGGCCGGGAGCACCTTTGCCAATTTTCCGTCCTGCGCTACCAGCAGGAGGACGGCTTGAACACTGTCCTGCCCTACGGCCTGCGCCGGGTGAAGGCTCTGCGCACCCTGACCACCGAGAGCACCGCCGTCCTTATGCCGTTCCGCGTCCAGGAAATCCAGGACGCGGGCGGCCTGTCCTACGGGGTAAACGCCATCAGCAAGAACCTGCTGATCTGTGACCGCAAGCGGCTGATCTCCCCCCACGCTTTCTACCTGGGCGTGTCCGGCTCCGGCAAGTCTATGGCGATGAAGTCCACGATCCAGAATGTGGCCCTCGCCACCGGGGACGATATTATCATCATTGACGCCGAGCGCGAGTACGGCCCCCTGGCCCGCGCCCTGGGTGGGGAAGTCATTGAAATCTCTCCCAACAGCAGGCACCATATCAACCCCCTGGAAGTGACCGAGGGCTACGGGGACGGGGAAAGCCCCATTGCTATGAAATCGGAAATCATTACCAGCATTTTGGAGCAGCAGATGGGCGTGGGCCGTCTGTCCGGCAGTCACAAATCCATCATTGACCGCTGTACTGCCAACGTGTACCAGGACTATTTCAACAACCGGGGTCGGGCCCCTATGCCCCTGCTGACCGACTGGCGGAATGAGGTCATGCGTCAGGCGGACCCGGAGGCGCGGGAAATCGCCCTGGCCGCCGAGCTGATCACCGAGGGCAGCTTGAATGTGTTCGCCCACCCCGGCAACGTGAACATGGACAGCCGGATCGTGGTGCTGGACCTTTACGAGATGGGGGAGCAGCTTCGGCCCACCGCTTTGGTTGTCACCCTGGAGGCCATCCAGAACCGCGTCATGGAGAACCGCAAGCGGGGCAAATACACCTGGGTATTCCTGGATGAAGTGTATCTGTACTTCAAATACCACTACTCCGGGGAATTTCTGTACCGGGCGTGGAAGCGCTTTCGGAAGTACGCCGGAATCATGACGGCGGCCACGCAGAACGTAGAGGAATGTCTGAAATCCGAGACGGCCCGGCTCATGCTGGCGAACTCTGAATTTCTGCTGCTGTTCAACCAGGCGGCCACCGACCGGGTGGAGCTTGCCAAGCTGCTGCATATTTCCGACACACAGATGGGCTATATCACCAACGCCGAGGCGGGCCACGGCCTGTTGCGGATCGGCGGCTCCCTGGTGCCGTTCTCCAATACCATCCCCAGGGACACCGAGCTCTACCGTCTCATGTCCACCACTCCCGGCGAGAATTAAATCTCACCATGAGACGCAATTCAACATGAAGAAACGATTTCATTATGCTGTCAGTGGCTACCGCTGGGCCCCGGAGAATTTTCATGCAAGAAAAGGGATCGTAGGCCAGCCGCTAAAGGACGTTCCATTGTCTCCAGAGGAACGCCGCCAAGTAGGTATTCTTTTCCTGACAAAAGGCGCTGAAACAGCGATAGGATATGTTAAGCATATTGAACGGGCAAAAGAGCGGCAACTCAGGGGCATCATAACATACGGTTTTCGTACTAAGGAGCCAACGCAGAAATTTATATACTTTCCGCAACTCTACTGCTGTTCTGACGCCCCTCTGCATGAGCGGCTTTTACTGTTCAAAAAAATACGGAACGCTTTGGCTGAACAAAATGGGAAGGTAGTGGTTTCTGCTGAATGTGTGCTCGACGGGAAATACCACCCCACAAACATCAAAGAGAATACCGTGACAGCAGATTTTACCCGACATCTGTGTATCCCTATGGGAAAGAAAATGATCCGAAGCGGCCCGGAACGTCCATACTGTCCTCGGCAGAGCGGCACACAAAAGGTTAGGCCCATAAATACCAGAAAATCGACCCGGCGTGTCAGATAGCAATACTATTTTTGAAACACACGTTGCCTTGTCCTAATTGCATTGTGAGAAGGATCAGGAACGTAACCAGGGGCGCGTCCATGGTGGGCGCGCCCCACTACTTTTTTAGGAGGGATATATCATGCCCAAGGTTAAAGAACGGGACCAAACCGATAAGGTTAAGGGCAAAGGCAAGAAGAAGAACAGTGGAACAGCCCAGCAGCAGGCCCAGCGCGTTATGACGGCCAAGCTGAAAAAAGAGCTGGTCCAGCAGAAACGGGGAGGAGGCCCCGCCGCCGAGATACACGACAATATCACCGACATCACCAGCACCGACAACGCCACCAGCACCACCACCGGCTCGGCCAGCGCGGACGGCAGCACCGGGGCCGTGGAACAGGTGGAGCAGGCTACCCACGCCAGCGCCATTGAGGTACACCATTCCGCAAAGCGGGGTGTTTCCATGGCAGTGTCCAAGGTCAGGCAGGAGCGTCAGAAGATTAAGGAGCGGCAGCACCAGCCGGACGCCCAGGGCCAGCCCCCGGACACATCGGCCCCGATCCCTGACGATCCAGGGGTGGAGGCTCCGGCAGATACACCGGCCCACCCCAGGCCCAGGCAGGCGGCGGACGCGCCCGACACACCCCAGGTCCAGGCTCCGCCGCCGAGGGAACGTATGCGGCAGCGGGCCGCAGGCCAGCGGCAGGAGCAGCTTATCCACCCCAAGACGGACAGAACGATCCGAGAGGAAACGCCGCCTATTTCTTCCAGGGCAGATACCCCGGCCCGCCTGGGCCGGACGATGGACACACCCGCCGCGCCGTCAGACCCTACTCCGGGGGATCGTATGCTCCAGCGGGCGGTAGACCAGAGAAAGGAACGGCTGACCCACCCACGGACAGACACAACCATCCGGGGGGAGGCTCCGGCCTCACCCCACTACGGCGGGCCCCCGTCCACCCCTGGCCCTTCCATAAAAAATTCCCCCGCTGGGAACCAATCTATCTATCCATCCATCAAAGAGCGTCCCAGGCGCTCCACTGTGCTGAAGGAGAAGCCCCAGGCCGGGGCAATCCAACCCAAGACCCGCCAAACGGTGAAGCAGACCGTCCGGGCACAGTCGGTCCCTGCCACCAACACCCCCGGCCCCATGGGGAAGAAGGCCGCCGCCAAGCAGATCGCTGACCGGGCCAGAAAAAAGGTCCAGCGGGAGGCCCAGCGCGGTATGCTCCAAAAATCCAAGCGGGCGGCCCAGGCCACCGCCGACCTGTCCAAGAAAGCGGCACAGGCTACAGTGAAGGCGGTGAAGGAGCTGATCAGCGCCCTGGCCGCCCTGGTAGGCGGGGGCACTCTGGCCGCTACTATGTGCGTGATTTTCCTGGTGGCCGCCGTGATTGCGTCGCCCTTCGGTATTTTGTTTGCCAACGAGCCTTCCCCTGGGGCGGTGCCGCTGAACGCCGCCGTAAACCAGATCAACATGGAGCTTTCCGACAAACTGGAAGTTTTGCAGGCGGGGGACTACAGCGCCATCGACATCCAGGGCGCGGCCCCGGACTGGCGGGAGGTAGCGGCGGTATTTGCCTGCAAAACCGCCATGGGCGCGGGCAGCGTGGACGTGGCCGCCCTGACCCCGGAGCGGGTGGAACGGTTGCGGGCCGTCTTTTGGGATATGTGCGCTTTATCGTCCAGCGTGGAAACCATTGAGCATGAGGCCACAGCCGATACCGAGGCGTGGACAGAAAAGAAGCTGCATATCACCATCACCCCCAAGAGCGCGGACGATATGCGGACGGCCTATGCGTTTTCCACCGACCAGAGCAATACCTTGACGGAGCTGCTGGGCGAGCTGGACGTGCTCGGCGGCCTGCTGGCGAACCTGGGCATTTCTGACGAGAAAGTGATAGAAGTGCTCCACAGATTGCCGGATGATCTTTCCCCGGAGCGCCGGGCCGTGGTGGAGACGGCTTGTAAGCTGGTGGGGAAGGTAAACTATTTTTGGGGCGGCAAGAGCAGCGCCATCGGCTGGGACCCCCGTTGGGGCACACTGATGAAAGTTACCTCGCCAGGGAACGACACCAGCGGCACCTATCGGCCCTTTGGTCTGGACTGCTCCGGTTTTCTGGACTGGGTGCTGAAAAATGTGGGCCTGCCCAGCGATGGGCATTGGTACATCGGCAGAAATTTGACAGCGGTATCAACCGCCAACGCCAAGCCGGGGGATTTTGCCCTATACCCGGATTCATCCCATATCGGTGTAGTGGTGGGCCGGAACGAGGCGGGGAAGCTGCTGATCTGCCATTGCGCCAGCGGGCAGAACAACATCGTAATAACTGAATTTTCCGCCTCCGGTTTCACAGCGGTGGGCAAGCTGGCCTTTATGGACTAAGAAATAAATCTCACGGTGAGACGCGATTCATAATGTGAATTGAATCTCACCGTGAGACGCTTTTTTATTGGGCATAATAGGGAAGATTGCTATTCGTTGATATTATCCAGGGCGCTTTTGACCATGGCCGTGATAATTTTGATTTGTTTGGGGGTTGCCGTCTGCCACAGCTCTAAGAGCATATCCATATCGTGAATATCGGTATCAGGCAATACATCTACCAGCAGATAGGAGGGGGAGACTTTCAATGCCCGGCAGATTGAAACGAACATGGGCAGGCTGGGTGTCTTTGCGCCGGATTCTATTTGACGTAAATATGTGGCGTTGATGTTGCAGGCTTCGGACAGTTTTTCGCTGGTCAGTCCTCTGTCTTTCCTGGCCCGGTTGATTTGTCTGCCAAGCAATTTCTTATCCATATGCCGCCCTCCGTTACAAGCTAAAGGACTACAAATTATTCCCCAATAGCTTATATTTAATTTGACGCACATGGTAGCCGCTGATAAACTATATATTGTAGGTCAATGGCTAACAACAGAAGGCTGGAACAGACTGTTGGGAACTGCCGCAAGTGGAAAGCAAAATCATCAATTCTTAAATTTAGGAGGAACTTTCATGCTGACGTTTGAAAAGGTGCTGGATGTTTTCAAGAACTATCTTGCCGACGATGGTATGTATGAAATCGTAATGACCTCTCACGGTTATACGGTGATGGAGTGGGACGGCTGCCTGGGGGACTGGGCCGATTCAAGGCTGTGCAAGACGCCCCAGGATATGGCCGACATTCTGCTCAGCGGTTACGAAGGGTATCTGGAATATCAGGCTACCCATGGGGACAGAGAGCTGATCGAGGACGATTTGGCCCAGATAGAAGCAAAGCGGCAAATCATGTTGGCAAAGCTCCAGCAATAGTGCGAAGGATGAGGCGGAGGCTGTTACTATTTGGCCTCCGTCTCTTTTAGCGATCTGAGCTATTTTATAGGCTTGTCCCAAACAGTCAACAGATTTATCATAACTGAAATTTCTGTCTCTGGCTTCATAGCTGTGGGCAAGCTGGCCTTTATGGACTAAAAATAAATCTCGTGGTAAGACGCGATTTGCAGCGCGAATTAAATCTCACCGTGAGACGCAAAAATCATTTCATGGAACAGGACTAAGGCCAAAGACCAAAAACCCCCCTTACTTCTGATAAGGAGGGTTTAGATAGTCGGTGTGAAATTAGCGTAATAATCTGTTGCTTGAAAAGGCACTATAATCAATCAGACAGCATTTTGAGAATATTTTGTTTGACCTGCTCCTGGAGAATTTCAAAATTCAATCCATTGTGTGAAAATGAAGTTTTTTCCTGGCGTAGTGAGTCAATCAAGATACAGGAGACATATACCTTTTCAAACAAATCACCGCAGGTTATCTCTCTGGTTTTCAATATATCTGCTATATTTGAAAAATAAGTGTTTTCCAAATCGGAAAAGTGGTGGTTGATTTCTTCATCATCTACTATCACTAATCGTAGCTGAACAAGCGCGTGATTAGATTTAGCATATAAGTCAATATAGCCCTCTATCCATTTTCCAATAAATGTGGATAAATCAAGCTGCTCTGGTAAACTGTTGAGTTGTTGTAATAGGGCGGATGAAATAGCATCGAGATGCTGATGAAACGACTCTATAAAGATTTGTCGCTTATCTTCAAAATAACTATACAGTGCCCCGGTTGATACGCCAGCATATTTTGCAATTTCAGCGGTATTTGTTTTGTAATATCCCTTTTCACAAAAAAGGTCAAAGCCCGCCTTTACTATCTTTTCGCGTTTTTCTATTGAGCGTTTTTGAGTAGGTACTCTTGTTTTTGCCATGGTGGCCCTCCTCCGTTTTTTTCATTATACCGGGAGATTTCCAAAAGGTCAACAAAAACAAGAAATTTTATTCGCATTTATTGACATGTGGCCGTCTGTGTAGTAGAATAAGAATGTGAATAATTGTTCTTGTTTGGAGGAAAGTAAAATGGAATTTTTAGACTTAGCAAAACAACGGTGTACCACAAGAGGCTTTAGTGATACGGCTATACCAGAGGAAGATTTGCAAAAGGTATTATCGGTAAGCCGCTTAGCCCCAAGTGCTTGCAATCGCCAGCCACAAAGAATTATCGTTGTTCGTGAACCAGAAAACCTCTCAAAAGTTCAGAAAGCATACAAAATCTTTGGATCATCTTGCGTCCTGATTGTTTGCCGGGATAGACGGAATGAACTGGTACGTCCCTTTGACAACAAATGCTCCGGCGATTTAGACATTGGTATTGTCTGTGACCACATAATGTTAGAGGCAAGAGAATTGGGGATTGGGAGCGTAATGGTCGGCCTGTTCGATCCTGCAATTATCAGAAAAGAATTTAATTTGCCGGAATACATAGAGCCGACTGCGTTACTAATACTGGGCTATCCTGCAAACGGCTTTTTAAGTCCAGACCGTCACCAGGCTGAACGGAAACCTCTATGCGACACGGTTATGTTTGAGTATTACAGCGAAAAACAAAAAGCATAGACAATAAAAATCATCGCCCAACGGGAAATAAAAAACCGTTGTTGCGGCGGCTGATTATCTGCGCGCCAAAACAAAATACAGTGACCTTTTCCCACATAAAAAGCCAGACGTTTAACGCAGAGCGATTTTGTTGTTTGGAGGAGCAGAACGTGTGTGATAATCAAAACGAATCCCGGTGGGTTCAGTGCCCGGTTTGCGGGGGGAGAACAAAAACAAAGGTATGTGAGGACACCGTACTTATAAATTTTCCCCTTTACTGCCCGAAGTGCAAAAAGGAAATACGGGTAAACATCGTAAAATTTAGAATGGTCTTGAGCAAGTGAGCCAGACGCTTAAAGCGCAGAGCCTGCATCCCCAACCGGGGACGCAGGCTCTTTTTATATTATTGGCGCTTTTCGACACCTGCGCCCCAGCCGCTTCTTAGGGCGGACAGAACGGCCTCCACCACGGGGATCAGCGTGGCGGCCTCCTGCTCACTGCAATCAGCAATGAGAAAGTATAGCTGGCGGATGGAAGGACTTTCCCGGGCCATTTCCGGGTTGAAGATTTCCCTGGAATCGATTTGGAGCGAGCGAATCAGTGGATACAGAACTTCCAGTTTTGGATTGCCCTTGTAGTTCTCAATGTTCATCACGGTTCGGGTATCTCTGTTGATCATTTTGGCTACTTCGCCTTGTGTCAAGTCCTGTTTGCCTCTGGCCCGTTTGACGGCATCTCCAAGAGGACGAGAAAATTCTTTCATGGTAATTCACCTCAAGAACATTTTACCTTACATCGCGTTTCAGTTAAATTCATCACAGTTCTGCTCTTTTCTTATTTTTACTACATTAAAATTCATATTTCGATTTTGGAGGGCCTTGCGTTATGCCACAAACACTCCCTAACCAGCATATATCGAATATGTATTTCAATGTTCCGCCCACGGCCATCACAGTTTAAGAGATGAATTACAGTTCACCTATGTGCCGGGTAGGGAGCTGTATCGCAGTTATCAGCCTACCTATAAAAGCGGTCAAAAATATTTTTCAGAAAATAAGCGTTTTGGTGGCATAACGGGCCATCCTGTTCGCTCTACTGGCGGAAAGGGAAAGAACCACCCATCCCCCCAACGAAAGGGGGTGAGAAGATGGAACCGACCCCCCGCGAATGTGGCGAACAGTGCCAGTTTGATTGCTACTGCAAATTGGTACTGAGACATGAGGCCGTTGACTACCTGCGGGAGCTGAAATATCGTCGAGACAATGAAACGGCGTTCAGCGCCTTACCCCAGGCGGAAATGGACAAGCTCAGCACGACAGACCGCTACCCCAGCGACAGCTACGTGTTCAGCTCCTATGGGTGCGATCTGCCAATCGAAAATGAGCTTGTGGCCGAAGCCTTTGCCAGTCTGTCCGCGCCCGACCAGGGCATTTTGATCCTGCGCTGTGTATTGGATTTGACTGATAAGGAAATTGGCTCAATCATGGGACTGAGCAGAAGTGCCGTCCAAAAGCGCCGGACAAGGACGATAGAAATCCTGCGGACAAAACTGATGGCGTTAATGCCGGAAGGAGGGAAGATATGAGCAGGTCCAAGCACAAAGGCAAAGAGCTGCCGCCCCTTTCGGTGATCCATGCGGCCAAAGCCGGGGACGCCGAGGCCATGGACTGTATTTTGCGGTACTATGAGGGCTACATAAATAAGCTCAGTACCCGGAAATTCCATGACGAGTATGGCCATTCCTATGAGGGCCTGGACGAGTACATGAAGCGCCGTCTGGAAATCAAGCTCATTCACTCAATCGTCACGATGAACTGACGAGCGGCCCGCAGCGGGCGGAACGAACTTACCCTTTCCGCGTTCCGTTCCGCTGTGTGGGGCCGTAGCACCTTGAAAAAGAAAGCCCGCAAGATAACGGCGGTGCAGTATAGGGCGACAGATACATTCTGTATGTGCCGCGTCGGTGGGCGCGCCATGATCCCATACCCTATGGGAGAGCGAGAACCGCTTACACCGAAAGCTGGCAGCTATAATCATCGGCACATACGCTAACGATACTCCCCTACAGCCACAGTCCGAGCGTTCAAAGCGTCGCAGGCAATGGGTAGGGCCGCGTGAGAACCACGTGGGGGTGAAAGTCCCGTGGAGCTGTGCCGCCAGCCGTCTGATTCATGCCCATGAAAAAACCGCACCCCAATGGTGCGGCTGTCCCCATATTCAAATCTCACCATGAGACGCGATTAAGGAAAGGAGGGCGTCATGACCGACCAGGCGCCGAAAGAGGAATACACCTACCATGTGGGGAACATCAATTTTGTTGTCACCCCGATCTATAAGGAAAGCGGGGAACCCATGCGTGATATTTTACTGAAACTCATGCTGGCCGAGTTAGGCCCAGCGTGAGCTTTTCATCCATCCACCCGAAAATTTGACGCCAAGCAGAGGCGGCAGTATAATATATATGGATAAAACCTCTTGTTTGGCGGTGAGAAAGGAGGATATTTTGAAACTGTCAAACAAAAATCACGCAGCGGGAACCGCCGCGTTGTACTGCCGCCTCAGCCGTGACGATAATCTGGACACCGAATCCAACAGCATCAGCAACCAGAAAAAAATTCTCCAGAAGGCGGCAAAAGAAAAAGGCTACACCGACACCCTGTTTTTCGTGGACGATGGGATCACCGGCACCACCATGAAGCGGCCCGGTTTCCAGAAGATGGTCCAGGCCATTGAGAACGGATATATCTCGGCGGTGTTTGTGAAAGACCTCTCCCGTCTGGGCCGGAACTACATTGAGGTGGGCCGCCTGACAGAAGAATTTTTCCCGGCCCATGATGTGCGGCTGGTGGCCGTGTCGGACGGAGTGGACAGCGACGAGGGCGAAAACGAGTTTACCCCCTTCAAAAATATCATGAACGAGTATTACGCCCGAGATATTTCCAAAAAGCGAAAAATCGTGAACAAATTAAAGGGAAACTCTGGCGTGCCCCTGTCCCCGCCGCCCTACGGCTACATCAAGAACCCGGAGGACCCCCGCTTTTGGGTGATCGACCCGGAGGCCGCCGCCGTGGTACGGCGGATCTATCAAATGGCGCTGGACGGCTTTGGGCTGGCGGAAACCGCCGCCGCGCTGGAACGGGACGGGGTTTGCAACCCGACCTACTACTGGCGGAGCAGGGGAACCAACCGGGGCGGCTCCAAAAGCACCGTGGAGCCCACCAAATGGGGCCACACCACTGTCAAGAAAATCCTCACCACACAGGAGTATTGCGGTGATGTAATCAACTTCAAATCCTACTCCAAGTCCTATAAGGTGAAGAAACGCATTGAGAACCCGGACGAAAACCGGGCAATCTTCCTCAATGTCC
The DNA here is from genome assembly GCA_947176765.1 of uncultured bacterium. Lineage (GTDB taxonomy): Bacteria > Bacillota > Clostridia > Oscillospirales > Oscillospiraceae > Enterenecus. The sequence goes on from CAMWRX010000076.1 coordinate 10,581, forward strand.
ATGAGGCCATCATTGACCGGCCCACCTGGGAGAAGGTACAGAGCATGAAAAAGGGCACCCGCCGCAAAAAGCCCACCGTTACCCAGGAGCCCAGCGTATTTTCCGGCGTTCTGAAATGCCCGGAGTGCGGCGGCAACCTCAATTTCCATTTTAACCAGGGCAACCACGATATTAAGTTCTTTAGCTGCCAGAATCACAATTCCGGCCTGCGCAAATGCACCAAGACCCATTATATCCGGGTGGAATTTCTGGAACAGGTGGTGCTGTATGAGGTCAACCGTCTGGCCTGTTTTGCCAACGAGTACGAGGACGACTTCATCAAAGCCATGATGGGCCAGTCCGCGAAGGTGACGGAGAATGACCGGGCGAGAAAGCAGCGGGAGCTTGACGGGCTGCTGGCGCGGGATAAGGAGCTCGATATGCTGTTCGAGAAACTTTATGAGGACAACGTGAACCAGAAAATCAACGACGCCCGGTTTGCGAAAATGTCCCAGCGGTATGAGGCGGAGCAGGGGGAGAACGCCAAGAAGATCAAGGCGCTCCGGCTGGAACTGAAAAAGTCCGAGGGCCGGAGGATGGACGTTGACACGTTCCTTGAAACCGTCCGCCGCTACACCAACGCCACGGAGATCACCCAGCGCATGGTGGCGGAGCTGATCGACCACATCGACGTATACCACGCCGAGAAGAAGGACGGCGTGACCACCCA